>NZ_JARWCR020000027.1:0-96831 GCF_029846695.2 Bradyrhizobium nivariense | reverse complement strand
GCCCGCCCCCGCCGCGCAATGCGCGCGCGCCCTACCTCGTCTACGCCAGCGACGACACCGGCGACGTCGTGCTGACGTTCTTTCGCGCAAAACCCGGCTATGTCGAGAAGCTGCTGCCGATGGGCGAGAAGCGCTACGTCTCGGGCACGCTGCAGATGTATGACGGTATCCCGCAGATCGTACATCCGGACCGGGTGCTGGACGAGGAGGCGATCTCAAAACTCTCCGGCATCGATCCCGTCTATCCCTTGACGCAAGGCCTTGCGCTCGGCTCGCTCCGCCGCGCGGTCGCGCAGGCGTTGCAGAAGCTGCCGGCGCTGCCGGAATGGATCAGCCCCGAGGTGCTGCGCCGCTGCAGCTTCCCGCCGGTCGCAGAGGCGCTCACCCGCGTGCATCAGCCGGTCGAGCTCACCGACATTCTGCCTGACCAGCCGTTCTGGTCGCGCCTCGCCTTCGACGAACTCCTGGCCGGGCAACTCGCGCTCGCCCTGATTCGCGCGCAATTGCGCCGCCCGGCCGGCGTGCGCAACGCCGGCGACGGGCACCTTCGCAACAAGATCATCGATGCCCTGCCCTACGCGCTGACGTCCTCCCAGCGCGACGCGGCGGCGGCAATCGCGAGCGACCTGCAACAGCCGGTGCGCATGTTGCGCCTGCTCCAGGGCGACGTCGGCTCCGGCAAGACCGTGGTCGCGCTGCTCGCCGCCGCCGCCGTCACTGAGGTCGGCAAGCAGGCGGCGCTGATGGCCCCGACCGAAATTTTGGCGCGCCAGCACATCAAGACCATCGCTCCGCTCGCCGAGCGCGCGGGAATGCGGGTCGCGATCCTCACCGGCCGCGAAAAGGGCAAGGAGCGGCAGGAACTGCTGGCACAACTCGAAGCCGGCGAGATCGACCTGCTTGTTGGCACCCACGCGCTGATCCAGGACGACGTGATCTTTAGCGATCTCGCCCTCGCAATCGTCGACGAGCAGCACCGTTTCGGCGTGCGTGAGCGGCTGGCGCTCACCTCGAAGGGCGAGGCCGTCGACGTGCTGGTGCTGAGCGCCACGCCGATCCCGCGCACGCTGGTGCTGACCTATTTCGGCGACATGGACATCAGCGAATTGCGCGAAAAGCCGGCGGGCCGCCAGCCGATCGAAACCCGCACCATATCGATCAGCCGCCTCGACGAGGTCACCGATAGCATCGGCCGCGCGCTTCTATCAGGCAAGCTGGTCTACTGGATCTGCCCGCTGGTCGAGGAATCCGAGGCCGAGGGTACCGAGCACCTGACCAATGCGACCAAGCGTTTCGAAAGTCTGCAAAAGCGTTTCGGCGACCGCGTCGGCCTCGTCCACGGCCAGATGAAAGGCACCGAGAAGGACCGCGTCATGGGCCAGTTCGCCGCCCACGAGATCGGGCTGCTGGTCGCGACCACCGTGGTCGAGGTCGGTGTCGACGTGCCGGCGGCGACCATCATGGTGATCGAGAACGCCGAACGCTTTGGCCTCGCCCAGCTTCATCAGTTGCGCGGCCGCATCGGGCGCGGCTCGGAGGCCTCGACCTGCCTGCTGCTCTACTCCGAGCCGCTCGGCGAGATGTCGAAGGCGCGGCTGAAGGTGATCCGCGAGACCACCGACGGTTTTCGGATCGCCGAGGAAGACCTGAAGCTGCGCGGCGAAGGCGACGTGCTCGGCGTGCGCCAAAGCGGCCTGCCCGGCTACCGCATCGCCCGCTCGGAAGTGCATGGCCAGCTCATCACGCAGGCCCGCGACGAGGCGCTGCGCATCCTGAAGGACGATCCCAAGCTGAAGGGCGAGCGCGGCGAGGCGCTGCGATGCCTGCTGTATCTTTACGAGCGGGACGAGGCGATTCCGTTGATCGGGGCGGGTTAGCTGGCCGCTCTCTGTCGCCCAACCTCATAGGCCGCCACATGCGCGCGCGCCAAATTCAATAGCGGCGTGTCGATACCCAGCGCACGGGCCCGGTTGGCCATATCGCCAAGTATATGTTCCGCCTCGGTCACCGAGCCGCGCTCGATGTCCCGCAGCATCGAGGCCTTGAGCGGCGAGTTCGCCGTTGTGAAGAGCTTCCGATCGAACTCGATGAACGGCGCTCGTGGCTCAAAACCTGAGGCGCTCGCCACGGCACAGCATTCCGCAAACAGGCGGAAAATGAACTCCTCGCCGTTCGGCACGGCCAGAATGTCTCCGATGCTTGCACGCATCAGGCAGGTGATGCCGGCGAGCGTGCTCAGCTGGACAAATTTCTCCCACATGTCCTGCATGATCGATTCGCTGGCGCGCACGTCGATACCGGGGATCTCGAGCAGTGACTGCAACGCGCGCGCCCGCTCACTGATCGCCCCCTTGACCTCACCGAACACGATGGTCTGATTGGCCATGAACTGAACGACACGACCATCCGCATCGAGCCCGGCACTGACGTTCGCGAGCCCGCCGAGGACGTGCGCGGCGCCGAACCGCGCTGTCAGGGCGTCGATATGTTTCAACCCGTTGAGGATCGGCAAAATCATCGTGCTGGCGCCAACGGCCGGTGAAAACTGGCTCATCGCGTCATCGAGCGAATAGGATTTCACGCCGACGAGCACGACGTCGAACGGCTCCTTGAGATCATTCGCCAGAAGGATCTTCGGCTGCAGGGCAAAGTCGCCGTGCGGGCTCACGATCCTCAATCCATCCCGCCGCAATTGCTCCGCCCGTCCGGACCGCACCAGAAAGGTCACGTCAGCGCCCGCTCGGACCAGGCAAGCTCCGTAATAGCCTCCGAGCGCTCCCGCGCCGATCACGAGCACCCTCATTCGAACTCCCGCGTGAAATCACATGTCATGCTTCGCGCATTCAGCCATCGCCCACTTGGCAGGGCAAGCAGATTTCGCTTCAGCCCAGGCCCGCTTCAGTGCGGCGTTGACCTTCGCCCCGAATGCGCCAGCAAAAACCTGCCGTGCTCGGCTTCGGTCGCCTCGTTGGCGGGGAACATGCACTCGAGCCGCAGCTCTTCCGCAGTCACCGTCTGCGGCGTTCCGACCGTCGTGATCAGGGAGAAGTAGTCCAGCATCACCCCGTCCTTGACGAAGGACAGCGGGATCATCGGCATTGCATCAGAGGCCGACGGCGCACGCCATTCCGGCTTCACGCCGGGGTATTGCGACAACTCCCCCAGCAGTGCCTTCGTCCTGATATCAACGACGTGCCCGACCGCCTCGCGATACACCCTTGCGAGCAGTCCGCGCGCGGTCTGCGGCCAGTTCGCGATGAAGGGGCGCATGCCGTCCGGATCGAACATGAGATGCAGCAGGTTTCGTGGCGCCGGTCGCGCCGACATGTCGATGAAGCAATTGAACAGAAGCGGTGCAGCCTCGTTGGTCATCAACACGTTCCAGTACCGGTCCATGACGATGGCGGGAAACGGCTCGTGCTGACGCAGCATGCG
Source organism: Bradyrhizobium nivariense (assembly GCF_029846695.2). Lineage (NCBI taxonomy): Bacteria > Pseudomonadati > Pseudomonadota > Alphaproteobacteria > Hyphomicrobiales > Nitrobacteraceae > Bradyrhizobium > Bradyrhizobium nivariense. The sequence continues at coordinate 93,396 of NZ_JARWCR020000027.1, read as the reverse complement.
TCGCAGAGCGCCATTGATGCTCGTCATGGCCGGCGTGTCGAGCGCGGGATCGGAATAGGACGGCGCGTAGCCGGCGGCTAGCAGCAGCTCGTTGCGTTCGCGCAAGGGCACATCGAGGGCTTGGGCAAGATCGAGCAGCATCTGGCGGCTCGGAACGCTGCGACCGCTCTCGACGAAGCTGATGTGCTTCTGCGAGACGCCGGCGTCGAAGGACAGGTCGAGCTGTGTCTTGCCGCGAATGTCCCGCCATTGACGCAGGAGCGCGCCCGCGGAGCTGGCGCGTATCTTGAGGGCGCTGGCCGTCGCTTTCATGGTCAGTCGGTCCTTCCCGTCGATCTGCGGCATCGTCAACGCGCATCGGCGGCGGTGCGCCGAGGCGCCGCCGCCGATGGCAGCAGGTTGGATTCGATCAACCGAAAGCGACCGGCCCTACGGCGCCGACCCAGTGCCGTACCTTGGTATCGTCCGTCTCGTCCATGTAGAAGAAGTGCGTCATCGTGGGATGCACCGTCTTCATCGAGGGATCATCGGGTGTCATGTCCACGACCCCGCGAAACACCTTCAGGGAGCCGGCATCCCAATATTCGGTGACGTGATGCAGCGCGGTGAAGCCGGTGTCGATGAAGGCCTTCAGATTGGCGCGGATCGCGTCGCGCCCCTTCCAATCTGCGACGCCGAGATTGCAGACGGCATCGTCCGTAAAACAGTCGAAACCCTGGCCGAAAGTCTTGTCGTCGATCTCGTGCCACATGTCGAGCAGCCATTGCGGCGGCTCCTTCTTCGTAAACACGACTTGCATATCTCTCTCCTCATGCACTGACACACGCGCGACAGGAGGCTTGATTGAATGCTTCCTGTCGGGTGGATGACCGGAAGAGTAGTCAAGCTGCGAGTTGGCTCAATTACATGCCAGGTAATAAAGCGCGTCCAGGAGGCGTCCTCTTTCCCTGGGCCCGACTTTATGGAACCCTACGGCGATGCGCCGGATCATCGTCGTTGGCAGCCAGGGTAGCGGAAAGACGAGCCTCTCCCGAAATCTCGGGCAAAAGCTCGGGCTGCCCGTGGTGCATCTCGACGTGCTCTACTGGCGGCCGGGCTGGAAGCCGTCCGACAAACCGAGCTTCCGGACACGTGTCGCTGATGCGATCGCGGGCGACGAATGGGTTGTCGACGGCAGCTTCTCGGGACTTGCCTTCGATCTCACGCTCGCGCGCGCCGACACTCTGGTCGTCATCGACCGCCCGCGCTGGCTCTGCCAGTGGCGCATTCTCCAGCGCTCCGCCTTCGATCGCCACAGGACCCGGCCTGACCTCCCGGAGGGGTGCCCCGAACAATTCGACTGGAAAATGATGCAGGAGGCGTGGCGCTACGACACCGAGCGCGCGCCTGTCATCGAGGCCGAGCGTGTGCAATATGGCGCTGACGTCCCGGTCGTACGCTTGAGACGCGATCGGGACATCCAGGGTTTTCTGGATTCGGTGCACGGCCAGTGCGCGATGGCCGTGACATAAGACCGGACGATCAGGATTTCTTCTGCGCGATACGCGCGGCGAATGCCTTCATCAGGTCTGCGTCCGCCGCCTCGCCTTTCGCGTCCTCGGCGAGATGCTCGAACCAGCGCGCAAAGCCCTCGTAGATCAGGCCGGCCGGATGATCGGGGCCGAGGAAGCCGGAAATCTCCCGCATCTCCGCAACCCAGCGATAGGCCTTCGGGATCATATCCGGCAGCGCGACTTCCAGCCGGGCCAGGACCGCGGGCTGGCTCAGTGCGAGCTCGTCACGCAGCGCATCGGCTGCGCCCGCTTTCGTTGCCGCGACCACCATCGCCGAGCCGATGCCGGCGAGGCCCTTGACGATGCCGGCGTAGGACATTTTCAAAGCCGACGCCGCTCCGACCGGGCCCTCGACGATCCGCACGTCGAGCCCGAGGTCCTTCAGCACAGCGACCTCTCCGGCATGCTCGCCGGACATGTAGAAGGCCGGGCTCTTGCCGCCGGGCTGGGGTGGGAATCCGATGATGCCGGCATCGACGAATGGCGCCTGTGCCGATCCGATGATCTCCTCGATCCTCATCACGGTATCGACGTTGACGGCATTGCAATCGACCACGACCGGCTTCTTCTCGCGCCGGACGATCAGGCCCGCCAGCCGCTCGGCGAGCGCCACGGCTTCGCCCGGCGGAACGATCGAGAGAATGATGTCGGCGTCCGCGATCGCGTCGTCCTCGGCGCCGATCATGCCGGCATCCGCCGCGCGCTTGCGTGTCGCCTCGCTCCGCCCTTTCAACGACGTCAGCACGCGCGCACCGTGCTCGCTGAGGCGGCGGGCCACCGCGCTGCCCATGGCACCGGGCGCGAGGATCGCAATGGTCTTTGACGTCGTTTTGGACATCGTGCACTCCAGGTCGGATTCCGAGCGACGCGCTCAGTTCAACCGGAGACTAGCAGAGGACGGGACGCCCGCGTGACCGGCGGCCATCCCGCAGAGGAATGGCCCTACTCCACCTTCGCAGGCTGGGGCTGGAGCGCCGAGGCGTTGGCAATGCGCGCGGCATTCGCCATGCCCGCCAGCGCGGCTGCCTTCTTCGGATCCGGCGTCGAGCCGGGCTGCACCACGCCGGCCGACATGATCAGGGTCGCGGCATCCTCGGTGCTCATGTCGACCTCGACAATCTTGCTCTTGGGCACGTAGAAGAAGAAGCCGGTGGTCGGATTCGGCGAGCACGGCAGGAACACCGAGACGTGCTCCTCCTGACCCGGCAGGCTGCGGGAGACGTCCTCGTTCGGCGATTGCGAGATCAGCACGATCGACCACATGCCCGGCGAGGGAAACTCGACCAGGCCGACTTTGCGGAAGCTCGAGCCCTTGCCCGAGAACAGCGTCTCGAACACCTGCTTCAGGCCGCGGTAGATGGCGCGCACCGCCGGAATGCGGCCGAGAAAGGTCTCGCCGACATCGACCAGCGTCCGGCCGATCAAATTGGCCGCAAGGAATCCGACCAGCGTCAGTGTGAAAAATGCGACGATCAGGCCCCAGCCGGGAACGACGTAGGGCAGATAGGTCTCGGGCCGATAGGCCAGCGGCACGAATGGCCGCACCACGCCATCAACCCAGGTGACGAACCACCAGACCAGATACAGCGTGATCGCAATCGGCCCCGTCACGATGAGGCCGGTGAGGAAATAATTGCGGAAGCGGCCGATCAGGCCAGTATGCGGCTCCGGCACGGGGTCGAGAGGCGCAGGCGCGTCGTCACGGGGGGTCATTCGGGTTCCAGGTCGGTCGCTTCATTCAAGCTAGGGTCTTCTAGCAGGTTTTGGAAGACCACGAAGCGTTCCGGCCCGCCCCTTCTGTCTATTCCACGGTCACCGATTTCGCGAGATTGCGCGGCTGGTCGACGTCGGTCCCCATGATGACCGCCGTATGATAGGCGAGCAGCTGAACGGGGACGGCATAGACCATCGGCGTGAACGCCGCCGCCATATCGGGCATGACGATGGTGACAAGGGACTCGACGGTCGCCTCCTCCGCGCCCTTGGCGTCGGTCATCAGGATGATCTTGCCGCCGCGGGCAGCGACCTCCTGCATGTTGGAGACGGTCTTTTCGAACACCCGGTCGTAGGGCGCGATGACGACGACCGGCATGGTCTCGTCGATCAGCGCGATCGGGCCGTGCTTGAGCTCCCCGGCGGCATAGCCCTCGGCGTGGATGTAGGAGATCTCCTTCAGCTTCAGCGCGCCTTCGAGCGCGAGCGGGAAGCTGGTGCCGCGGCCGAGATAGAGCACGTCACGCGACTTGGCGATCTCGCGGGCGAGCTTCTCGATCTGGAGTTCGGTGGTGAGCGCATCCGACATCAGGCGCGGAATCTCGACGAGGCCATGGACCAGCTTGGCCTCGTCCTCGTCGGACAGTTCGCCACGCGCCTTGCCGGCTGCAATTGCAAGGTTTGCCAGCACCATGAGCTGGCAGGTGAAGGCCTTGGTCGAGGCGACGCCGATCTCGGGCCCGGCCAGCGTTGGCAGCACGGTCTCGCTCTCGCGCGCGATCGTCGAGGTCGGCACGTTGACGACGGCGACCGTGTGCACGCCCTGGTCCTTGGCGTAACGCAGCGCGGCCAGCGTGTCGGCGGTCTCGCCTGATTGCGAGATGAAGATCGCGAGATCGCCCTTGCGAAGCGGCACCTCCCGGTAGCGGAATTCGGAGGCGACGTCGACCTCGACCGGCACGCGCGCAAAACGCTCGAACCAGTATTTTGCGACGAAGCCGGCGTAGCTCGCGGTGCCGCAAGCGGTGATGTTGATGCGCTGGATGTTCTTGAAGTCGAACGGAAGCTGGACCGGCAGCGAGACGCGCTCGGTCGCCATGTCGACATAGCGTGCCAGCGTGTGGCCGACCACCTCCGGCTGCTCGTGGATCTCCTTGGCCATGAAGTGGCGGTAGTTGGCCTTGTCGACCAGCGAGGTCGCGGCGGCGTGCTTGATCTTGTCGCGCTGGACGGCGTGGCCGTCCTTGTCGAAGATCGCAGCACTTTTGTGGGTCAGGACGACCCAGTCGCCGTCCTCGAGATAGCTGATGATGTCGGTGAACGGGCCGAGCGCGATGGCGTCGGAGCCAAGATACATCTCGCCGTCGCCGTAGCCGATCGCGAGCGGCGGCCCGTTGCGGGCGCCGATCATCAAATCGTCCTCGCCGGCGAAGATGAAGCCGAGCGCGAAGGCGCCGCGCAGCCGCGCCAGCGTCAGCTTCACCGCCTCGACCGGCTTGTTGCCGCGCGTGAGCAGATCGTCGACGAGATGCAGCACGATCTCGGTGTCGGTCTCGGTGTGGAACACCGTGCCCTTCTTCTGCAACTCCTCGCGCAGCTCGCGAAAATTCTCGATGATGCCGTTGTGGACCACGGCGACGCGTTCGGTCGCATGCGGATGCGCATTGTGCACGGTCGGCTTGCCGTGGGTGGCCCAGCGGGTGTGACCGATTCCGGTCGTGCCCTTGAGCGGCTCGGCTTCCAGCCGCTTCTCCAGATTCTTCAGCTTGCCCTCGGCGCGGCGGCGCGCGAGATGCTTGCCTTCGAGCGTGGCGACGCCCGCGGAGTCATAGCCGCGATATTCAAGACGTTTGAGCGAATCCACCAATTGCTCTGCAACCGGCTGGCGCCCGAGAATGCCGACAATCCCGCACATGCGGATCAATATCCCCCAAATCGTCGAAAAATCGCCTAAACGACGCGCTCGGTTTTTAGCGAAGTTCCTAAGGAACCAGATACTCAATAATTATTGCTGATTGAGACAGCACCAGCGGCAATGAGCCTCGCCTGCGTCGAACTGGCTGGCCTTAAACCGCGCGCATTAACTTGTTGTCAACAAATTTGACCAACCCTTGCGTACCGAGGAGAGAAGGCTATGAAGGGCTCATCCGACCGCAAAGGTCTGTCACCGATGTCCATGCGTGCCAGCGAGACCTCGGGTACGCACCTTGCGCATTGGCCGCCGCCCCAACGCGGCAAGGAAAGCAAGCCCGTCTTCGTCAAGCACACCGCCGGCGAACCGGCGAAGCGCGCCAAGCCGCGCGGCTGGCGCCTGACGCGTGCGATCTTCTCCGAATTCGCCGACGACGAATAGCGCCGGCTCACTTTTCCGGGTTCTTTTCAGGTTCCTTCCCCCGCGTTTTCATCTCGCGATAGCGCGCAGCGCCGCCTTCCCTGATGGTCTGTGGGCTGCGCTCCAGCGCCATGGCGTCATCGGGCACGTCGCGCGTGATCACCGAGCCCGAGCCGATATAGGCGCCGTTGCCGATTGTCACCGGCGCGACCAGCGAGGAGTTGGTGCCGACGAAGGCGCCCTGCCCGATGATCGTCTTGTGCTTGTTGAAGCCGTCATAGTTGCAGGTGATGGTGCCGGCGCCGATGTTGGAATTGGTGCCGATGGTGGCGTCTCCGATGTAGGAGAGATGGTTGACCTTGACGCCGGCCTCCAGCGTCGCGGCCTTGGTCTCCACGAAATTGCCGATGCGCGCGCCGTCGCCGAGCGAGGTGCCGGGTCGCAGCCGCGCATAGGGACCGATCGAGACGTTCCTGCCGAGCGTGGTCTGCACGATGTGCGAGAACGAGTGGACCACCGTGCCGTCGCCGATCGAAACGCCGGGGCCGATCACCACGAACGGCTCGATGGTGACGTCCTTGCCGAACACGGTGTCGGCTGCGAGATACACGGTCTCGGGCGCGATCAGCGTCACCCCGGCTTCCATCGCAGCCTTGCGCAGCCGCGTTTGCATCACGCATTCTGCCTCGGCGAGCTGCGCCTTGGTGTTGATGCCGCGCACTTCGTCCTCGCTGGTTTCGATCACCACGGCGTCCCATCCCTGTTCGCTGATAATGCCGACCGCGTCGGTCAGATAATATTCGCCCTTGGAATTCGCATTGCCGATCTTGTCGAGAATCGCGAGCGCGCGGCGCCCGTCGATCGCCATCACGCCGGCATTGCACAGGTCGATCTTGCGCTCCTCAGTGCTGGCGTCGGCCTGCTCGCGGATCGCGACCAGGCGGTCGCCCTCGACGATGAAACGGCCATAGCCGGCGGGATCGGCGGCGCGGAAGCCGAGCGCGGCAATTGCGGCACCTTTGGCGAGCGGCGCGCGCAGCCGCGCAAAGGTCTCGGCCGAGATCAGCGGCGTGTCGCCGAAGGCAATGAGCAGATCATCGACGCCGCGCGCGATGGCCGCGCGCGCCGCCAGCACCGCATGCGCGGTGCCGAGCCGCTCACCTTGCACGAAGGTCAGCACGTCGGGACGGATGCGCTTGGCTTCATCGGCCACCACTTGATGGTCGGGTCCGATCACGACCGCGAGCGAGGTGCCGGTTCCCTTGGGCGCCGCGGCGAGCACGTGGGCGAGCAGGCTCTGGTGTGCGACGGGATGCAGCACTTTCGGCAGGTGTGAGCGCATGCGTGTGCCTTCGCCGGCGGCGAGCACGATCGTGAGGCTGGAACGGGCGGTCATCGAAATCCTGTCAAATACGGCCGAATCAATTGGCGCTATGGACGGCGAGCCGCCCTCGGACCCTCCCGCCTTGCTACCCCCGCAAACGCCCGGAGTTCAAGTGCGACACGCTTTTCCTGTTAATGTTCCCTGATTGATTCGGGGAAGCCGGACAGGGGCTGGACACTTAACGTTCATGGCAAAGGATTCCGACCCACTGGCGGATGCCTTCGGCACCAAGGAGACCGGCGGGCTGTTCTCCGGACTTGTGGCCGAGGAGAGTTCGTACGATCGCGGCATGATGTGGCGGCTGGGCTCGTGGAGCGTGGCGGCGGTCGGCGCCGTGGTGATTGCCGTGTTGGCCAACCAGGCCCAGCTTGGCTGGCGACGCGACCAGGTTGCGTCCGCCGATCTCACACGCCAGGCCGAGCGGCTCCAGATGCTGACCAAGGAGAGCCAGAACGAGGCCCGCCGCCTCGCCTCCGCCATCGAGACGCTGAACACCGATCGCGACCGGCTCTATTCGCGCGTCACCGTGCTGGAGCAAGGGCTCGATTCCGTCACCGGCGCGATCGCCAAGCAGACCGCCGCGCAACCGCCGCAGGCATCCGCAGCGAAGTCGCAAGATGCGCCAGCCTTGATCGGGCCAACGGCACCCAGTGTCGCGCCTGTCGCCTCTACGCCCGCCCCAGCGAACGACAAGCCGCGCACTGAAGTCGCGAAGGATGCTCCGAAGGAAGCTGCAAATCCGAAGGAAGCTGCAAAGGAGCAGTTGATCCCGCCGCCGCAAAGCGCGGCCGCGGCCTCGCTCGTGCAGCAGTCACCGCTGACGACGTCGGCACTGCCGATGCTTCCGCTGGTGCCGTCCAAGTCGATCATGGCGCCGCCTGATCCCGCCGCATCGAAACTGATTCAACCCGATACGAGCGAGAAGGCCGCCGAGAAGAAGCCCGAGCCGACGCCCGCCCCGACTGAAGTCGCCGCAATACCCGCCAAGCCGCCGGAGGCGACGACTGACAGCGAAGCGCCTTCAATCGCAGTCCAGCAGACACGCTTTGCGATCGATCTCGGCGGCGCCAACTCGCTCGACGGCCTGCGCGCGCTCTGGCGCGGCGTAACCAAATCCCATCCTGAGATCGCAGCACTGCGCCCGATCATCATGATCAAGGAAGGCGCCACCGGCCTCGGCATGCAGCTTCGCCTGGGCGCCGGCCCGCTGGTCAACGCCGCCGCCGCCGCAAAACTCTGCGCCGGCCTTGCCGAAAACGACCGCCATTGCGAGACCACCGTGTTCGACGGCCAGCGCCTGTCGATGCGCGGCGGCCAGGAAAAGGGACAGGAAAAGGGTCAAGACAAGGGACAAGAAAAGTCTCAGGACAGGGTTCAGGAGAAGAACTCCGAGAAGAACCAGGACGCCGTGCCGCAAGCCGAGACCGCCCCGGCGCCTGCGCCGAGTGCAAAACCGGACAAGCACCGCCGCAGCTATTCCTCAAAACGCTCGTCGAAGCGCGAGGAGCCCGCGCCGGCGCCAGTGGCGCAGCCGGCCGCCCCGGCGAAGCCGGAGACCGCGTCAGCGGGATCGACGTTGTCGTCGTTCTTCAGGCGGTAGCTTACCTCGCGGCAGTTCATGCGCGTAGTGGCTGAAGGTTCTCACGCAGTCGCGAGAAACTTACACCTCCCCTGTTGCCCGCTCCCTCCATCCCGACCATATTGCGCCCATGACAAAAAAGCCCTTCCGCCTCTCGCCCTACCAGGTGCAGTTCCTGATCGTCGTCGGCTTCGCCAGCGTCGGCTATGCGCTCTATCTGCGCTACCTCGGAATCGAAAACTCGCAGGTCGGGCTCGCCTGCGACGCCGGGCTCCAGACCCTGATCTGCAAGGCGCGCTCGGTCTCGACCGTGCTGTTCAAGAATTCGGTGTTCGGCATCGTCGCGCTGGTGGTGGCGACGCTGAACCTGATGCGGCCGTCGATCGTGCTCCTGACCGTCGGCATCATCGTCGCCGGCCTCGGCATCGTGCTCTACAATGTCGTGCTGTCGGGCCTGGCGATCGGCCTGTTCATTCTTGGATTTGCTCGGCCCGCGCCCGCCACAGCGTGAGCGCGAACAGCAGATAGATCGCGCAGGTCCACAGCGACTGCCAATTGTCGCGGCCCTCGTTGACGAGCACGTACGCGGCCGACAGCGTCAGCACGCCGGCGAATACCGACTCCGCGATCGGACGCTGGCCGATCTGCGGCCGGTTCGCCATCAACAGCGCGAACGGCACCACCGCCATCGTCAGCGCGGCGTAGGGGAAGTCGCGGTAGCGCGGGTCGAACACGAAAGCGAGCGCGGTCTGCGCCGCGATCACCGCGGACGCCGCCAGCGTCAGGCCGAGCACGGCGGTGAGCTTCGACCATTTCCGGCCCTCGCGCGGACCCAGCAGATCGAGGAAGGTCGGAAGGCTGCGGCCGATCACCATCGCCTGCGCGCAGAAGATCGGCGACAGGATGCCGGCCGCGAGCAGCGTGCCCCACAGCAGCCAACCGCCGATGCCGTAGCTCTCGTAGTACACCTTGTCGGCACCGATCCCGAGCAGGGTCCCCGCCGAGGTCGCCGAGATCGCCACACCGAGCCAGGCCGAGAAGCGCGGCGTCCAGGGCCTGCGCCGCAACGTCAGGCCGGCGACCGCGAACACCAGCACGCAGAGGCCCATGCCGGCGCCCATGTACCATTTCCAGTACGGGAAATTGCTGATCGGCTCGCCCGGCGGATATTTCAGGCTGCGGCGCACCGAGTCATACAGGCCCCAATAGCCGCCGACGGTGCCTTCCAGCCTGCGCTTCCACGGCTGGTCGTAGGACTCGATCAGATTGACGCGGAATTTCTGCGCTTTCGCGAGGCCCAGGATTTCGGAGACGACCCGCGCCTGGTTGGTACGCGACGGCAGCGCGCCATCGCGCATGCGCCCTTCGCTCGGCCAGCCGGTTTCGCCGATCAGGATTTCCTTGCCGGGGAACGCCACCGCCATCCGCTCGCGGATCGCCTCGACATGGGCGGCCGCGAATTTCGCGCGCACCGGATTGTCTTCCCAATAGGGCAGGATGTGGATCGTGACGAAGTCGACGGCCTCATAGACCTCGCGATTCCTCAGCCAGAACTCCCAGACATCGGCATAAGTCACGGGCACGCTGACCTGCGCCTTCACCGAGCGGATGATGGAGACGAGGTCCGCCGTCGTCATCTCGCCGCGCAGCAGCACCTCGTTGCCGACGACGAGGCTGGTGATGATGCCGGGGAAATCCTTCGTCAGGCGGATCGCGAGCGCGGCCTGCTCAAAATTCTTGGTGCGGTTGCTGGAGAGCCAGATGCCCTGGAGCACCTTCAGCCCGCCGATCCTGGCGGCGATCGCCGGCACCTGGTCGAGGCCGTTCTCCATCGAATAGGTGCGGACGCAGTCGGTGATCTCCTTGAGCTGGCGCAGGTCCTGCTCGATCTGGTCGGCCTCGATATGGGTCCATGCGTCCAGCGGCGACTGCTCGCCGCGGAACGGCGCGTAGGAGACGCACTGGACCTTGTCGGCGGGGTCGATCGGGGCGCGCGCGAGCGTGATCGGCGTGGCAAGCCACCACCACACGGCAGCGATCGCACCCAGTGAAACGAGCAGAAGCGCCAGTGGCGTACGAAGAGAAATCGGTTCCGTCCTCCGCGAAGGGCCGTCGATTACCTGCTCGCACGCCATCTGCCAAGGGGGGGGGTGACTCCGGTACGGATCCATCCCTCCCCCTGAGGAATTTACCTGCGGCCGTTCGCCAGAGGCCTAGGATCGTGACTTTGCTGGACAAAATTCGAAATTCAGGCCATGGGATTTTGCGGGACTTTTCCGCCGCATTGGAGACCCATTTGGACGCCATCACCGGCGCGTCCGCGAGGTCCTGATGCGGACGGTCAGCGGATATATTGGGGAATTTATGCGGCAGCGGGTGTTCGAGTTACGAAATGCGGTCCTGCGGCAGTCCGCCGCCACCTTGGCCGTCTCCTCCCTTGTCATCCTGATCGGTATCGGTGCCGCCTCCGCCCAGAGCGGCACGCCCGCCCCGGACCAGAGCAAGGCAGCCGCCCAGCCCGCCGACGCCGCCAAGGATGCCGCCCAGAACCAGCGCCGCACCGACGAGTTCGCCGAAGCAGCCCAGGTCATCAGCGGCCCGGCCGGCAACCCCGAATGCGTCTGGCTCGGCCGGCGCGTGGTGCGGCTGATGTGGCGGGATGACCTCGATACCGCATTCCGCCATCTCGACCTCTACGACCGTTTCGGTTGCCCCGGCGGCCACATCCAGGCCGCCTTCCGCTGCCTGACCCGCTTCGGCGGCCAGATCGATCCCAAGGTCGCCGAGACCCTGGACAGCCGTGTGCACGCCTGCTGGATCAACCCGGCGTCGCAGCCGCAGCAGGCGGCGGCCGCGCCCTCGCAGCCCGCCGCGCCGACCGCCGGCAATGCGCAGCCGCAGCCGGCCGCGAGCCCCTCGCCGGCGGCAAGCCCGTCACCGGCGCCCCCGAAATAGCCGCGATTGTTTCAGCCTGCGTTCAGGAACGATTGGCGATAGAAGCGGTTGGCACTGCCGCGTATTTCGAAATGCCCTCATACCGTCATGAGGCCATGACAGTTGTGAAACCGCGCGGCAGAGGTATGCTCCATTTGCCGCGGACTCGGTCGGATCTCGGGGTCGGATCCGCTTCCCTGCCACCTCAGCCCCTTTTGGTTTAGCCGCGATGCGCGTTGTCGCCGCCGTTCTGTTGCTCGTGTCCGTGCTCCACGCCGGCCTCTGGGGAGTCCTGCGCGACAAGGAACCCGCGCCTGACTTCAAGGGCCTGTTGCCGAGCCTTTCCTACACTCCGTTCGAACCCGGCCATGTCGTCGACAGCAATGTCGATCCCGACAAGATTCGCGCCGACATGAAAAAGCTCTCCACCATCTCGCGTGCCATCCGCTCCTACTCGGCGACGGAAGGCAACGAGTTGGTGCCGCCAATCGCCGCCGAATTCGGCATCAAGGTCACGGTCGGCGCCTGGATCGACAAGGACCCGGATCGCAACGAGCGCGAGATCAAGGCCGCCATCGAGCTCGCCCGCAAGAACAGCAACGTCAACGGCGTCGTCGTTGGCAACGAGGTGATCTACCGGGGCGAGCAGAAGGTCGAAGACCTCATCGAGATGATCAAGAAGGTCAAGGGCGCGGTCCGCGTGCCCGTGACGACCGGTGAGATCTGGAACATCTGGCGCGACAACCCCGACCTCGGCTCCAACGTCGACTTCATCGCCGCCCACGTGCTGCCTTACTGGGAAAACTTCCGCTCGGACCAGGCGGTCGACCAGGCTGTCGACCGCTACAATTTGTTGCGTAACCTGTTCCCCGGCAAGCGCATCGTGATCGCCGAGTTCGGCTGGCCGAGCGCGGGCTACAATTTGCGCAACGCCGACCCGGGTCCGTTCCAGCAGGCCCTGACCTTGCGCAACTTCGTCAGCCGCGCCGATGCCATCGGCATGGAATACAACATCGTCGAGGCGATCGATCAGCCCTGGAAATACTTCGAGGGCGGCGTCGGTCCGTACTGGGGCATCCTCAACGCCAGCCGCGAGCCGAAATTCGCCTGGACCGGGCCGGTGGAGAATCCCGACTATTGGAAGCTGATGGGTGTAGCGCTCCTGGTCGGAATCCTGCTGTCGCTGCCGATCCTGCGGCTGGAACAGCCGACGGCGAAGCAGGCGTTCCTGCTGTCGGCCACCGCCAATGGTGTCGGCGCCTGGGCCGCCACCGTGTTCGCGTTCTGGAACGGGCACTATTTCATCTTCGGCTCGGCCTTCGCGCTCACGCTCGGCATGATCCTGCTCGTTCCCCTCGTCCTCATAGCGATGGCGCGCATCGACGAGATCGCGGCCGTCGCGTTCGGCCGGTCGCCGCAGCGGCTGCTCACGAAGGGCAAGCCGGTCGAGAGCGTTCCGGAGAATTACTTTCCAAAAGTCTCGATCCACATCCCGGCTTATTTCGAGCCGGTCGAGATGCTCAAGCAGACGCTCGATGCGCTGTCGCGGCTGAACTACCCGAACTACGAATGCGTCGTCATCATCAACAACACGCCGGATCCTGCCTTCTGGCAGCCGATCCAGGACCATTGCCGCACGCTCGGTGAACGCTTCAAGTTCATCAATGCCGAGAAGGTGCAGGGCTTCAAGGCCGGCGCGCTGCGCATCGCGATGGACCGCACCGCCGTCGATGCCGAGATCATCGGCATCCTCGATGCCGACTACGTCGTCGATCCCGACTGGCTGAAGGACCTCGTGCCGGCGTTCGCCGATGCGAGCGTCGGTCTGGTGCAGGCGCCGCAGGAGCATCGCGACGGCGATTTGTCGATCATGCACTACATCATGAACGGCGAATATGCCGGCTTCTTCGACATCGGCATGGTCCAGCGCAACGAGACCAACGCCATCATCGTGCACGGCACGATGTGCCTGATCCGCCGCGCGGCGATGGACATGGCCGGCGGCTGGTCGTCCGACACGATCTGCGAGGACTCCGATCTCGGCCTTTCGATTCAGCAGCTCGGCTGGACCACCCATTACACCAACCACCGCTACGGCCAGGGCCTGCTGCCCGATACCTACGAGGCCTTCAAGAAGCAGCGTCACCGCTGGGCCTATGGCGGCCTCCAGATCGTCAAGAAGCACTGGCGGAACTTCCTGCCCGGACGGAGCCGGCTGACGCCCGACCAGAAGCGCGAATATGGCCTCGGCTGGCTGAACTGGTTAGGTGCCGAAAGCCTCGGCGTGGTCGTGGCGCTGCTCAACCTCGTCTGGGTGCCGATCGTCGCCTTCGCCGACATCGCCATCCCCGACAAGATCTTGACGCTGCCGATCATCGGCGCCTTCATCGTCTCGCTCGCGCACTTTTTGTCGATGTACCGTGCGCGCGTCGCGATCAAGCCGGGCCAGATGCTGGGCGCCATGATCGCGGCGATGAGCGTGCAGTGGACGGTGTCGCGCGCGGTGGCGCAAGGACTGATCACCGAGCACATCGCGTTCGCGCGCACCTCCAAGGGCGGCCTGTCCCGGATGTCGATCGAGTTCCAGGCGTTCTGGGAGGCCGTGATCGGCGCCCTGCTCCTGATCGGCGCCGGCGTGCTGGTTGCCTCCAACAGCTATCGCCAGATCACCGAGATCTACATCTTCGCCGGCGTGCTGGTGCTCCAGAGCCTGCCGTTCCTGGCCGCGGTCGCCATCGCCATCCTCGAGCTCAGCCGCATCAACTCGTTCCAGTTCTGGCGCGACAGCGCGATCCGCACCGCCGAGCTGATCGGCCTCCGCCCGGTCGCGCTGCCGACCCCCGCCGGCACACCGCAGCCGTTGCCGGTGCCGAACGAGGTCCGGCGGGAGACGAGCTGAGCGCAGCGGCAAACCATCCTCGCTCTTCGGCGTGGACGACAGCTCGCCAATCGGGTTGAAAATCCCGGCTTAAGCTGCGGATACCGCGAGTAAATTCCCGCTCCTGCCGCGAGTTTCGGCAGCCGCCCCCGCTATTGACCTCAGCGCCCCATCCCCCTACACAGCGCGAGCCGAAAGCATGATCCGGAAACAGCCGGTTTTCCCCGCGACACTAGTTTGGGCGTCGCGGCAAGACATGCTTCTCGAATGTCCGAAGACGATGGCGATATCTTCAAAGCCATCAGCGGCCATGGGAGCGCGTAGCTCAGCCGGTAGAGCACGTGACTTTTAATCACGGGGTCCTGGGTTCGAGCCCCAGCGCGCTCACCACTGATAAGATCGAAAATTTCAACTTCGACATTTCGAACCAAAGATTTCGGTGAGCACACCGAAGCACTGTCCGGCGTCCGCAATTTCTGCGCTCCGGCCCTTCGGCATAGCTACTGCCAAAGGGGGCGAGTGATGTTGATCGACGCGGAGACCGGTATGCCGACCAAGATTCCAATGATGCCGTAAGAGAGTCCGAGCATCGTTGCGCTGTTCGGGCCGGAACTAGTGCCGACGCCATAGAGCACGCCGAGACAACCACAGGCCGCAGCGGTCACGATCATGTCGCGGTCGTTACGGGCTTCAATGCCCGCTCAGCACCAACGTCTTTATCGGCAGCACCAGCGCCTGGATGCGCAGCAGCATGGCGTGCACGACGCCGGTCGCGTCGACGGCGTGCAGCGCAAAGCGCTTGAGGGCGCCCGTCTCTTTCGCCTCAATCACATCGTGATTACTTGTGTAGGCATTAGCGATACAACTACTGCCAGGCGTCACGCCCTCCAGCCCGCCCTTGTAGATCGGCTCCATGAAAACGAGAATGGTGCCAGGGCGGGCGACCTGCTGCGCCTCGATCAGTTGTTCGCCACCCCTGAACTGGCCCGCCGCGATGTAGTCTTGCACGCTGGTCACCACCATCGGAATGACCGTCCACGGCTTGGAAATGCAGGTGGCTTCGGCCACCATTCCGACCTTCATCACCTGAGCCTCGATTTGCCCAAACCCGGCCATGAGAGCCCGGCGTCCCGCGCCTTCCGGGATCAGAACGCCGGCCGATCGAATCATGGGATTGACGATATCACCCGGCCTCAGCCCGAACTGCTCGACCCGCCCGTCGACACCGGCGCGAATATAGGTCTTGTCCAGATCGACCTGTGCTTCGGCCAGCGACGCCTCTGCGCTTGCCTTTTCCGCCGGCAGCAAAGCGTTCAGCCGCGTCATCGCGGATTCTCTGGAAGCGGTCGCGGCATCGAGGGCGCCTTGGCGACCCGCGACCGCGACTTGTAGCTTTTCGATGTCGCGTTGCGGAACGATGCCGGGGTTGCGCTTCTGCAACTCGCTCTTGGTGTCGAGTTCGTCCGTTGCCTGCTGCAGCGAGCCCTTGGCTTCCTGAAGCTGACCTGCCGCCTTCATAATATCGGTTTGCGCCGCCAGCATGGCGGCATCGACTTCGGCGATTTTGCGCTTGGCCGTCAGGAGCGAGGCTTCCTGCTTGGCGCTGTCGAGTCTGAAAAGCACGTCGCCTCGCTTGACAGTCGCGCTGACATCGACGTGAACCTCCGCGACCCGACCAGTGACCTCGGACACTATTGGAACGGTCCGATAGAACAACGTCGCCGATGTGGTGGACGGATGAAAGTAGAAGATCATCGTGATCAGCGAGACCGTCAGCATCAGGCAGGCGATGATGCCAAATCGCAATTCGAACCAGACCGAGTAGAGCGTGATTTCGTGCCCGAAGCGCTTGCCCTGCCGATAGCGCCGGTAGAGATAATCCGGCAGGATCGTGAAGGTGGCGCAGAGGAGAAGTTCAAGCATCGCCCGGCGCTCCCCGCTTGAGATCTTGCTCGATCCTGCTCCTGATCTCGTCCACGGCAACGCTGGTCTTCACCTCGTCTGACACGTTAGCCGCGCGAGGGGCAGCATGGTCCGGCGCTTCGGGAGCATCCGGCTCCGGTGCAACACCGGCCATTTTTTCGACTGACCCAGCGATCTTCCGCAGCGGCGTGCTGAAGTCGGGCAGGTCGATCATGGCAAGGAACAGGCCGATCACCCAGAACAAGTGGTTGTGCGTGAACAGCGCCAGCAGTCCCAGCACGGCCACTATTTCAAACTGAAACTTCTGCGACTTGTGGGCCATCCGCTCCGGCATCGTGTGCAGGTGCAAATAGAAGTTGCCGACCATCAGAACGGCGCCGACAAGAATAACGCCAACAACCACCATAATAGTATCGGTGTCACCTGGAGCGGTGATGAAGCCCGGTAGATGATGGGGCGCAGCCGGATGCAGGTCGCTCACGCACCTCTCCTCCGATTGCCGGGGCAAAGTTAAGACTGAACTTGGCGCCTGCATACTCGCATAATGAAGATACTTGGCAAGCAGGCTTTGCAGCGCCAACCTCGCAAGGGTCGGGGTCGGTAGGAGTGGGCGGACCTCACGCTAACCCCGATGGCGATCGATCTTAAAGCCCCCAGCGGACATGGGAGCGCATAGCTCAGCCGGTGGAGCACATGCATTCCCGCGTATTTTGTTCAGGAGCTCCATTGCCGTGCGTGACGCGGCATTCCAGTTGCCGTCGACGCGTCCGCTGTTGCAGCCAACACGACGAAGTTCTGCCTGTCCCAAGTGTTTTGCTTGACCCATCTTCAGCTCTCCGGAATTACGGTGACTGTCACCGTAATTTATTTCTACTGGGACGACGTCGCGGGACGGCGGCTCGCGCCTAACCTGTTGACCGGGGCACGGCCGCCTTGTGGAGGTCTGAACTTGATGGGCTAGTTCACCAGGGAAGATAGAATGTCCCGAACAGGATTAGAGCAATCACAGCTATCGACCACGCGACAGGGCTGTTGAGGTTCCGCATGGTCCGACCTTCCAATTTGGCTGCCGCCTGCCGACAATCACGGGCCACCTCGAGCAACCCCGCCCGCTCGCATTTCATCGTGGCAAGCTCGGCTTGAGCAAGACATATCCGCTCTAGCCGGCGAAACTCTTTCAGGTCTCGATCCATGCGTCCGCCCACACCAGCAGTAGGTCAACGGAGGTCAGCACAATCTAAGCGTACACTGGTCAACCTTTCCTTATCAAATGCGAATATTGCCACTTGTTCCCGACCATTGAGGGGCCGCCAGCGAGAACCGGCCGTCGCCGCAAAGTCTTGCATTGTGGCAAAAAGCCGGCCCCAGAGGATGAGTCCTGAGGCCGGAAGTTCTACGCGTCCGCTCCGAGACACTGCCCGGAGCTGGAGGCGAACGCCGCCCGATTGCCGGTTGTTCCCGGCTCTCGCGGACTGCAAAGAGGGAAAGGCCCGCCAGCGTGAACGGCGGGCCGTCCGAAGATGGCCCCTCGATAAAAGCGCTTGCTCAGCTTTGCTTTCCGTGCATGCAGGCCATGACAAACTCCCGCTTCGCGTGCCCTTG
Source organism: Bradyrhizobium nivariense (assembly GCF_029846695.2). Taxonomy (NCBI): domain Bacteria; kingdom Pseudomonadati; phylum Pseudomonadota; class Alphaproteobacteria; order Hyphomicrobiales; family Nitrobacteraceae; genus Bradyrhizobium; species Bradyrhizobium nivariense. The sequence goes on along the minus strand of NZ_JARWCR020000027.1, from coordinate 75,498 downwards.
TCCCTTTGCTCTTCCGCCCGCACTCGAAAAACCACGTTCGGTAGCGAGCTGCTGGCATCTTTCCAATTTTTGAGGGTTGCGAGGCGCGCCCTGCTGAGCCTGTACAGCGCCGCCGACCAGAACCAGAGCAACGGAAGCAAATAAAATCGGCCTAATCATTCTGCGGAATCCCAACTATCACGCTGAAGTAGAGCGCGGAGCATAGCCCCGCGCCCCGGTTTCGTCACTGCCTCAGCCGACGGCGATGCGTCATCAGCCGCTGCCGGTCGCGCTTCCTGTTGGTTCTGCGGCGGCGCTTCATGCTCGCCTCGCGACGATCGTTCGAGCGAGCCCCTTCAGGTCGCCACAGATCAACCAGGCGAGGCTGATGCGGTACTTTTTCGGATTGCGGTGATAGTGCATTCAACTCGGCCAAGCACGGAGCCAGTCTTTCGGGTTGAGTGCACTGTCACGAAATTCCAAAAGAAAAAAGAAGCATTGCCGATGAACGCCGCTATGCCGATGCCAAAGCGGCAGCCCAACCCCTGTTGCGGACATGCAGGCTCGCTCGGCGCAGGATGCGCGACATGGGCCGGTTAGCTCATCTGGTAGAGCCCGGCTTACAGGCAGGATGTCGGCGGGTTCGAGCCCGTCACTGCCCACCACGCCTGCTTCTGTTCTCATAAGACGGCGGGTGCAGTCCGTAGTCTAACCCCGTGGTGTCCTAAGCTGAATTTGGGAGTGTCCTAAATTCGCTTGAAGCGGCAGCAAAAGAAAGGAACGCCAGCTCCCAAGGCTATGGAACAATCGGCTTGGCCGAGCGTCTGATTCGAAGCTTCCAGCCGAAAGGCGCCCCCCCGACTGCTGGAAGAAAACCCGTCTCATTCGGGTTGGCGGCCCCCCGGTTGGGGCCGTTTAAATTCGGCAATTAGGAAGTGAATTGCGGCCGCCTCGCAAAAATCGGCCCCAACTCCGAGGCTGGCTGGAAGCTGAGGTCGAGGCACCGGACCGTTCGAGGCTTCGCAACGGCCCAAGAATATTATGCGTCCATGACAACACGCGAGCTACCGTGCAATGGATTTACCTCCGATTTTCCGAGTGTCCTAATTTCCCGAAATGACTGTCGAGTTAGGCCAGTACCAAGTAGGACGGCCTCTCGCCGCATTTTGGGAACCGCGACCTGATCACCTGAGTTTATCAGCGGGGCGTACATGGAGATCATACCATGTGGACGCTGCTGGCACTGATCGGGACCGTGTTGATGACGATCGTCATTGTTCTCGGTCTCTTTAAAGCGGCTGGGCTAAAGCGGCTGGAAGATTTGATCCCCGCAAAGACGGATGATCGGGACCGTCTCCAAGAGGATAAAGCTCCAGGAGGATAAGGCCCCTCCAGCGGTCCTTGTCCACACCTACGACCAGCAGTAGCTCGCGACCAGCAGTAGCTCGGCGCTGTTCCGGCCTCCTACCTTTCGATAATTTGCCAGCCGCGCGGAGTGCCGCTTTGATGTCGCCATGCGGCCCCAAAAGATCACGTTCGGCGAGATGCGCGAGATGGCGTGCGCGGCGTCCTGATCTATTGCACCGACTCTTCATCTGCGCCGCCTGCGGCAGACGCGGCACCGAGGTCCGGCGGGGGCAAAGACGGCCCCGGCCATGGGGGGCTTCTGAGGTGTGGAGGCCGGGGCCGCTGGAGGTGCTCGGACCTTGGGGAAGGCCAAGCGTCCTGAGACTAGGAAAAACCGGCAATCAACACTGTTCGCTTCCGCACATTGGCTATAGGGTTCCATCGGCGGGAACTGAGTAAGCTGCAATGAAAGACATGCAGGCTCAGTTGGAAAAGCTTCGCAAGGATGCGGCAGAGTGCGCGCTGATCCGAGACCTCGCAACCGATCCGAAGAAACGAGAGCTTTTCACAAAGCTGGCTGACCACATGACTGTGCTCGCCTCAGAAGTTGAACGCGCGATCGCGGACGGGGGGAAGCGCACAGGATGAAGGCCCATGGCTGGGGGCGCCTTTTCCAGCGAGCCGATGAGGCGAGGCTGCCCTTCGGACGGTCTTTTCGGGAAGTTCGGACACTCGGAAAATCGGAGGTAAGCCCACTGCACGATCGCTCCAGCGCTGTTCTGGGCGCATGTTTAATTCCTGACTGGGGCCATTTCTGCATCGCGAAGGGGAATCAGGACACTGGATTTTTCGGTCGATTGTGAAAGGTCGGAACGTGAAAAAGCGGATCGGTTGGACAACTTGCCCCTCGATTGGCGGCAAATATGCAGTGGCCGAGCTTCTTGAAGGAGGCGTTGTCGGGAATGGCCTGATTACTTTCCCGACGAAGGAAGCGGCCCAGCAATTCATTGACTCTGGCAAGGCAGACGAGCTGGGAGCTCGCGGGGGCAAGCCCTCTGCTCCGTCGACGTGATGCCGCTAAAGCATGATCCGGAAAAGTGCGAAGCGGTTTTCCGAAAAGATCATGCTCAAACAACAACCTAAAGCGCGATGATGATTCATCCTCATCTCATCGCGCTTTAGCAATCAGATAACCCTCTCTGGCCGCAAATCGCACCAGGATTTTTCCACGAGGCCGCTCCGAAGTCACCAAGTGATTTGCTTGACCTATCCTCAGCTTTCCGGAGCTGAAACAGTAACCGGCGTGCTCAGCGGCGCTCCTCCAACTGAAACCGGCCCTATAGATTTCGACTGCCGCGCGATCCGCTTGCGCATCGCTGCGGACAGTCCGTAGCGAGCATGCGCTCTTCGAATGGAGGACGTGACGTCCGACATCATTGCACTTTGCAGCGTGTCGATCTTCGCGATGAGCGTGGACAGCTGCGAAGATATCTTCTTCACATCGACCCGTTCGTCCGTGATGCTCTGTCGCAGAGAAAGCAGCACCATCGAATCCCCCTGCAGCACAGCCGCATTTTGCTGCAATGCGTGGTTGCTCTCCTGCAGCGAAGCCGTGTGTTGCTGCTGGGCCGACTGAATATCCTTCAAGGCCGCGACAACCGGATCCGGTTTTGGCGCGGAAACCTCATGCCGCGGTAGCAGTTCAGCCAGACTGCTGACATGCAGCGATGGAAAGCCGGACGGCGATGTGTAGATGGCGGCCGAGCCATTGATGGCTAGGGCACACACCGACAGTGCCAGGACCGATTTCCGGCTGGACCGCTTGAGCGGTACTGGAGCTTCCGGGGCTGCGGGTTCGTGTGCCGCGATTGCCGCTGCAAGTGCTGCAGGGTCGAGTTGTTCGACAAGGCCTTGCGCTTCGGATGTCGTGGTCACGTGCATTGACCTCAAATGAGCGAGCAAAAGGAAGCCGACGCTGGAACGTCCTCGCGACGAGTCCTCTACGCAGCACCCGCTTACAACTGCCAAAAATTATGGGCTTTTCCGCTTAATTTCACGTTAGCGGCCTGGCCGCCTGGCATGCCCGGCCACCCCGGTCGATTACGGGGCTATGCGATGGCGATGACTCGAATGCTCAAGTGCCCATGCTCTCGCAGCTGCAAACGCCCCTCCCCCGAGGCCGGGAAGGCAATTTTTCTCCGCAGCGGATTTTCCGAAGATGGCAGAATGCCACTGTTTTGCCCGACGCGTCAAACGGCGTTTCCGCCGGATGCAAGAAGGCATTGTGCCAGCAGGACTTAGCTACTGTGCATGGGGTTGTTTTCGCATTTTTGGCCAGCGCCTGATCATGCGCCGGGTATAGGACGCCTCGTCGCTGGTGCAAAAATGTTCCAAGCGTCCCGTCCCAAAAGCCGGGAGACAACCCGCTCAAAAAGTGTAGGATTCAGCAAAACAGGAGGAGCGGCATGTTTGAGATCAACGGTTTCGACACGGCAGGCGTCGTCAGTCTCAAGCGGCTGTCCCTCACCGCCGCCCTCAAGAAAGCCAAAGAGCTGATCGCCGACGGGTGCTGGGACGTTCAGGTGGTTGATCCAGGTGGCCAAGTCTACACCTCGTTTGAGGAGCAAGCCGCTTAGTCGCGCCGCCTTCGGCGCTTTTCAGAAAGCACCCGCCCATCCGATCGCGCTTCGCGCGCTCTGGCCGTGGCGGTGATCGACATGAAAACCCCGGCGCCTGGTGGGGCGCCGGGGCGTTTTCGAAATATCAATCGGTAAAGCAATGAGGCCTTCATAGCAGCGGCCTCGACAATCGCGTGTGAACCGCTTCACACGGCTCGGCCGATCTATCCACGCCCTGTGGCTATCCGCCCCGGCCGGCGTTGGACGAGGCGTTATCGAGCCAGCGCCGCGTTGCTTCATCGCTCCAGCCGGGAACCGCGAAGCGTGCGCGGGAGTTCACTTCGGTACCAGAACGATCGACCGGAGGATGGCGTGCCGCTGCACCGCGCGCACGCGCGTGATGCACCGTTGCGGCGTTTGCAGACGCGCACAGGACGATCAAGAGGCCCACGGCCAAAACAGAGCGCATCGTATCGGCTCCAACGAGCAACCGCTCGGGCTCATGTGATACGCCGGCCGTCCCACCGCAATCCGACCCAGCTTCACAGCCAAGAGATCGAAGCGCGAACCGACGCTCCGCTCCCGCGCGTCACACCGTTGCCAATCAACTTGTTTGGGAGCACGCTCTCTCCAGGCGCGCAGACGCCGCTCAGGGAGAAAGCCATGAAGGAAACGGGCCTGGATAGTCGCCATCGGGACAAGGATGGCGCGATCAGCAAGAAGCACGGCAACACGCTGGTCGGTACCTTGCGCAAGATCTACGGCAAGGGTTTTGCGGCCGGTTATCCGGATACGACCGAACTCAGCGAGGTCTTGCATCAGTTGAACGAGACGTCCCTGAGCCAGTTGCGTCGCGATCACGACACCGGGCATCTCGGGCACAAGATCGACCACGTCCCGAAGTGACGGACTTCACGCGATCAACTTCAGGTCGTCGAACCAGCTCCGCCCTCGGCAATGATCCCGTGGAGGGGCAGTCACAACCGCCTCGCTTCTTTCGAGAGTGGAGGTGAGCCGTGAGCCGCGTTACCTTGGACGATATGGAGCGCAACACGGCCGGGTGGCGCATCCAGGATGTGGAGACGATTTGCGCCCTGCATGGCGCAAAGGCTCCCCACCGCGCGGCGGAGGCTCGCACTACAAGATTTCCAAGCCTGGAAAGGTTGAAATCCTGACTGTGCCTTTCAAGCGGCCCATTAAGCCGATATATATCAAGAAGCTGGTAGCGTTCCTGCGAGATTGAGACCACATGGACGAGCGTCCTCACTACAAGATCATCATCGAGCCGCTTTCGGAGGAAGACGGCGGCGGCTTCGTTGCGACCGTACCTGACCTTCCCGGCTGCATGTCCGACGGCGCGACCGAATTCGAAGCGGTGCAGAATGTGCAGGACGCAATCGCATGTTGGATCGAGGCTGCCGAGGAAGATCATCGTCCCATCCCCGTTCCCCCACACCTGCGACGAGCGGCGGCCGGCTAAGCTCTATCGACGACGCCATCGCGAAGAACTTCACTCGTCGCCCGATCTGTGTAGGGCCGCCGCTAGAACGGAATACCGCTAGCCGGTTTGAGCGTTTCGACGCCGCGCGCTAGGATGCCTCGTTTTACGGAGGCTCATTTGAAACAGCTCATTATCATCACCGCCATTGCACTCGCCGTGACGGCTCCCGCCCGCGCGCAGGCGCTGGTCGACCCCAACAAGGTTGCTCCCGAATATCGCGAGGCAGCCGAGAAGCGGCGGGCCGAGCAGATGCGGCAGCGCGAATGCGCGCTGAAGGCGGATCTCGAGAAGGTGCTGCCCAGGGATCGCACCGTTTATCTCAACCATTGCCTGGACACGATCGCGGCCAAGCAATAGCGGCTGATCAAGCGGTTTGACGACCTCGGCCTGCCGCCCGTCGCGGCGGACCGATCACACTTGGCTGCGCGGGCTTTTGCGAGCACCGCCAGCGCAGCGTCGGCAGAGGCAGGACCTGCCGGTGAAGTCCCGGGCGCATTCAAGCTTTCTTCAGACATTTGGGCTCACCTGACGATCCATTTCCATCAGTCATTGTCGACCGCGCATGAGTTTCGTCCAGATTCAGTGGACGCGCTGCAAGACCGTCTTCCGCGACCGCGCCGGACGGTTGCAGGACGGCTATTCCAGGCAATGTCCGAGTTGCGAGGTGGTGCTGTTCTTCGCGGAGGACTCGCCGAACCCTCAGGTCAAGCAGGCCATGAAGCGCGCGCGCAAGGCCCGCAAGGAGCAGCGCGAAACCGAAATGGCCAAGGCATCCGCGCCGCAAGCGCGTGCCAATGTTTCGCGCTCATACGCCGGACGGACGCAGCAGGCATCGGCAGAGGACGAGGACTAGCTTAGCCCCGCCGCGGCTTCCTCGGAAACAGCCTGTCGCGGATGTAACGCGAGGTCGGTGTCAGGCGGATGCCGCGCGGCTTCTGCCAGGCGGCGCGGTCGATCTCGTTCTTGTCGCCGATCGCGAGCCTGCCTTTGGCGCCCTTGGCGATGAAGATCGCGTCGCTCATCTTGCGGCCGGAGCGCTTGTTCCTGGCCGTCACTTCCTTCCAGAGGCTGATCCGGCCGAGCTTCAGCCTGGGCAGCTCTTCCTTGATCTCCCGCCGCAGGCAGTCCTTGTCGGACTCGCGCGCACGCTTGCGGCCGCCGGGGAACATCCAGAGGCCGTCCGACCGGCGTCTGACCAACAATACCTTGCCGCGCTTGGCGGCTACCAGCTTGGACGACTTCGCCATTTCCGCCGTAATCGAAAACAGAATCGAGCCAATGGTAACTTGTCTAGTCGAATAGACAAGTTCGGGACGCATCTTGATCACAGCCAGCGAGGCCGTCAGGTCTGGTGGGACACGGCAGGCCGATCGCGCCGTTCGAGGCGCGAGATCAGGCCTCGCCTGCTCTTTCTCCCGCTTTTGCCCCCGCCTCTGCCCGGTCCTCCGTCCTGATCCAGGCCATCATCATCTCCCAGGCCACGGACAGGATGATCGGCCCGATAAACAGGCCGACGATGCCGTGGGCGAGCGTGCCGCCGATCACACCGACGAAGATCACGATGGTCGGCGTGGTCAGGCCGCGCCCCATCACGAGCGGCTTCAACATGGTGTCGAGGAAGCCGACGAGGACAAGAAAGACGGTGAGCAGCAGCGCCGTGGTGACGTCCTTGGCGGTCCAGATCCAGATGATCACCGGCAGCAGCACCAGGAAGGCGCCGATCTGCACGATCGAGAGCAGCAGCACGATGAAGGCGAGCAGGCCGGCGCTCGGCACGGCGGCGAGCTTGAAGCCGATGCCGGCCAGCAGCGCCTGCACGATCGCGACGCCGATCACGCCCTGCGCCACGGCGCGGATGGTCGCGCCCGCGAGCCCCAGGAAATGCTCGCTCTGCTCGGGCACGATGCGAAACAGGAAGCCGCGGCCGGCGGCAACCAGCCGCGGCCCGTGCGGAAACAGGAATCCGGCGACGAACACCGAGACCAGGAACTGGAGCGTGCCGACGCCGGCATCGCCCGCGAGCGACAATAGCGGTCCCGCCAGCGGCTGGAGATACGGCGCCACCTCGCGCAGCACAGCGCGGATGTTGTTGTAGGCCTGCTCCCAGAGGTCGTAGAGCCAGGGACCAACGAGCGGCCACGATTTGAGCTGCTCCGGCGCCGACTGAAGCGCGAGGTCGCCGGTGCCGAGCTGGCGCGCCAGCTCGCGCACGCCGTCGACGGCACTGATGCCGAGCCAGGTCGCCGGGCCGATGACGATGCCGAGCGTGATCAGGGTCAGGATCGCCGCTGCGGTCTTGGGCCGGCCGCCGAGGATCTTGGCGACCCAGCTGAAGGCCGGGTAGAACGCGACAGCGAGTACGCCGCTCCAGGCCAGGATCGGCACGAAGGGACGGATGATCAGGAAGGTCCAGATGATCAGCAGGCCGAGCAGGCCGAGCCGGATCACGAGCTGGATGATGTCCTCGCCCGTCAGGAGCTGACGGAGACTTTTCACGGGCACGGCTTTCCTTGCGGCATTGACGCGGGTTCCGGCACTTGCGCGGTCCAGCGTTATTGCCAGCCGCGCATCCGGCGTCAAGACGACGGGGCCGGCCCGAGCCCGGCGATTAGGCGTGAAATCTAGCTGCCGGATCAGGAACGCGCTTGGACCTGTCGGCGGAGTGGCTTGGGCTGACGGGCGCGGCACATATCGGGAAAAACCTGCAAGACCTGCAACCGAAGGTCGGGTTTGGCTAACGACGATTAACCGGATTTCGGCCGACCGGTTTACGCCGATGCAAAGGCATGCACCTACGCTCCCATCGAGGTCCCCCAAACCACTTTCGGTGCAATGGCCAACAGCATCTGGACGATCGAAGAATTCACCTGCGCGGGTTGCAGCATGAACTACACCGCGACCCGCGAGGAGCACACCGAAGCGCATTCCGGCAGCTTCAAGTGCAGCATCTGTAGCGGCGTGGTGCACACATGGTCCGGCAAGCATCATTTCTTCGGCTGGGAAGCGGTAAAGACCAAGCCGCCGGTGTTCGGAAGGCGCTGGGCCGGAGCCGGATGGTAGGCTGAAACGACGTTTCTCAGCCCTAGCCTGGGAGCGAAGCGATACCGGGGACAGTCGCGCCAGATATCCCGAATGTTCTTCGCTCATCCCGGCTACGTGGCTCGTCGTAGCGCGAGCGCTTACACCCCGTCATTGCGCCCAGCGAGAACTGCGGCTTCTGGTCCGCTGCGGCAGCAGATAAACTCCCCTTCCCTGCAACTGAAGTCGATACGCAATGACCGCATCGTTCGTCCCTCAGATCGCCCTCTACCGCAATTGGCTCGCCGAGCAGCGCGGCCTCACCTTCGCCAGCTACGAGGACATGCGGCAATGGTCGGTGCGCGATCTCGACGGCTTCTGGCACAGCATCTGGGACTATTACGATCTGCAATCGCCGACGCCGTTCCAGGCCGTCATTACCGAGCGCAAGATGCCCGGCGCGGTCTGGTTTCCCGGCGCCAAGGTCAACTATGCCCGGCAGGTGTTCCGCCATGTGGACGCGGCCGACGCCGCCGGCCTGCCCGCGATCGTCAGCTGTGGAGAGGACGGCAGGCTTGGCGAGACGAGCTGGCCGGAGCTGCGGCGCAAGGCGGCTGCCCTCGCCCTGCATCTGAAAGAAAAAGGCATCAAGCCCGGCGACCGCATCGCCGCCTATCTGCCCAACATCCCCGAGACGATTATCGCATTCCTGGCGAGCGCCAGCATCGGCGCGGTCTGGAGCGTCTGCGCGCCCGACATGGCTGCGCCCGCCGTGATCGACCGCTTCAAGCAGATCGAACCGAAAGTGCTGATCGCCTGCGACGCAGTCACCTATGCCGGCCGCCGGCACGATCGCAAAGACGTCCTCGCCGAGCTGCGGCGATCGCTGCCGACGGTCGAGCACGTCATCCTGCACAGCGAGGCCGCGCCCGCAGCGCCGGACGCCCTGCTCTCCGATATCGTCGCAACGACGGGTGCTGCGATCGACGCGTTCGAGCCGGCCTGGCTGCCGTTCGATCATCCGCTCTGGATCGTCTATTCCAGCGGCACCACCGGCCTGCCGAAACCGATCGTGCACGGCCATGGCGGCATCGTCATCGTGGTGCTGGCGTTGCTGGGCCTGCACAACGATCTCGGCTGCTCCTATCACCCAAACTCGTTCGGCGAGCGCTATCACTGGTACAGCTCGACCGGCTGGATCATGTGGAATTCGCAAGTCGGCGGCCTGCTCAGCGGCACCACCTGCTGCATTTTCGACGGCAGTCCCGGCGGGCCCAAGGACAAGCCGGACTGGACCACGCTGTGGCGCTTCGTGGCACAATCGAAAGCGACCTTCTTCGGTGCGGGCGCGGCATTTTTTGCGAACTGCGCCAAGGCCGAGGTCGATCTCGCAGCCGGCGATCTCTCGCGATTGCGTTGTCTCGGCTCGACCGGCTCTCCGCTGAGCGCCGACACGCAAGCCTGGTTCAACGACCGCTTCGCGGCGCTCTCGAAGACCAACGGCAGCAAGGCGCAGGCTGATATCTGGTGGGCCAACATCTCCGGCGGCACCGATTTCGCCGGCGCCTTTATTGGCGGCAATCGCGAACTGCCGCAGACGCCGGGCGCGATGCAGTGCCGTCTGCTGGGTGCTGCCGTGGAAGCCTTCAGCGAACAGGGCCACGCCGTCACCGACGAGGTCGGCGAGCTCGTCTGCACCGAGCCGATGCCGTCGATGCCGCTCTATTTCTGGAACGACAAGGGCGATGCGTGCTATCGCGCGAGCTATTTCGAGACCTACCCGGACAATTTCGACGGCAGCGGCCGCGGGCCGGTGTGGCGGCACGGCGACTGGCTCAAGGTCAACCCGGACGGCTCCTGCATCATCTATGGACGCAGCGATGCCACCATCAACCGGCACGGCCTGCGCATGGGCACGAGCGAACTCTACTCCGCGATCGAAGCCTTGCCGGAGGTGCTCGATTCCCTCGTCGTCGATCTCGAATATCTCGGCCGTGACAGCTACATGCCGCTGTTCGTCGTGCTACGCGAAGGCGTCGCCTTCGACGGCGCGATGCAGGCGAGGATCAACAAGGCGATCGAGGCCGGCCTCTCCCGCCGATTCCTGCCCAACGAAATTTTTGCCGTCGCCGAGATTCCGCGCACGCTCTCGGGCAAGAAGCAGGAGCTGCCGATCAAGAAGCTGCTGCTCGGCCAGCCCGTCAAGAAGGTCATCAACAGGGAGGCGATGGCCAATCCCGCCTGCCTCGACTGGTATCTCGCCTTCGCGCGCGACTATCTGGCGCGGACCGAGGCTTGAGGGGAGATCGGCCCAATTGCGCCGATGCCGTTTGGACTCCGTTCACCGATCGCCGCTAGAGCAGGATGGATCTTCCGCAACGAATGCGCGCCATGGCCGATCTCAACGCCGTCCTCACCAGGCTCAACGACCGTCTGCTCCGCCTCGAGGGCGAGCTGTTCGTGCTGCGCTCGCTGGCCCGCGCGACGCTGACGGCGGGCGATGACCATGCGGCGCGGATGCGCAAGCTGGTCGAGGCCGCAAAGGTCGCGCTCGACGACGAGGCGACGCGCCCTCTCGACAAGCCGACGCGCAAATATGTCGATGCGGCGACCGCGCTGGTGGAGGAATTGCTGGTCGAGCCGACCTCGGCACGGCCGTTGTTCACCGTCATCGACGGCGGCCGCCGCGACTGAGCGATAAACGCGTCAGCACTGCGACCGGTTAGCGCCCGTACAGGCCGGGCGCACGTGCGCGATTGGGAAAGCACTGTCCGCTCGAATAATTGTAGTCGTAGCCGTCGGGACAAAGTCCGCCGCGCCCTCCGTAGGAGTCCGGGCGCCCATAAGCGCCGGGCGCGCGCGCACGGTTCGGATAGCATTCGCCGTTCGAGTAATTGTAGTCGTAGCCGTCCGGGCAGAGGCCGCCGCGACGCCGGTAGGTCGGTTCGGGGGCCGTGTAGGTGCCGGGCGCATGATAGTCGTTGGGATAGCAGCGGCCGTTCGAGTGGTTGAAATCATAGCCATCCGGACATTGCCCGCCGGGCCCCCCTCTGAATTGAACTTGCTCCACCATCGGTGCTGGCGATGCCGCAGGCGGGGTTGCAAACGCAAGCAGGCCGACCAGCGCAAGCTCGATCATGATTTCTCCTCCAAATTACAGGGACAAGCCTAGCAGGATTTGTGTCCCATGAAACGACCTGCTGATTGACGCATGACCGGGCTGAACCCTGCGTGAACCGGAATCGGCCTGCGACGACGCGCCGTACCCAAGTCCTCGCATGAGCTCGCCTTGCAAAGCCCCGCTAGACCGCCTTGGAATTTCCCGCCTTGAGCCGGCTGAGGCCGGCTTCGATGATCGCGATCTCCTCGTCGATCTGGCCGATCGGCAGGCTGAAATCGTAGCCGGACCTGCTCTTCAGATCGACCGCGAGCCGCTGTCTGTGCATCATCAGCTCGTCGAGGCCGCGCCGGTTCTTCAGTCGGACATAGATGTCGACGATCTGCTCAATCGCGCTCGGCATGGAATCGGTCCCGGCGAAAAAGCCCGCGCGGCGCACCCACGCCGGCGGGACAATTTCGGTGTCGCGGTACGCAATACAAATCCGCGACGGATTCGTCGATACGCCAGGCTGGTTGAGAACGCGTTACTGTTCGATGATTTCGTGATGCGCGGCATGAAAAAGCCGCTGGCAACTATGCCAGCGGCCAAAGCCGGGTTCGAAAACGGATCCGGAATGAAATGTCGCCAGCCCCGGTAGGGCCAGATACTAACGGCGAGGCGAATTCCTTCTGTCCGAAATGAAACATAGGAACCGTCGCATTGATGATTTGCCGTTCGGTGGTGCTCTGCGGCAACGCTAGTCCGTCACGCAAAAATACGTTCGCGGCAGCCTGCGGTAGGCGCTGTAGCGGTAGTACGGCCGGTACGCGTAGCCGCGATAGAGCGCCGGGGGCTCCTCGCCGTAATAGGCGCCGTGATAGAAATTGACGACCGGTCCTTCCGCGCAGCGATAGGTGTCCCAGGTCGGGCCGATGAAGGGCGCCACCCCAACCTCAGGCGGAACCGCTGGATATGGCGGTCCGCCGGCACGCGCCGAAGTGGTCGCGATCAGTGCCGCCAGAAGGACAAACCACGCGCTCCGCATGCGCTCGCTCCAGGCCGGTGCCATGTGCGCATGGAAGCACCGGACCGGCCGGCTCCGCAATCGCGGAATTTATCGGGCACTCTCGCCCGGTGCATTGTTGATAACCGGCGTAAACGCCGCGCGGGTGGTGACAGGGCGTCCGGACGTGTTATCGGGGATGACGCAGTTGCGAGACGGATCGGACACCCATGCGCATTACCCTCGTCGGCTCCCGCCATTTCGGCGTGACCACCCTGAACATGCTCCGGGAGCACGGTGTCCCGGTCGTGCGGATCGTAGTGGCCGACGCCGACGATCGCCTCGCCGCGACAGCCACAGCGGCGGGCATCGACGTCGTGGTCCAGGCCAATCCCAAGCTGGTGGTGGCCTCCGAGATCGCGCCCGACACCGATCTGATCGTCACCGCGCACAGCCACGCTCGGGTCGGCAGGGACGCGCTCGCCGCGGCGAAGCTGGGCGGGATCGGCTATCATCCCTCGCTGCTACCGCGCCATCGCGGCAAGGCCGCCGTGGAATGGACCATCAAGGAAGGCGATCCGATCGCCGGCGGCACGATCTATCACCTTGCCGACCGCATGGACGCCGGCGCCATCGCCGCCCAGGAGTGGTGCTTCGTCAAGAAGGGCGAGACGGCGCGGGAGCTGTGGGAGCGCGCGCTCGCCCCGCTCGGGCTCAAATTGCTGGCCGACGTGATCGACTATGCCAAGGTCCATAAGGCGCTGCCGTCCAAGACTCAGGACGAGCAGTTCGCGACCTCCGCGCCAAGTCTTTCCTGAGTCCCTCTCCTGACGTTTACCCTTAACGTGAAGGGGCGTTGATTCTGCTTCGAAAATTGCAGCCGGAAACGCAAATAAACCATTGTTTCCACAGGAACAATTTTCGATTTGGCATTGCAACAAATTTCCGTCACATTTTGTCCTAATAAACGTCAGCATATCAGACAAATTCAAGGACGGAATTCATGCGTTTTGCTCGCATTGCGGCGTTCTGTGCCGCTTCAGTTATCACCCTCGCCGCTCCCGCTTTCGCCCAGACCCCCTATGACGGCAACTGGCAGGTCACCATCGTCACCAAGAGCGGTTCTTGCGAGCCAACCGCAAGCTCCTTGCTGACGGTTGCCGACGGCAAGATCACCGCTCCCGGCGCTAACGTTTCCGGCACCATCGGCCGGGAGGGTCTTGTGAAAGTTTCGATCAATGGTGCATATGCCAACGGTCAACTCAGCGGCAACGCCGGATCGGGGAAGTGGAATGGAGCATCTGCAGGCATACCGTGCAGCGGGCGGTGGGAAGCATCGCGCCAATAGGCAATTTGGGACCGGCGTCCCAAGCCGGCGGCTACTGATCGCGGCAGCGGTTTTGTTTGCGGCGGCGATTGCCAACTCTGAGAGCAAGGCCCAGTCCGGCCCGTTCGCCCCGCTGGCCGGCAGCTGGAGCGGTTCAGGCATTGTCATCCTGGATGACGGCTCGACCGAGCGGATCCGCTGCCGGGCCAAATACGCTCCGATCGGACCGACCTTGGAGTTGTCACTGACCTGCGCCAGCGACGCCTACAAGTTCAACCTCGGCGCCAGCGTCAAGGCTGAAGGCAGCGCCATCGCGGGCAGCTGGTCCGAGGCCAGCCGCAATATCAGCGGCTCCCTTTCGGGCCGCGGCGCCGGCGGAAACTATGAGCTGCTCGCCTCCGCCGCCGGCTTCAACGCCAACATCTCGCTGAAAACGTCCGGCAACAAGCAAGTCGTCACGATGCGCGCCGACAGCCAGTTCCGCGGCGCCAACATCACGCTGTCGCGCTAAGCGGATCCGCCTAGATTTACAATCGACCCGGCGATCTCGCCGGGTCGATTTTTTATGTGCCGGGCACGAACGCCGTGACCTCGATCTCGACTTTGGCCCGGTCGTCCACGAGACCGCCGATGTAGAGCAAGGTCGAAGGCGGGAAATTGCGCCCCAGCGTTTCCTTCCAGGCCGCGCCGATGCCGGCCCCGGCTGTCTCATATTCGCTGCGGCTGGTCAGGTACCAGGTCAGGCGGACGATATGCTCGGGGCCGGCACCGGCCTCGCCCAGGAGGTTGATGATCCGCTTCAGCGCGGCTCCGACCTGCGCCGCCATGTCAGGCGCGTAATTGCCGGTCTCGTCGCCGCCGGTCTGCCCGGCCAGCACCACCCAGCGGCCCGGCCCCTCGACCACGACACCATGGGAAAATCCGCGCGGTTTTTTCCATTCCGCCGGCTGCAAGATCTGCATGAGCGAAGCCCTTCCGTTTTTTGTCCTTGTTCGCTGTTGGCTTAGCACGCTGCCCTGCATCGCTGCATCCGCAGATTTGGCCGTTGCAAACGGCGGCGATGTCGCCGATACCGACCACCCCTTCAGATTTCGCCCCCGCATCCCGCCCCAATGACCACGACACCGTCCAAGACGATGGCTGCACTGTGGATGACCGGATGGCTGTCACTGACGTTGGTGATGGCGGTCGCGGGGCGCGAGGCTGTGCGCGAGATGAACGTCTTCCAGGTGATGGAAGTGCGCTCGCTGCTCGGCCTCTGCATGCTCTATCCGATGATCCGGCGCGCCGGCGGCATCGGGACGCTCAAGACGACGCGCCTGCCTCAGCACATCGCGCGCAATCTGATCCACTATGTCTCGCAGCTCGGCTGGTTCTTTGCGCTGACGCTGATTCCAATCGGCCAAGTGGTGGCGATCGAGTTCACGATGCCGATCTGGACCGCGATCCTCGCCGCCAGCTTCCTGTCCGAGCGCATGACATCGTGGAAGATCGCCGCCATCGTGCTCGGCCTCGTCGGCGTGATCGTCATCGTGCGGCCCGCGACCGGCGAGATCAATCAGGGCCAGTTGATGGCGCTCGGCGCGGCGGTCGGCTTTGGCGTGTCCATGGCGTTGGTCAAATCGCTCACCCGTACCGAGAGTGCGCTGGCGGTCCTGTTCTGGATGCTGGTGGTGCAGTCGGTCGCAGGCTTCCTGCCGACGCTCTATGTCTGGGCCTGGCCGCCTACCCATGTCTGGGGTTGGGTCTTGATAATCTCGGTCTGCGGCACGTTCGCACATTATTGTCTCGCCAGTGCGATGCGCTATGCCGACGCGACGGTGGTGGTTCCCATGGACTTCCTGCGGGTTCCGCTGACCGCGACTGCCGGCTGGCTCTTGTATTCCGAGCGGCTCGACGCCTGGACCGTGCTCGGTGCGGCACTGATCCTGTTCGGCAACCTGCTGAATCTGAAGCCGGCCGCCCCGATTCCGGCCCGCGCGCAGTGAACCCGCGCACGGCCTCGTGCGACAAACAAAGTGGTCGAGCGTGATTTGGATCACGTTGGAGGGGCATTCCACCGTGCACATTCGGCCGCGAGGCAATGGGTTGGGCGAACGGTCGTTTTGCTAGCGCGAAACCGGGCGTGTCGTGTAAGTTCGCCGCCAATTTGTTGCCGCCCATTATTCGATTCTGTTGGGGATTTCAGATGCGCACTCTCACCCTCCTCGCTTCGCTGATGTGCATGGCGTTGTCGGTCAGCGCCGCAAAGGCCGACCGCCGCGTCGCCTTCGTCGTCGGCAACGGAGCCTACAAGAACGTCGCACAATTGCCGAACCCACCGATCGACGCCAAGGCAATGGCGGCGACGCTGCGCAATGTCGGCTTCGAGGTGATCGAAGGTTCGAACCTCTCGCGCGACCAGATGACGGAGAAGCTGCTCGATTTCGGCCGCAAGGCGCAGGGCTCCGATGTCGCGGTGTTCTATTATGCCGGTCACGGCATTGCCGTCGGCGGCTCCAACTATCTCCTGCCTGTTGACGCCGACATCAAATCGGAGATGGACGTCAAGCTCGGCGCCGCCATCAACATCGACCTGACGCTCGACCAGACCATGGGCGATGCGAAGGTCAAGCTGGTCTTCCTCGACGCCTGCCGGGACAATCCCTTTGCCGCCAAGATCAAGTCCAACTCCGCGACCCGCAGCGTCAACGTGCAGAGCGGTCTTGCCGAGATGAAGTCCGGCGAAGGCACGCTGATCGCGTTCGCCACCGGCCCGGGCCAGACCGCGCTCGACGGCCAGGAAGGCAACAACAGTCCGTTCACCCGCGCGCTGATCGACAACATCACCAAGCCCGGCATCGAGATCCAGCAGGCGATGACGTCGGTCCGCGCCCAGGTCAACGAAGAGACCCACAAGGGCCAGCTTCCCTGGGGCCACACCAACCTGATCGGCGCCGTCTACCTCAACCAGGCCCCGACGAACCAGATTGCCAACGCGGCACCGACGGCGGCGGGCAGCGTGCCTGCGGCTGCGACCTCCGGCAGCTCGGAGGGCGTCGAGCTCGAGTACTGGCGCTCGGTGAAGGAGAGCAACAAGCCGGAAGAGCTCAACGCCTACCTCTCCGCCTATCCGAACGGTCAGTTCAAGGCGCTGGCGCTGGCACGACTCGCTGCGATCAAGAGCGGCCCGTCGACCACGACCCGCAACCTCAACGCCGGTGTCGATCCCGCGACCTTCACCGACGACGCCAGCCAGCTCACCGAGGACCAGATCGGCCTCGACAAAGGCCAGCGCCGCGACGTGCAGCGCCGCCTGACCGGGCTCGGCTTCGACACCAAGGTCACCGGCGCCTTCAGTGAGGACACCCGGACGGTGCTCAAGCGCTGGCAGGCGGCCCGTGGCTATCCGTCGACCGGCTATCTCAACAAGCTCCAGCACAAGGCCCTGCTCTCCGAGATCGTGGCGACCACGCCGACGGCGAGCGACGACAGCGCGAAGCCGGCCCGGCGTGCCAGCGCCCCCTCCCAGAGCGCTCCGGCACAAAATCGCAGCGGCGGCGGCGATCCCGGCGCGGCCTTCGTAGGCGGCGTTGTCGGCGGCATGATGGGCGGCATGTTCCGCCGCTGAGACTGGCGCGTTACGAAATACAAAAGCCCGGCTCGCGCCGGGCTTTTTTGATCCCAAACCCTCATCCTGAGGAGCTTGCGCGGCAAGCGTCTCGAAGGATGACGGCGGAGCGGCTTCAGCCGGGCCTTCATGATTCGAGACGGCGTGACGCGCGTCCTCACCATGAGGATTTGGCGTCTACTTCCCCGCCGCCTTGCGCAGCGCCTCGTTGATGCGGTCCTGCCAGCCGGGGCCGCCCTCCTGGAAGAACGCCAGCACGTCCTGGTCGATCCGCAGCGTGACCTGCTCCTTGATCCCCGGCGCCACGTTCTGCTTCGGCGGCGCTATGACGACCTTGGCCGTCACCTTCTTGAACGCCGCCTCGGCCTCCGTCCTGGCATCGCCAAGCGTGCGCGGCCGCCTCGGTGGTTGATCCGCCATGTGCTAGATTCCCTCAAACAGAGCCGTCGAAAGATACCGCTCGGAAAAGGACGGCACTATAGCCAGGATGGTTTTTCCCGCAGCTTCCGGCCGTTTGCCGATCCGAAGCGCGGCCGCGATGGCAGCGCCCGAGGAGATGCCGCCCGGAATGCCTTCATGCCGCGCCAGCGCACGCGTGGTCTCGATCGCCGTCGTCGAGGTGATCTTCACGATTTCGTCGATCACGGTGCGGTCGAGGATGTCAGGGACGAAGCCTGCGCCGATGCCCTGGATCTTGTGCGGCGTGTGCTGTCCGCCGGACAGTACCGGGCTCTCCTCAGGCTCGACCGCGACCACGTGCAGCGAGGGCTTGCGCGGCTTGAGCACCTGGCCGACGCCAGTGATGGTGCCGCCGGTGCCAACGCCAGCGACGAAGACATCGATGTTGCCGCCGGTGTCATTCCAGATCTCCTCCGCTGTGGTGCGGCGGTGCACCTCGGGATTGGCGAGGTTCTTGAACTGCTGCGGCATCACCGAATTCGGCGTCGTCTTCAACAGCTCTTCGGCCGTCGCGATCGCGCCCTTCATGCCCTGTGCGGCCGGTGTCAGCACCAGCTCCGCGCCGAGAAAAGCCAGCATCTTGCGCCGTTCGATCGACATCGACTCCGGCATGACCAGCTTGAGCCTATAGCCGCGCGAGGCGGCGACGAAGGCCAGCGCGATGCCGGTATTGCCGGAGGTTGGCTCGATCAGCACGGTGTCGGGCTTGACGATGCCGGCCTTTTCCATAGCGATGATCATGGCCGCGCCGATGCGATCCTTCACGCTTGCGGCGGGATTGAAATATTCAAGTTTTGCCAAAATGGTCGCGTTCACGTCGTGCATGCCCGGCAGCCGGCGCAGGCGGACGATCGGCGTGTCGCCAAAAGCATCGACGATCGAATCGTAGATCCGGCCGCGACCGGGTTGGTGCGCTGCACCCGTGGTGGACGATGCGTCCATGATGAACTCCCTGTGACGACAAATTTGCGCTTCTATTGCAGCTCTCGCGCAGTTACGGACAGCTTGCGGCGACACGCAAGCGACATTGCGGCACATGTTAAATACGCTGCATCGCAAAATCGCGTGAGCGCTAATTATCAGAAAACCAACGCATTTGTGTTGCGACCTCGTCAACTGATTCTGCTTATGTTAGACTTACGTCTCAAAGCAGGAAGGTCACCACGATGTCAGCAGTTGCTGAAGTGTTGTCGACCGTCGCACGCAACGGCGATCCGCGTTGTAGCGCGTTGCCCACCTGTCCCGTCTGCGCCGACTCCATGGTCGCCGCCGAAGCTTCTGCGTATGTGTCCGACCACGTCATCAGCTATCTCTGGACCTGCGACAATTGCGGCTACGGCTTCGTGACCAAGCACGCCGTCAAGCAGCGCTTCCTCTGCAACTGACCTTGTGCAATTGACCTAGCGCGGGGCGATGTCGCCCCTCGCCCAGTTCTCGCGCGTACGCTGGTAGAACTCCTCGAACGTTCCCTGTGCGATCGCGTCCCTGATGCCCTGCATCAGGAACTGGTAATAAGCGATATTGATCTCGGACAGCAGCATCGCACCCAGCGTCTCGCCCGCCTTGACGAGATGGTGCAAATAGGCGCGCGCGTAGCTGCGCGCCGACGGCCAGGAGCTCTCTTCGTCAAGCGGACGCGGATCGTCGGCATGGCGCGCGTTGCGCAAATTCACCTGGCCGAAGCGTGTGAAGGCAACGCCATGCCGGCCATTGCGCGTCGGCATCACGCAATCGAACATGTCGATGCCGCGCTTGACCGCTTCGAGGATGTCGTCCGGCGTGCCGACGCCCATCAGATAGCGCGGCCGCTCCCTCGGCAGCAGCGGCGCGGTCTCGTCGATCATCGCCAGCATCACGGCCTGCGGCTCACCGACGGCCAGGCCGCCAATCGCATAGCCGTGGAAACCGATCTCGATGAGGCCTTGCGCGCTGGCATGGCGAAGCTGCGGTATGTCGCCACCCTGCACGATGCCGAACAGCATGTAGCCCTCGGGCGCGCTCTCGAAGGCGCGCTTGCTTCGCTCGGCCCAGCGCAGCGACAATTGCATCGCACGGTCGATGTCGGCGCGCTCGGCGGGCAGTCGCACGCATTCGTCCATCTGCATGGCGATGTCGGAGCCAAGCAAACGCTGCACCTCGATCGAGCGCTCCGGCGACAGCTCGACCTTGGCGCCGTCGATATGCGAACGGAACGTCACGGCGTGCTCGCTGACCTTGCGCAAATCCGCCAGCGACATCACCTGGAAGCCGCCGGAATCCGTCAGCATCGGGCCGTTCCAGCCGGTGAATTTCTGCAAGCCGCCGAGCGCCGCGATCCGCTCTGCGCCGGGACGCAGCATCAGATGATAGGTGTTGCCGAGCACGATGTCGGCACCGGCATCACGCACCTCGCGCCAGTGCATGCCCTTCATCGCGCCGGCGGTGCCGACCGGCATGAAGGCGGGCGTGCGCACCACGCCGTGCGGCGTGGTCAGGCGCCCGGTGCGCGCGGCGCCGTCGGTGGCGAGCAGTTCGAAATGATTGGGCAGACCAGTGTCAGGACGATTCATGACGGTGCTTATTGCGTGTCGGAGAAGGCCGATCAACCCGCTCAGGCGATGCTTCGGCCGGCTTATGCATCAGACTGGGACACAACGGACACGGATATTTGCGCCTGCAGCACTTGTTAAACAAAACGATACAGTGTAGTTTTATCTTGGGGGCTGGACGAGATGCCGCGGCGATGTTGCCGGCGGCGGTATGCGTGATCGCCAGCCACCGACAATGCCCTTCCCTTCAAGTTCGACCGACATGTCCAGCCGTTCGCATGGCTGGACAAGGCAGACAGGCGCCCGCCTGATCGGATTCCTGGTCCTGACGTGCAGCCTGGCGCTCGGCGCCTGCACCTCCCTGCCCCGCACGCCCTATACGGCCACTGAAGCCAGCACATCGCGCGTGCTCGATATCGACGGCCTCCGGCGCTACGCCGACGAACCCATCACGAAATTCAGCTTCGAGAAGGACACCGGCACCGCGACGAAGTCCTACCTGGCGCTGTCAGGCGGCGGTGCCGATGGCGCCTACGGCGTCGGCGTGCTCAACGGCTGGACCGCGGCCAGAAGCCGTCCCACCTTCTCGGTCGTCTCGGGCGTGAGCACCGGCGGCCTGATCGCACCCTTCGCGTATCTCGGCTCGCAATATGACGACACGCTGAAGGAGGTCTACACCAGCGGTATCGCGGAGAGCCTGTTGAGCGATCCCAGCATCATGCGCGTGCTGTTCGGATCCGGCCTGTTCGGCAACACGCGGCTGCGCGAGCTCGTCGCCCGCTATGTCGGGCCGGAGATCATGGCGCAGGTCGCGCGTGAAAACGCCAAGGGCCGGCGGCTGTTGATCGTGACGACCGATCTCGACACCCAGCGGACCGCGATCTGGGACATGGGCAAGATCGCAGCGGTCGGCTCGCCCGAGGCGCTCAAGCTGTTTCGCGACGTGATGGCAGCCTCCGCCAGCATTCCCCTGGTGTTTCCGCCGATCATGATCGACGCCGAAGGCCAGGGCCGCAGGTTTCAGGAGATGCATGTCGACGGCGGCGTGACGGCCCCGGTGCTGACGCTGCCGGAAGCCCTGCTTTTCCAGGGCAGTCGCCTGCCCGGCAATGCGAAGATGGACATCTACATCCTCGTCAACAAGAAGATCGAACGCAACTTCGAGCTCGTCTCCAACAGCACCATCGACGTCGCCTCACGCAGCCTGTCGTCGATCACACAGTCGCAGACCCGTTCGATCATCTTCTCGACCTATGATTTCGCCAAGCGCAACCGCCTGGGCTTCCATCTCTCCTATATCGCGCGCGACTATCCGGCGGCGGCCTCGGAAGGGTTCGACACCGCCTATATGCGGGCGCTGTATCAGTACGGATATGAGAAGGCGGCTTCAGGCCAGGCCTGGGCTTCGACGCTTCCGTGAGGCCCTCACGGAGGAACGAGGTCGTATCGAGACCATTGACGATGCGGCCAATTCGGCCAGATTCGCCATGACGCCCCGGCTGCTGCGCGGTATAGAGCAATGACGACTGTCAGGAACGCGCAGGAATCATTGGGCATGGGATTGACTGCGACCAGGACAAGACCCGCGGCGCCGCGGCGCGAGGTGCCGAAATCGCGCGGCGGTCGGCCGACGAAAAGTGCCGCGATCGAGCGTGATCAGCGGCTGATCGAGGTCGCCACCCGCCTGTTCCTGGATCGCGGCTTCGACGCCACCTCGCTCGATGCGGTTGCGGAAGCGGCGCGGGTGAGCAAGCCCACCGTCTATGCCCGTTACGGTGACAAGCGCGGATTGTTCGCCGCCGTGCTGAGGCGCGAGATCGCGCGCTGGCTTGCACCGCTGTCCGCTGCGGCCGAGACGCAGCTCGGCAGTGCCTCGGATATTTCGGTCGAACAGCGGCTGGTCGAGATCGGGCGCGAGATGCTGACATTCACCTGCGGTCCCGATGCTGTCGCCTTCAGCCGCATGATGACGTCGCAGGCCATCAACTTTCCCGACATCGCCAAGCTCGGCAAGGAGGAAGGCTGGCTGAAGGCCGTCGCCACCACGGCACGCTTCTTCGACCATCTGGTGGCGCAAGGCGCGCTCGACGTGGACGACACCACCATTGCAGCCGAGGTGTTTCTCGACGTCGTTGTCGGTCACAACCATCGCCTGGCGACGTTTGGAACGCCGCCGGAGATGAAGGTCGCGGAAAAGCGCATGCGCGCTGCGATCAAGCTGTTCCTGGCCGGCGCGCTGGGATCTGCGGACCGCGTCCAGAGCACTGCCAAGGGCACGCAGCGGCGACGCCCGTCGCGCTGACAATTCCGTGAGGTTGCGATCTTTTCCAAGGGGACCCGCGCCCGCGTCGTTGACCAAAACAAAACGATACGGTATGGTTTAATTACAAAGGCGATGCGGATCGCTTTTTCACCAGCCCCAAAGAGGTCCGCACCGCTCGATCGCCGCGGCGGGTACAGCCCGTCACGACGCTCAGCGGCCGACCGATGCCCAAGGTCGGCCGCAAATTCTTTACGATCATCCGGCACACTCGCTGGCCGAGGGTTTCGAGCATGACGACAGCCAAACGATGGACCTCGGGATTGCTTGCGATCGCCCTGTCCGCACTCCTCCTCGCAGCGCCCGCGCGGGCGATCGTGAGCACGGGCACGCCGACCGCGCTTCACAGCGACACAGATGGTGACAGTGAGGCCGATCGCCAAGCGGTCAGCCGCGAGATCGAGCGCTTCCACAGCTCGTCGATCTCGATCAGCCAGGCCATGGCGATTGCGGAAGCCCGCCACGCCGGTGCCACGACGGCGGATGTGAGTTTCGACGGAGCCTCCGGCGTGCCGGTCTACCGGGTGAAGACCCTGCACAACGACCGGATCTGGCGCCACACCATCAATGCCGCGACCGGCGAGCTCGTCGGCGGGGAAGCCGCCCTCCCTCTCGCCGAGCTCGATCTCGACGACCGCAGCAACCTCGTAGCGCTCGGAGCCATCAAGCACCGCCTTGCGGATGCTGTGCACGTTGCCGAACGTGCAGCCTCCGGCAAGGCGATCAGCGGCGGGCTGGTGCGCGAACGCGGCCGGCTGAATTTCGCGATCGTCGTCATCAGTGGCGACAACCTCAAGGAGGTCATCCTCGAGCCGCCGGGCGCCCGGGCCAAATAGCTGCGGCCACAATCCCGCCGAAAAGTCATTGACGGGCGCAAAACTCTCCCGCATAAGCTCCCGCCATGTTCACGACCACCAAACGCACGACTAAAACCACCACGGCCTTCGGGGTCCGGGGAGGCGTGCGCGTGTAGTCGTCGACTAGAACGCAATCCACTCTACCGAAGCCCCGCCCTCGTTGGTCCGGGGCTTTTTTGTTGTCTAAATTCTCAATTCAATGGAGGACAAAGTGAGTAACGATCCCGTCGTCGCGATTGTCGGCGTCACCGGTGCGGTGGGCGCCGAATTCATCGCCACCATGGACAAGCGCGGCTTTCGCGTCGGCAAGCTCAAGGCGCTGGCCAGCGCCCGCTCGGCCGGCAAGACGGTGTCGTTCCGCGGCAAGGACGTCGTCATCGAGGAACTGACCGAGCGCGCCTTTGATGGCGTCGACATCGCCCTGTTCTCCGCCGGCGGCAGCATTTCGAAGACGTATGCCCCGATCGCGGTCAAGGCAGGCGCCGTCGTGGTCGACAACTCCTCCGCCTTCCGGATGGACCCGAACGTGCCGCTGGTGATCCCCGAGATCAACGGCAACCGCATCCGCGACCACAAGGGCATCATCGCCAACCCGAACTGCGCCGCGATCACGGCGCTCGTGCCGCTGTGGCCGATCCATCAGAACAACCGCATCAAGCGCGTGATCATCTCGACCTACCAGGCGGCCTCCGGCGCCGGCGCTGCCGCGATGGAGGAGCTGGTCGAGTCCACCCGCGCCAGCCTCAACGGGCAGGTTTATACGCCGAAGGTGATGCCGCATCCCTACGCCTTCAACCTCTTCAACCACAACACGGCGGTCGATCCTGACACCGGCTACAACGACGAAGAGACCAAGGTCATCAACGAAACCCGCAAGATCTTCGAGGACGACAAGATCGCGATCGGCGTCACCTGCGTGCGCGTGCCGGTGCTGCGGGCTCATTGCGAGGCCATCACCTTCGAATGCGAGAAGCCGATCAGCGAGGACCAGGTCCGCGCCATCATGGCGCGAGCGCCCGGCGTCAAGATCGTCGACGACCGCGCCAGGAATTACTTCCCGATGCCGATCGACGCCTCGGGCCAGGATGACGTCCTGGTCGGCCGCATCCGCAAGGATCTCAGCGATCCCAGCGGACATTCGATCTCGATGTTCGTGGCGGCGGATCAGCTGCTCAAGGGCGCGGCGCTGAACGCGGTGCAGATCGCGGAGCTGCTGCCGCAGCGCGTGATGGCGTAAAATCCCGACCCGTCCTGAGGTGCGAGCCTGGCGGTGCAACGCACCGCCGGGTGAGCCTCGAAGGATGGACGGCCGAGATGCAGCAGTCGGGCCACCGCCCTTCGAGGCTCGCCGAAGAGGCGAGCACCTCAAGGGTGACGGTGAGAGAGTAGCGCTTACCGCTTAATCCACCGCTCGAAACAGCAGGCAGGCATCGCCATACGAATAGAACCGGTAACCGTGTGCGATCGCATGCGCATAGGCCTGCTGCATCGCCTCAAGCCCGGAGAAGGCCGACACCAGCATGAACAGCGTCGACTTCGGCAAATGGAAATTGGTCAGCAGAATATCGACGGCGCGGAAGCGATAGCCGGGGGTGATGAAGATGGCCGTCTCGGCGGCGAATGGCTCAATGGTGCCATCCTCGCTGGCTGCGCTTTCGAGCAGCCGCAATGACGTGGTGCCGACGGCGATGATCCGGCCGCCGTTCCTCCGCGCGGTGTTGAGCCGTTCGGCGGTCTCGGCCGAGATCGTGCCCCACTCGGCATGCATCTTGTGGCCTTCGGTATCGTCCACCTTCACCGGCAGGAACGTCCCTGCCCCGACATGCAGTGTGACGCGGTTGAGGCCGACGCCGCGCGCGTGCAGCGCCTGCTCCAGCGCCGGCGTGAAATGCAGGCCGGCTGTCGGCGCGGCAACGGCCCCTTCATTCGCCGCGAACATGGTCTGGTAGTCGGCGAGGTCCTGATCGTCAGGCGTGCGTTTCGAGGCGATGTAGGGCGGCAGCGGCGGGCTGCCGAGATCGGCGATGGCCTGATCCAGTGTCGGGCCGTGGAAGGAAAATGACAGCGTCACCTCGCCTTCCGCGCCCTTGGCCTCGACCTCGGCGTCGAGATGGCCGAGCAGGCAGACCTTGCCTTCGTTGCCGAAGCGGATGCGGTCGCCGGCCGTGAGCTTCTTCGCCGGCTTCACCAGCGCCTGCCAGCGCGAGCCGTCGAGGCGCTTGATCAGCGTCGCCTCGATCTTCGGCTCGGTCTCGCGGCCGATGCGGCGGCCCTTCAATTGCGCCGCGATCACCCTGGTGTCGTTGACGACGAGCTGGTCGCCCGGCTTTAGCCATTGCGGCAGCTCGGCGATGACCCGGTCGCGCAACGTGCCGTTATCGACAACCAGCATCTTCGCGGAGTCGCGCGGGCTCGCCGGGCGCAGTGCGATACGCTCGGCGGGCAGGTCGAAATCGAAGAGATCGGTGCGCATATCAGGCTCAGCGCCACACAGTCACACCTCATCCTGAGGAGCGCGGAACGCGCGTCTCGAAGGATGAAGGCCCCGCTGCTGCAGCTCGGCCTTCATGGTTCGAGACGGCGCTACGCGCCTCCTCACCATGAGGGGAAACGCCTACTCCGCGTCAGCCGCCATCCGCGCCTTGACGATCTTGTCGGGGTTCTGCACCGGCTCGCCGCGCTTGATCTTGTCGACGTTCTCCATGCCCTCGGTGACCTTGCCCCATACCGTGTACTGGTTGTCGAGGAAGCGGGCGTCGTCGAAAACGATGAAGAACTGGCTGTCGCCGGAATCAGGGCTCGCCGCACGGGCCATCGAAGTGACGCCGCGCACATGTGGCTCCTTGTTGAACTCGGCCTTCAGCTTCTTGCCGGAGCCGCCGGTGCCGGTGCCCTGCGGGCAGCCGGTCTGCGCCATGAAGCCGTCGATCACGCGATGGAACACGATGCCGTCGTAGAAGCCTTCGCGCACGAGCTCCTTGATGCGCGCGACGTGGCCGGGCGCCAGATCAGGCCGCATCTCGATGGTGACGGGCCCCTGGGTAGTCTCGAGGATCAGTGTGTTTTCGGTGGCGCTCATACTCGTCTCTCTTGTGTTGGGGGTGAAGTCTTCCGGTTGCGAAACTGGATCGCGAATGGACGCCCCGCAGCGGCGCCGGCCATCGCATCGGTAAATGGCATCGGCGTGCAGCGTTGCAATGCCTCCATCACCGCGACCCGGTATTGCAGCCGGTCATCGTCGGAGGCCTCCGCGGATTCATAGGTAATCCTCGGATGGCCCAGAATGTTTCCGGCCCGGTTAAAGCTCACGACAACGGTGATGTCGATGGGGCGGGCCCTGCCGGCCGGGGGCGGCTTCCAGCAGGTGCGCAGATGCCGGAAGATGTCCTGGATGGTGTTGACCTGCACGTCCTCGGCGGCCGCTCCGGAGACGCCGAGCAGCAGCGCCGCGGCAACCAGCAGGAACTTGCCACCGCAACGCGCCATCGTCTCTCCTATTTGATGTCGGAAGCGACCTGCACCTTCACCATCTTGTCGGGGTCGGTGACGGTGCCGCCGCTTGATCCGGGAGGCGCCTTCTTCAGCTTGTCGACGACGTCCATGCCCTGCACCACCTCACCGATCACGGTGTACTGGTTGTCGAGACTGCCGCCGTCGGCGAACATGATGAAGAACTGCGAGTTGGCGGTGTCGACGCTGTCGCCGCGCCGGGCCATCCCGACGATGCCGCGGGCAAAATGCACCTTGGAGAATTCCTGCTTCAAGTTCGGATATTTCGAGCCGCCGGTGCCGTTGAATTTCTCGCCGTCGCCGGTCTGCGCCATGAAGCCGTCCATGACGCGATGGAACGGCACGTTGTTGTAATAGCCCTCGCGCGCGAGCTGCTTGATGCGCTCGGCGTGCTGGGGCGCCAGATCGGTCCTGAGCTTGATGACGATGCGGCCCTTGGTGGTGTCGATAACGATGGCGTTGGCCTTGTCGAGGCCGGCCGGCAAGGCTTGCGCGAAGGCCGGCACCGCGAACAGAACCGCGGCAAGAACTGCGAGAATTCGGATCATGACAACTCCGGATCAGAGATGAGAGAGGAAACGCGCCGCAATCAGGCGAATTTTGCCTTGAGCTGTGCCGCGACCTGCGGCGGGACGAAGGCCGAGACGTCCCCGCCCATGGCGGCGATCTGGCGCACCAAAGTGGCGGTGATCGGGCGGACCATGGGAGAGGCCGGCAGGAAGACCGTGTGCACCTCGGGCGCCATGGCTTCGTTCATGCCCGCAAGCTGCATCTCATAGTCGAGGTCGCTGCCGTCGCGCAGGCCCCGAATCATGATGGTCGCACCGTGCTTGCGCGCCGAGGTCACCGATAGATCGTCAAATGTCACAGCTTCGAGCACGCAGCCGGCCTGGGCCGCCACCGGCCCGCAGACGTCATGAAGCATCTTCAGCCGCTCCTCGGTCGAGAACAGCGGCTTCTTACCGGGATGGACCCCGATCGCGACAACGAGCCTGTCGCACAGCGACACACTGTGCCGGACCACGTCCAGATGGCCGTTGGTG
Source organism: Bradyrhizobium nivariense (assembly GCF_029846695.2). NCBI lineage: Bacteria > Pseudomonadati > Pseudomonadota > Alphaproteobacteria > Hyphomicrobiales > Nitrobacteraceae > Bradyrhizobium > Bradyrhizobium nivariense. Next base: position 47,278 of record NZ_JARWCR020000027.1, on the reverse strand, counting down.
ATGGGGTCGAAGGAACCTGGGTAGAAGGCAATACGCGGCATGGCCACGTCCTACCGCGCCCGGCCCGGGCCGGCAAGCCGGGCAGGTTCCTTGGCCATTTCCAGCCGGTTTTCGCCAAATGTGCCGCCGGCCATGTCGGCGATGGCCGGTTTGTTTCGTCCTCGGGGCAGCCACGAAACAAAACGGAGCGCGAACGAAACCATTTCGCCCATCCGCGAAGACGTCCGGAAACCGGCCATGGTTACTAATCCGGCCAACGAATGACGGGCCGCACACTGGGCGTAGCGGCCGCATCACAGGGGACTGTCAATGATCAAGGCTCTCTCGGCGATCGCCATCTCTGCGTGTGTTGCTGCCGCCCTCACCCTCCTGCCCGGCTTCGCCCCGACCGTCGAGGCCAGCGTGCCGCAGCCGCTTGCCAAGAGCGACCGGCTCGATATCCGCACCATCGGCAAGGACTGCTCGCAGCAGGCCTGGCCGAACTTCGAGGCGTCCTGCCTGCGCCAGGCCGGCACCAAAGCCAACATCCACGAGGCTCGCCTCGTGACCGCCGACCGCACCCCGTAGCCGGGTCTGTCAGCTTCGCGTCAGGTAACCCCAAGATAATCCCCATGGATATTTGCGACGTCCCGTCGCAGACTGCCTGATGCTCGCGCCCGTCGGAATGTCCCGTCGGGCGCGATCCCATCGGGGGTCGCCATTGTCCAGTACGCCCGCAGTCGCCTCCGGCCACCATCCTGATCCACTGCCGCTTGCCATGACCATGGGCGCCCTCGGGGTGGTCTATGGCGATATCGGCACCAGCCCCCTCTACGCCCTGAAGGAAGCCGCCAAGGCGGCCGCCCACGGCGGCACAGTGACCAACGATGCTGTTCTGGGCGTTGCCTCGCTGATCCTCTGGGCGCTGTTGCTGATCATCTCGCTGAAATATGCGCTGTTGATCCTGCGTGCGGACAACCGCGGCGAAGGCGGCATCGTCGCGCTCCTGGCGCTGCTGCACGCGCGCAACGCCCAACCCGGCACCTGGCGCGCGCATTTGCTGGTCGTCGGCCTCGTCGGCGCCGCGCTGCTGTACGGCGACGGCGCGATCACCCCGGCAATCTCGGTGCTCAGCGCCATCGAAGGCCTCAAGGTCGACGCTCCCTCGCTCGCGCCGGCCGTGGTGCCTGTCACCATCGTCATCCTGGTCGGCCTGTTCATGATGCAGAAGCAGGGCGCCGGCTTCATCGGCCGCATCTTCGGACCGGTGATGCTGGCCTGGTTCTTCGTGCTGGCCGCGCTCGGCATCCACGGCATCGTCAAGGCGCCGGCGGTGCTGGCGGCGCTCAGCCCGCTCTATGCCTTCGATTTCCTGATCCACCAGGATTTTCACATCTCCTTCGCGATCCTGGGCGCGGCCTTCCTCGCCGTGACCGGCGGCGAGGCCATGTATGCCGACATGGGGCATTTCGGACGCTTCCCGATCCGGCTGGCCTGGTTCGCCGTCTGCCTGCCCGCGCTGGTACTGAACTACTTTGGCCAGGCCGCGCTGCTGATCACCGATCCCGGCATGATCGAGAATCCGTTCTTCCAGCTCTGCCCCGACGCCCTGCACTACCCGCTGGTCGCCTTCTCCGCGGTTGCGACCGTGATCGCCTCGCAGGCGATCATCTCCGGCGTGTTCTCGCTGACGCAGCAGTCGATCCAGCTCGGCTTCCTGCCGCGCATGCAGATCCGTCACACCACGAGCGACGCGATCGGCCAGATCTACGTGCCCCTGGTGAACTGGCTGCTCGCCGCCGCAACGCTCGGCGCTGTCCTGAGCTTCGGCACTTCGGAGGCGCTGGCCGGCGCCTACGGCATCGCGGTGTCGCTACTGATGGCGATCACCACGCTGCTCGCCGCATTGGTGGCGATCCAGTGGGGCTATTCGCCGTGGCTCGTGGTGACCGTGAACGGATTCTTCTTCGTGATCGACGTGATCTTCTTCTCGGCCAACTCGATCAAGCTGTTCGAGGGCGGCTGGTTTCCGCTGCTGCTCGCGGGCTTCGTCGCCTTCCTGATGCTGACCTGGCGCAGCGGCGTGAAGCTGGTCGAGGCCGCGCGCGGAAAACTGCGCCAGCCCGAGGAGGATCTGATCGAGACCGCGGTCAACAAGTGCCGCGCCCGGCTGCCCGGCACCGCGGTGTTCCTGGCCTCCGCGCCGAACGGCGTGCCGCTCGCACTGACGCAGTTCGTCAAGCATAACCACGTGCTGCACGAGCGCGTGCTGCTGGTGACCGTCCTGATCGAGGAAGCGCCGCACATTGCCGACGAGGAGCGCGCGGAGGTGATCGAGATCATCCCTGGCATCACCCGCGTGGTCCTGCATTACGGCTTCATGCAGAACCCGACGATCTATGACGGGCTGACGCTCACCTGCCGCCAGGGCAAGCTGCCCGGCATCGACCTCTCCGACATCACCTATTACGTCGGCCGCGAAACCATCATCCCGCGCGAGGACGTCCCGGGCATGTGGGTCTGGCGCGAAACCCTGTTCGCCTTCCTCCAGCGCAACGCCGAGCGCTCTGCCGCGTTCTTCGGCGTGCCGACCAAGCAGGTGGTGGAGTTCGGGACGGAGTTGGAGATTTAGGGCGCTTACTCATAAATCTTCGTCGATGTCCGGTTCGCCCCGACACCGACCGCCTTTGTGCAACCGCAGCAAATGTCGCGGTGGGCCAATTAGCGACATAGCTCATCTTCACGTTCGTTATGGAACCGGGCTAATGACCCGACGTCAATTTAGGAAGGTACAACGAAGCAACTAGCGCATTCATTCCTCCGGCATGCCGGCTTTACGCAAGCCTTCTAAGAGGCGGGGGAATTGGTCCTTCCGAGCCGGAAGGTCCACGTAAGGATCTTGCGTCTTGAACTGGGCGATGGTTCTGGGAATGTTACCCGGCAGCGCGAGGTACCGCCTCAAACTCTCTTTTGCATCTTCATCATGTCCCGACATCGCAAGTGACGAGATCAAGCCCGACCAGGCGACCGTAGAATTGGGAATAGCTGTAACCGACCGTCTCAACAGACTATTGGCTTCGTCGTAGCGCGTGAGAAGGAAGGAAGACTTTCCCTTGATAATAAGCAGGAGGGGGATGCCGGGATCGTGGGGAAATAAGCGCAGCGCCCGATCGGCGACGTCGATCGCTTTCTCTGGCTGCCCCGCCAAAAGATAGCCGGCGGCAATTACGAAATAGGCCGGCGCAAAGCTCGGGTTCAGTTCCACCGAATGGTCGGCCTCCTCGATGGCTCCATCGGGTCGTGTGAACAGCAATACGGTCGCTTTAGCAAAATGTGCTGAATAGGAATTCGGATCGACCGCGAGCGCCCGCGCCAGCAACTCTCCGGCACGATCCCGGACTGCTGAAGGGTCGGCGTTTCGATACGATGTGAGTTCGCCACTGATCGCGACTGCAAGATTTTCGAGTGCCCGAACATTCTTGTCGTCGATCTGTAGGGCACGCTCGCAAGCCTTGATACTATCCGGCGCTTCGATTAGCGCGCGCGCCGGCCCCAATCGTAGGACGGCCGCTTGGCATTGCATGGCCAAATCGTCCGCATTCGGATCGTTCGCCCTGGTGCGCGCGACGCGGCTGGATTCGATGGTGGTGAGTTCGATCTGGAGCGCCCGGCCCAGGCGAGTGACGATCTCGTCCTGCATTTGCAGAAGGTCGATCCGGTCGGCGTCGAACTGGTCGGCCCAGAGATGCGAGCCCGTGGCAGTGTCGATAAGCTGCGCGTTTATCCGAATTCGGCTGCCGCTCTTTTGTGCGCTGCCTTCCAGCGCATAACGCACGTTTAGCTCCCTGCCGATCTGCTTTACGTTGAAGGCTTTGCCGCGAAAAGTGAATGCAGTGGTGCGGGAGACGACGAAGCTGCCGGGCAGTCGTGAAACACGCGTGGTCAGTTCCTCGGTAAGCACGTCAGCAATATAATCCTGGCCAGCGTCGCCGCTCAAATTATTGAATGGCAGCACGACGACGGACAGGCGATTGGCCTCGGCCGGCGTTGGCTGCAAATACCCCCATCGGGTAACGAACGACGCGGTCCCGAAAATGACCGCAATCAAGACGGCCAGGGCAACGACCCAAGCTCTTCGCCAATAGGCGACTGAAATGCCACCGCTCGACGTGGGGCCAGCTCTGCCCGTGACGCCATCGCCGGTGCTCAGGTCGCTGTCGACGTTGACGCTATAGACCCGGACGGGATCGGCGATGTTCTTGAGCCGTTGATCGCCTATATCTTGAACGGCAATCTTGATCTTACCTTTGACTTGCTGCCAAGCCGCTTGAGAAAGGCAAATTCCGCGAGGCGGAGCGATGCCTTCGAGACGAGCGGCGATGTTGACGCCGTCGCCGAAGATATCGTTGTCATCGACAATGATGTCCCCGACGTGAATGCCGATCCGAAGCTCCAGTCGGACTTCTTGCGGTACATCGACATTTTGCGCTGCCATGCCGCTCTGGACATCGACCGCACAAAGCGCCGCATCGACCGCGCTGGCGAACTCGACCAGCATGCCGTCTCCAGTCGTCTTGACGATGCGGCCGCGATAAGCCGCGATGCTGGGATCAATGGTAGCCTTTCTGGCCGCCTTGAGCCTAGTCAGCGTGCCTTCCTCATCGGCGCCCATGAGGCGGCTATAGCCAACGACGTCCGCCGCAAGCACTGCCGCTAACCGCCGTTCCGCGCGCGCAACGCTCAAAAGGGCCCCCAGAAGCCGGTGAATTAGCCGGAGAGATCAAAGCATGCCCGTCTAGCCACTGCTAGAGGTCGCGAAAAGAGACCTTGGCACTTCCGCTTCGGGTTCATTTTCGACGGATTCATCAGGGATTGTCGGCAGGTTGATGTCCGCTTCTGCCCGTAAGCGCCGAACCGGGGCCGAGCCAGAAGCGCTGCGTTTGGCCGGACTCCCGTGATTCAAACTCCCAAACTGGGGGCTCGAATCATGTGCTACGAACTCGCCGACTATGAATGGACTGCCATAAGGCCGATGCTGCCGAACAAGCCGCGTGGCGTTCCTCGGGTTAACGACCGTCGTGTCCTCAATGGCATCTTCTGGGTCCTCCGATCAGGAGCACCCTGGCGTGATCTGCCGGCGGCGTTGGGCCCATACACCACTTGCTACAACCGGTTCGTCCGCTGGCGGCGGGCTGGTGTCCGGGGCCGCATCATAGACGCACTTGCCGCTGCCCATGGTGCCGCTGTCCAGATGATCGACACCTCCATTGTCCGCGTGCATCAGCATGGATCCTGCATCACAAGGAACCAGCGCCAATCGATGGGAAGGTCCCGCGGCGGCTTGACGAGCAACATCCATGCGGTGGTCGATAGCAATGGTCTGCCGGTACGGCTGGCGCTGAGCCCCGGTGAGGCCCATGACGTTCGACTTGCCGGAAAACTGCTGTCTCGTCTGATATCCGGGTCAATGCTGCTTGCCGACCGTGGCTATGACGCGGACTGGATCAGGGAGCTTGCCATGAAGAAGGGCGCGTGGGCCAACATCCCGCCGAAAAGCAACCCCAGCGATCCGATCTGCTTCAGCCCCTATCTCTACCGCGCTCGCAACCAGGTCGAGCGGTTCTTCAACAGGATCAAACAATGTCGTCGGGTGGCGACGCGCTATGACAGGCTTGCTGCCAACTACCTTGCCTTCGTTCAACTCGCGTCAATCAGGCTACGGCTGCGCCTTAATGAGTCCGCATCCTAGCAAGTGGTGAGTGGCGGATAGCCAACAGCGCAGCTTGCCCTATTCGCCACTCGCTATTCCCCATTCGCGCCGTTGCCGCTCTCCGCTTCTTCCGTGATGTGCTCCACCGACACCACATGCTCGTCCTCGGCAGTGTCGAACACGATCACGCCCTGGGTCGAGCGGCCGGCCACGCGGATGCCTTCGACCGGGCAGCGGATCAGCTGGCCCTTGTCGGTGACCAGCATGATCTGGTCGGCGTCTTCCACTGGGAATGAGGCCACGAGATTGCCGTTGCGGTTGTTGACGCTCATGGCGACGATGCCTTTGCCGCCACGGCCCGTGGTGCGGTACTCGTAGGACGAGGTCCGCTTGCCGTAGCCGTTGACGGAGACGGTCAGGACGACCTGCTCCTGCGCCGACATCTCGACATAGCGCTCCTGGGCGAGCTGGAAGCTGCCGGAGGTCTCCTCGGCCTCGGCATCCACTGCCGCTTCCTCGGTCGCAGCTTCGCCGGCGACCGCACGACGCATCTTCAGGTACGCCGAACGTTCGTCCGACGAGGTCTCGACATGGCGCAGGATCGCCAGCGAGATCACCTTGTCGGCCTCGGCAAGCGCAATGCCGCGCACGCCCATCGAGGTGCGCCCGGTGAACACGCGCACGTCGGTGACGGGGAAGCGGATGCACTGGCCGCCGGCGCCGGTGAGCAATACGTCGTCACGCTCGGTGCAGATCTGCACGTCGACGATCGCCTCGTTGTCGTCGAGCTTCATCGCGATGATGCCGGAGCGGCGGACGTCGACGAAGTCGGACAGCTTGTTGCGCCGGACGTTGCCGCCCGTGGTGGCGAACATCACGTCGAGATTGCCCCAGGTGGACTCGTCCTCCGGCAGCGGCATGATGGTGGTGATGCGCTCGCCCTGCTCCAGCGGCAGGATGTTGATCAGCGCCTTGCCGCGCGCATTCGGCGCGGCCATCGGCAGGCGCCAGACCTTTATCTTGTAGACCTGGCCGCGCGAGGAGAAGAACAGCATCGGAGTATGCGTGGACGCCACGAACAGCCGGCTGACAAAATCCTCGTCGCGGGTCTGCATGCCCGCGCGGCCCTTGCCGCCGCGGCGCTGCGCCCGGTAGGCCGACAGCGGCACACGCTTGACATAGCCGGCGTGGGAGACGGTGACGACCATGTCCTCGCGCTGGATCAGGTCCTCGTCCTCGACCTCGCCTTCCTGCTCGATGATGACGGTGCGGCGCGGCGTAGCGAACTCGGCCTTCACTTCGGCGAGCTCGGACTTGATGATGCCCAGCACGCGGTCGCGCGAGCGCAGGATGTCGAGATAGTCGGCGATCTCGCCGGCGAGCTTGTCGAGCTCCTCGCGGATTTCGTCACGGCCGAGTGCGGTGAGGCGCTGCAGGCGCAGGTCGAGAATAGCCCTCGCCTGTTCCATCGACAGCCGGATCGTGCCGTCCTCGCTGATGCGGTGGCGCGGATCGTCGATCAACGTCAGCATGTCCTCGACGTCCCGGGCCGGCCAGTCGCGCGACATCAGGGTGTCGCGGGCCGTGGTCGGGTCGGGCGAGGTCCGGATGACGCGGATCATCTCGTCGATATTGGCGACCGCGATCGCCAGGCCGACCAGGATATGGGCGCGATCGCGGGCCTTGGCGAGCAGGTATTTGGTGCGCCGCGTGACGACCCGCTCACGGAAGTCGACGAAGATGGCCAGCAGGTCCTTCAGATGCATGATCCGCGGACGGCCGCTGTCGAGCGCCACCATGTTGACGCCGAAGCTCGTCTGCAGCGGCGTGAACCTGTAGAGCTGGTTCAGCACCACATCCGGCACGGCGTCGCGTTTCAACTCGATGACGACGCGGTAGCCGTCGCGATCGGATTCATCGCGCAGGTCGCCGATGCCCTCGATCTTCTTTTCCTTGACCAGCTCGGCGATGCGCTCGACCATCGTCGCCTTGTTCACCTGGTAGGGAATCTCGGTGATGATGATCGCCTCGCGCTCCTTGCGGATGGTCTCGATCGCGACCTTGCCGCGCATCACGACCGAGCCGCGGCCGAGGTGATAGGCGGCGCGGATGCCCTGCCGTCCGAGGATGACGCCGCCGGTCGGGAAATCCGGTCCCGGCACGATGTTGATGAGCTCGTCGATGGTGAGCGCGGGGTTGTCGATCAACGCGACGCAGGCGTCGATGACCTCGCCGAGATTGTGCGGCGGGATGTTGGTCGCCATGCCGACCGCGATGCCGCCGGCGCCGTTGACGAGAAGGTTCGGGAACTTGGCCGGCAGGACCGATGGTTCGGTCTCGTTGTTGTCGTAGTTCGGCTGGAAGTCGACGGTGTCCTTGTCGATGTCGGCCAGCAGAGCCAGCGCCACCTTGGTCAACCGGGCTTCGGTGTAACGATAGGCGGCCGGGGGATCGCCGTCGACTGAGCCGAAATTGCCCTGGCCGTCGATCAGCGGCACGCGCATGGAGAAGTCCTGCGCCATCCGGACCATGGCGTCGTAGATCGACTGGTCGCCATGCGGATGATATTTACCGATGACGTCGCCGACCACGCGGGCGGACTTGACGTACTTCTTGTCGGGCGTGTGCCCCTGCTCGTTCATCGAGTACAGGATGCGGCGATGCACCGGCTTGAGGCCGTCGCGGGCGTCAGGCAGCGCGCGCGCCACGATCACGCTCATGGCGTAGTCGAGATAGGACTTCTTCATCTCCTCGAAGATGGAGACGGGTCGAATATCCGAGGGTTGCGCCGGCTGGTCGCCGGGCTTGTCGTCGTCGTCAGCCAAGGGGAAATCCGGTGAGGTTTTATCTGGGAATCATATAGCGCATCGCCCCCCTGATAACCACCCTTGCGGGCTTCCGGGAAGCGCTTTTTCCGACTGTTTTTCCAGAGACTTAAGCCCTTGCGAGCCGTGTCTCGGACAGCCCCCGCACCGACCTTGCAAAATCGCCCGCAACACCTGGAAAACCGCGCCGCGAGCTTCCCCCGTCAGCGCGTTTGCCATGACGTAATCCGAGCTCAACCCAAACATGAAGCGGGCCCGGAAATCCCGAGCCCGTCCTGCCGATTAGAAAGCTTTGCTGGCGCGGCGTGAGAAGCGCCGCCCCATCCGGCCGGCGCGTCCGCGTCGTATGATACGCCACGTTCTCAGAACGGGATATCGTCGTCCATGTCGCCGTTGCGGCCACCGCCGCCGGCGGCAACAGGACGGCGCGGCGCGCTGCTGACCGGACCTGAAGAGCCGAAATCGCCGCCCGGCTCGTCGCCGAAGCTGCCGCCTGCCCCGCCGCCGCTACGACCGTCCAGCATCGTCAGCGTCGAGTTGAAGCCCTGGAGCACGACCTCGGTCGAGTACTTCTCGACACCGCTCTGGTCGGTCCATTTGCGGGTCTGGAGCGCACCCTCGACGTAAATCTTGGCGCCCTTCTTCAGGTACTGTTCGGCGACCTTGCAGAGCCCTTCATTGAAGATCACGACGCGGTGCCACTCGGTCTTTTCCTTGCGCTCGCCGGTCGCCTTGTCGCGCCACGTCTCCGAGGTCGCGACGCTCAGATTGGCGATCGGCCGCCCGTCCTGGGTGCGGCGGATCTCAGGATCCTTGCCGAGATTTCCAACCAGAATGACCTTGTTGACGCTTCCCGCCATCTCCGCTCTCCACTCCGAATGCCACTGAATCTAAGGAGGCCGGTCCGCTCCCCGCGTTCCGCCGTGCCCCTGTCGGGGCGACCCTATACGCTCGCCGAACGCTTGCGGACTTCGATCAGTCCGTCACCCCTCGGGTTATCCCCACATATAGCATCGACCTTCGGTTCGTTCCAGATTTGTTCTTTGCGAGTGACGCCGCCGAACGTATCGGGTCGATCGGCCGGTGGGGCTTGCGGAAAGACACGCGCAGGATGGAACCGGTTCGGGTTCCCGCGGAACAGCAAAACAACCTAACATTCATCAAGTTAGAGCCGGTCCGACTCGCCTGCGACTGTGGCATTTCGGAGACGGACTCCATTCCGCGATCGGACTAGGTTTTCCTCGGAATTAATTCATCTGGGCGTCGCGCCTGATCAAACCGCTTCGGGGATTTCGAGAAGCGGATGAACCTGGGGAGACTGGCAATGAACAAGATCCTGATTGGTGCAATCGGTGCAGTGGCGTTGGGCCTGTCGGCTCCCGCAAGCGCGGCGGACATGGCCGCGCGTCCCTACACCAAGGCTCCGGCGCCGATGGTCGCCACCATCTACGACTGGAGCGGCTTCTACATCGGCATCAACGGCGGCGGCGGCACCAGCCACAAGTGCTGGGACTTCGTCGGCGTCGGCGGCGCTCTGGTCGGCGAAGGCTGCCACAACTCGGTCGGCGGCACGGTCGGCGGCCAGGTCGGCTATCGCTGGCAGTCGGCCAATTGGGTGTTCGGCCTCGAAGGCCAGGGCAACTGGGCCGACTTCTCCGGCGACAACGTCGGTGTGGTGACCGGCCTGCGCAATCGCTCCAAGATCGATTCCTTCGGCCTGATCACCGGCCAGATCGGCTACGCCTGGAACAACGTGCTCGTCTACGTGAAGGGCGGCGGCGCCGTCGTCGGCGACCGCTACCGCGGCTATGACGTCGTCACCGGTCTCGAATTCGACCAGGCCAAGGAGACCCGCTGGGGCGGCACCGTGGGCGCGGGCGTCGAGTTCGGATTCGCGCCGAACTGGACGGTGGGCTTCGAGTACGATCACATCTTCCTCGGCAATCGCACCATCGGCTTCACCGGTTCGGGCAACTTCGTGCTCGCCCCGCTCGGTGCTGCCACACGCTCCGAGCGCATCGGCCAGGACGTCGATATCGGCCTGATCCGCGCAAACTATCGCTGGGGCGGTCCAGTGATTGCGAAATACTGATATCCATCTGATATCGCTCAGAAATAAAAGGCCGGCTTCGCGCCGGCCTTTTGCTGCGCACAGCCCGAATAATAGGCTTCACCCACTGCTGCATTTCCAACCTGCTGTGGCTTTTCGGGTACACAACTTGCGGCTTCACTGGTGTATGTACGACATCGGTTGGACCACAGCGTCCGATGCTCTTCCGCGCACGGAAGGCAACAACAGAAACTGGGACTGGGATTAAGTTGAAAATGAAAAAGGTTTTGTTGGCTTCGGCCTGTTTGTTCGCTCTCGCCGCCCCGGCTTCGGCCGCTGATCTCGCGGCGCGCCCCTACACCAAGGCTCCGGTGGCTGTGGCCTCGGTCTACAACTGGACCGGCTTCTACATCGGTGCCAACGCCGGTGGCGGCTCGAGCCACAATTGCTGGGATACGACCGCAGTAGCCGGCGGCGCAGTCCCCGTCACGGCTGAAGGTTGCCACAATGCGACCGGCGCCCTCGTCGGCGGCCAGATCGGCTACCGCTGGCAGTCCACCAACTGGGTGTTCGGCCTCGAAGCTCAGGGCGACTGGGCTGACCTGAAGGGCTCGAACACCAGCTCGCCCGCCGCTTTCTTCCCGCTGGTGAACAACACCAAGATCGATGCCATCGGTCTCTTCACCGGCCAAGTGGGTTATGCCTGGAACAACGTGCTCTGGTACGTGAAGGGCGGCGCGGCCGTCACCCATAACAAGTTCAGCGGCACTCTGGGCGGCGTCACGTTCGGCGAGGCGACCGACACCCGTTGGGGCGGCGCCGTCGGCACGGGCATCGAGTTCGGCTTCGCACCGAATTGGTCGGTTGCCCTCGAGTACGACCATCTGTTCATGGGCAAGCACACCGACAGCTTCACGGCGTTCGGTCTGCCCTTCCGCGCCGACAGCATCAAGCAGGACGTGGATATGGCCACCGTCCGCCTGAACTACACCTTCGGCGGCGGCGCAGTGCTCGCGAAGTACTGATCTTCGTCTCCAACGCCATCGCGTTACGAAAGGCCGGCCTTGCGCCGGCCTTTTTGTTTTCGCGCTCCGACACCGGGTTCCTGCTGCCAAGTCCCGCCAGCGCAACAACAATCCGTTGACGATTCGCAAGTCCCACTGGAAATCCTTCTCCGTTCTTCCTACGTTCGCTGACAACCCCATCGGCGCCGATCCCGGTTCCGGGCGAAGCGCGCCTATTAAGTTGGCGCGATCGCGCGCTTTTGGATTCCCTGAGGACCACCAGGATGGATGAAGTGATCAAGGCGAAGCGCCAACAACAGAACGCGGGATCAAACCTGCGCGCAATTACGATCCGTGGCGCGCGCGAGCACAACCTCAAGAACGTCGACGTCGAGATTCCCCGCGACAAGCTGGTGGTGTTCACGGGGCTATCAGGCTCCGGTAAATCCTCGCTCGCGTTCGACACCATCTACGCCGAGGGCCAGCGCCGCTACGTCGAATCGCTGTCGGCCTATGCGCGCCAGTTCCTGGAGATGATGCAGAAGCCCGACGTCGACCAGATCGACGGCCTGTCGCCGGCGATCTCGATCGAGCAGAAGACGACGTCGAAGAACCCGCGCTCCACCGTCGGCACCGTCACTGAGATCTACGACTACATGCGCCTGCTGTGGGCGCGCGTCGGCGTGCCGTATTCGCCCGCCACCGGCCTGCCGATCGAGAGCCAGACCGTCTCGCAGATGGTCGACCGCGTGCTGGTGCTGCCCGAGGGCACGCGCCTCTATCTGCTCGCGCCCGTCGTGCGCGGCCGCAAGGGCGAGTACCGCAAAGAGCTCGCCGAATGGCTCAAGAAGGGCTTTCAGCGCGTCAAGATCGACGGCGCCTTCCACGAGCTCGCGGAAGCGCCGACGCTCGACAAGAAATTCCCGCACGACATCGACGTCGTCGTCGACCGCATCGTTGTGCGCGCCGACATCGGCCAGCGCCTCGCCGAAAGCTTCGAGACCGCGCTGAAGCTCGCCGAGGGCCTCGCCGTTATCGAATTCGCTGATGCACCGGCCGCAGCAGCACCCGCGGAAGAGAAAAAGAAGACCGCAAAAATCCACGACAAGAGCGGACCCGAGCGCATGCTGTTCTCGGAAAAGTTCGCCTGCCCCGTCTCCGGCTTCACCATCCCCGAGATCGAGCCCAGGCTGTTTTCCTTCAACAATCCCTATGGCGCCTGCCCCGCCTGCGGCGGCCTCGGTGTCGAGCAGCATGTCGACGAAGACCTCGTCATCCCCGACAAGGAGCTTGCGATTGGCAAGGGCGCGATCGCGCCCTGGGCCAAATCCTCATCGCCCTATTACATTCAGACGCTGACTGCGCTCGGCAAGCACTACAAGTTCACGCTGACCACCAAATGGAAGGATCTGCCGAAGAAGACGCAGAACGCGATCCTCCATGGTTCCGGCGAGGACGAGATCAAGTTCTCCTATGAGGACGGCGTCCGCTCCTACGACACCAAAAAACCGTTCGAAGGTGTCATCACCAACATCAACCGTCGCTATCGCGAGACCGAGAGCGAATGGGCGCGCGAGGAGCTCGCGAAATATTTCCACGACGTGCCCTGCGAGGGCTGCAAGGGCTTTCGGCTCAAGCCCGAGGCGCTCTGCGTCAAGATCGGCGGCAAGCATATCGGCGATATCTCCGAGATGTCGGTGAAGGGCGCCGGCGCGTGGTTCGAGACCGTGCCCGAGGCGCTGAACACCCAGCAGAACGAGATCGCCGGCCGCATCCTCAAGGAGATCCGCGAGCGCCTCACCTTCCTGCTCGACGTCGGCCTCAACTACCTCACCCTCTCCCGCTCCTCCGGCACGCTGTCCGGCGGCGAGAGCCAGCGCATCCGCCTGGCTTCGCAGATCGGCTCGGGGTTGACCGGCGTGCTCTACGTGCTGGACGAGCCCTCGATCGGCCTGCATCAGCGTGACAACGCGCGCCTGCTCGATACGCTGAAGAGACTTCGCGACCTCGGCAACACCGTGATCGTGGTCGAGCATGACGAGGACGCGATCCTCCTGGCCGACTATGTCCTCGACATCGGCCCCGGCGCCGGCATGCATGGCGGCCACATCGTCGCCGAAGGCACGCCCACCGAGATCATGCGCAACCCGAAATCGCTGACCGGTAAATATCTCACCGGCGAGCTCGAGGTCGAGGTGCCGGAGCGGCGTCCGCCGAACCATCGCCGCACCATCAAGGTGGTCAACGCGCGCGGCAATAACCTCAAGAACGTCACGGCCGAAATTCCGCTCGGCCTGTTCACCTGCGTCACCGGCGTCTCCGGCGGCGGCAAGTCGACGCTGCTGATCGACACGCTCTACAAGGCGATCGCCCGCAAGCTCAACAACGCCAGCGAGGGCGCAGCCCCGCACGACCGCATCGAGGGCCTCGAGCACATCGACAAGATCATCGACATCGACCAGTCGCCGATCGGCCGCACGCCGCGCTCCAACCCCGCGACCTATACCGGCGCCTTCACGCCGATCCGCGAATGGTTCGCCGGCCTGCCCGAATCCAAGGCGCGCGGCTACGAGCCCGGCCGCTTCTCCTTCAACGTCAAGGGCGGCCGCTGCGAGGCCTGCCAGGGCGACGGCGTCATCAAGATCGAGATGCACTTTTTGCCGGACGTCTACGTCACCTGCGACGTCTGCAAGGGCAAGCGCTACAACCGCGAGACGCTCGAGGTCCTGTTCAAGGGCAAGAGCATCGCCGACGTGCTCGACATGACCGTCGAGGAAGCCGCCGAGTTCTTCAAGGCGGTGCCGCGCGTGCGCGAGACGTTCCAGACCCTGCATCGCGTCGGCCTCGACTACATCCATGTCGGCCAGCAGGCGACGACGCTGTCCGGCGGCGAAGCGCAGCGCGTCAAGCTGGCAAAAGAGCTGTCCAAGCGCGCCACCGGCCGCACGCTCTACATCCTGGACGAGCCGACCACCGGGCTGCATTTCCACGACGTCAAGAAGCTGTTGGAGGTGCTGCACGAGCTGGTCGCGCAGGGCAACACGGTCGTCGTCATCGAGCACAATCTCGAGGTCATCAAGACCGCAGACTGGGTCATCGACCTCGGCCCCGAAGGCGGCGACGGCGGCGGCGAGATCGTCGCGTGGGGTCCGCCCGAGGACATCGCGAAAGCGCCGCGGAGCTACACGGGCAAGTTTTTGGCGCCGGTGCTGGCGAAGGCGCGGAAGCCGAAGCGGCGACGGACGGCGAGCGAGGCGGCGGAGTAGCGCAGCCTCGCTGCTACAGTCGAAGAAGCCACGATATCTGGTCGCGATAAGCAGGTGGGAATACCACGCGGAGTGGACGATCCGACCTCGACATGTCTCGGGTCGCGTCGGCGAGTATCGCGATATAAATCCTCGCATTTGCGATGTCTCGAACGAGTGGCACGTCTGCGTGCTCCAGAACGACCGGTCCCGCAGGTAACCAAGAGAGATCGCGCAGACACTCCTCAAGCGCATCCCAATTTTCACCGAAATAGTCGGGAAAACTGAGCTGTTGCGCAATCAGGCCAAGAAGCGTCATCCTGTTGGGGATGTCCGCCGGAAGGCCGGCGCAGACAGCCGCGTTGATCGATAGATCCTCCCGACGAAATAGGAATGGTGGTTCAATTCCGCTTGCCAAGCTAACCACCGACGAATTCAATGACGGCCTCGCCTCGCGCGACGGCTTCGACAATTTGCGGCATGGCGCTCAGAAACTGGCGGACCAGCGCACGATTGTCGATGTTGCCGACGCGGACCCACAGCACGATTGGCCCCTGCCCCTTTGCGGCGCGAAGAAGCGAGAAATCGCGGTCTTTGGTCACGAGAACGGCTGAGCGAGAAATAGCTTCATTCCAAATCTCTCCGTCAGTCGCGGTCGCCATCCCGAACTCGGCGACATGAGCCGCATCGAATCCAACTCGATGCATGGCTTCTGCGAGTGCAGGTGGAAGCTGAGCATCGATCAGGTAAAGCAAGCTATTTGGCCGCTATGATCGGGTGATCAACTTGGCGCGCAGCATAGGCAAGCACCGCGTCAATATCCGCCTCTTCCAAATACGGGTAGTCCTCAAGAATGCTCTCGCGCGACTGTCCGGCAGACAGCAGCCCCAGGACGTCGGCGACCGTGATACGCAGACCGCGAATACACGGACGTCCGTGCATCCGCTCCGGATCGACCGTAATTCTTGCCAGTAGCTCCGACATCTGTCACCTCTGTGTAGTCAATATAGCATTTCCGATTGCATCTGTCAGCGTGTCGCCGACGCGCACGATGCTCGCTCCGTCCGGCAAGCCCACCCCTCCTCCATGCCCTACTTCCTCGCCATCTTCGATCTCGACGGCACGCTGGCCGACAGCTTTCCGTGGTTTTTGCGCACCATCAACGATGTTGCCGATCGCTTCGGCTTTCGCCGTGTCGCCGATGAGGATGTCGAGGGGCTGCGGCATGCTTCGACACGCGAGATCCTCAGCCGCCTCCAGGTGCCGCTGTGGAAGCTGCCGGCGATCGCGCGGCATGCGCGGCGGCTGAAGGCGGAGGCGTCGGCGGAAATTTCACTGTTCGCGGGCGTCGAGGAAATGCTGCAGACGCTGGCCGAGAACGGCGTGCAGCTTGCGCTGGTGACGTCGGATAGCGAGGCCAATGCGCGCGAGAAGCTTGGCGAGGCCGCCGCGCTGTTCGCGTATTTCGATTGCGCGGCATCGATCTTCGGCAAGCCGGCAAAATTCCGCCGGATCATCCGTCGCGCCGGCGTCGAGCCTGGCCAGGCCATTGCGATCGGCGACGAAGTCCGCGACATCGAGGCAGCGCGAGCCGTCGGGATTGCCTGCGGCGCGGTCAGTTGGGGTTATGCCGCACCGGCGGCGTTGCAGGCGCTTGCGCCCGATCACATGTTTACGCAAATGGAGGAGATCGCGGACGTGGTTTGCCGGATTCCACTCAAAGCCTGATCCGCAATCGCCACGCCCGGCCCAGGGAGACGGTGATGACACTCACGGACGCGGCCCGCCTGAAGCTCCTTGAACCGCCGGTCGGCAAGGTGCGCGTCGTCCTCGACACCGACACCTATAACGAAATCGACGATCAGTTCGCGCTGGTGCAAATGCTGCTGTCGAAGGACCGCTTCGACGTCGAGGCGATCTACGCTGCGCCGTTCTTCAATGCGCGCTCGGACAGCCCCGGCCACGGCATGGAGCTGAGCTATCAGGAAATCCTGCGCCTGCTGGAGCGCCTGAACATCGCACCGGAAGGCCTGGTTCATCGCGGCGTCACCGACTATGTCGGCCCCGGCAAGACGGCGCGGCCGGCGCCCGCCGTCGACGACCTCGTGGCCCGGGCTCGCGCGGGCTCCCCTGACAATCCGCTCTACGTCATTGCCATCGGCGCCATCAGCAATGTCGCCTCTGCACTTCTAAAAGCCCCCGACATCATCGCCCGAATCGTGGTGGTCTGGCTCGGCGGCCATGCGCTCGAATGGCCGCACACGATCGAGTTCAATCTCAAACAGGACGTCGGCGGCGCGCAGGTGCTGTTCGACAGCGGCGTGCCGCTGGTTCTGGTGCCGTGCAAGGGCGTCACCTCGCACCTTCACAGCACGGTGCCGGAGATCGAGCGCTATGTCGAACCGCACGGCAGCATCGGCGCTTTTCTCGCCATGCGCTTCAAGGAATATTCGTCCGATCATCTGGGCTGGGCCAAGGAAATCTGGGACATGGCGCCGGTCGGCTGGCTGCTGAACCCCGAATGGGCACCGAGCGTGATCATCCCGGCCCCGGTTCTCACCGATCAGATCACGTGGAGCATCGATCGCCGGCGGCATCCGATCCGCTACGTAACCTACGTGGACCGCAACCCGATCCTGCGAGATTTCTTCCTGAAGCTGAAGGCGTTTGCCGAATTGAAATAGCCGCGACGCGGCCCCTACTCCGTCCTGCGCAAAAACGCCCCGAACGCGCGCGGGCCGTCGCCGGTCTTGACCTCGCCGATCACCTTCAGCTCGGCTGCGTCGATGATATGAAGCGTGTTGCTCTCCCAGCAGGCGACGATGACGCGCTTGCCGTCCGCGGTCGCGGCGATGCCTTCGGGGTAGTCGCCGACATTGATGCGCGTCACCGGCTTGAGCGTTGCGAGATCGAACACGCTGACGGTGCCGCCATACTGGTCGGTGACGAAGCCGCGGCCCAGCGTCAGCGCTACCGCATAGGGACGCATCCCGACCGGCACGCGGCCGATCTCGCGCGCTTCGGCGATGTCGATCACCGAGACGTCGTTGGAGCCGACATTGGCGGTGTAGGCGCGCCTGCCGCCGGCATCGATGGTGACGCCGAACGGGCGGGTGCCGACCTTGATGGTCGCCTTGCGCGCACGCGTCGTCGTATCCACCACCGAGACGCTGTCGTCGTCGCGGTCGGCCGAGAGCAGCAGATGGCCGTCAGGCGTCACCGCCAGCCCTGACGGCGAGGCGCCGACCGCAATGCTGGCGGTAACGCTGCGCGAGGCCGTATCGATCACACGCACCGCCGCCGCGTACCAGTCCGCGACATAGACGGTGCGGCCATCAGGCGCGACGGCAATGCCAAGCGGCCCGCCGCCGACCTCGATCCGCCCAATAACCTGCCGCGTTGCCGCGTCGACCACCGTCACGGCCTTGGCATCCGGGCTCGTCACATAGGCAAAGCGCCCGTCCGCGCTGACGGCGACGCCCGCCGGCTTGCCGCCGATCGGGATCGTCGCAACGCTGCGCGCCGTGGCGAGATCCACGACCATCAGATCGTCGCTGAGCTGGTTGGTGACGAACGCCTCTTCGGCAGTCGCGTGCGCGATGCCAATGAGGCAAAGGCTGGCGGCGAGCGCGGCCAGAACCGGCGCCCGCACGGTCAGCTTCCGCTCTCGATCTTCTTCTTCAGCGCCTCGAGGCCGGCTTGATAGAGCCCTCTCACCGCCTTGACCGCGGCCTCGTCGCTCAGCTCCGGCGGCGGATCGTTGTTGGGAAAGCCGCGGTAGAACGCGCCGGCCCATTCCAGCGTTGAGCCCTTGCCGTCGGCACTCGGCGTCACCGTCAGCGTCGAGGAATAATTGGTCACCGGCAGCGCCTTCACGTCCACATTGGTGATCCGGTAGGAATAGGTCATCGCGGCGGCGTCGAACTTGTAGAGCTCCTCGTCGACGGTCGCTCCTCCCGTCAGCGTCAGCTTCCGCGTCGCGCCGATCTCGTTGCCCTTCTCGCCCTCGGTCTTGGTGACCGGCGGAAGCCAGCTCATGTCCTGGAAATTGCCCATCGCCGCCCACACCTTGGCCGGCGGGGCGTTGATCTCGATGGATTCGCGCGCCTTCTGCCGGGTCGGCCCATGGGCCCAAACCGGCGCAAACGCCGCCGTCAAAGCCGCCGCTCCCGCAGCCGTCAGCACCGCGGCCATGACCGTGCGCCGTCCAATGGTCACCCTCATCTCGTTTCCTCATGCGTCTCGTTGATCGTGCGCGACTTGAGGCGCGCTGCGATCACCCTAGCGCATTTTGGGGCCGAGGGGAGACCGGTTCATGGCGCCGTTACGGCGGGTGCTCGCAGACCCACAACTGCTTGCGCCGCCCGGCGGGCAAAACACCCAACGGAAGGTCAATCATACCAAACAAAAAGAATTCTCTTTATCCGTATTTCGGATTACCGTATAGACAATCATCCCAACCCGGCCGAGGGGCGGATCGCGATCGTCACGAACGCGGGATGGGATGTGGTGGACGCGGGCGGCGCCGGCGCGAAGGTGGTTTGCAGGGCGGAGCGATCCGTGAGCGAACGCCACGCGCACACGACCGGTGCAGCCTTCGTACGGCAAAATCGTGTGGTCCTGGCGCCCGGGGTCTGTGCGCCAAGGCTTGCGGTGATGTGACGGCCCGACCGGGCCCGCAGCATCAGCCATCCGCAAGGCGACGGGGGCAATAGTGCATCGCTCCCCGGGGAGATCACGACATAAGCCGTAAAACCATTGCGCAGGGAAGGCCGGATGTTTGGCTTCACCTGTATGCCGCTGTGCACCTGTTTTCAGCGCATTTCGCGCACAGCGGAGCGCGGGTGCCAGCCGGCACCCGGCCTTCCCTGCGCCCTCGGCATTTTTGAGGGCGGTGACGACAGCAAAGCTCGGGCACGACGTGCCGCGAGAATGTGAAACCGCGCGGACTAGGTGGATTGAAATATGAAGACGATTTTGCGCTCGTGCCCCGGACGCGGCGCAGCGCCCCTTCGGCGGTGCGCTGCAGAGCCGGGGCCCATGCATCAGCAGCCCGTGCGGCTTCCTGGGTCCCGGCTCTGCGCCGCACCGCTACGCGCTGCGTCGCGTCCGGGACACGAGAGCGGAGAGCCTCGGAGAGCTGGCCCCATCCTCTCCCGCGCTTCGGAGTGATCGACTCATATCCGGCTTCCGACCCATTTCGACCGATCTTTTGATTGGAACATATCCGGAACGCAATCTTCGCGAAAGCTGCATCTGAGAAACATACAGCAACAAAACCCGGCATGCGTCGCTTGGAAGCAAATTGAAACCTAAGATTGCCGGAATCGTCGTAAGAGAACGCAGCTCTGAGATAGTTTGCTGGCATGAGGCCAGCTCCCACCTCGCGACCCGGCAATGATTGGCGGACGTCCGGGACCGTAAAGCCGCGAGGAATGCGCGATGGTATCAACGTATTTCGGTTACAGCTACATCACGCGCAATCTCAAGAATTCCCTGACGCGGGTCGAACAGCAACCGGACGTGGCGCGAGAGGCCGCCTATTACAAGGCCAACATCGGCAAGGTGAAGACCGTCGACGATTTTATGAAAGACTACCGCCTGTATCATTATGCAACGAAGGCGTACGGCCTGGAAGACATGGCGTACGCCAAGGCTTTCATGAAAAAGGTGCTGGAGAGCGACCTCTCCGATGCAAACAGCTTCGTCAACAAGCTGGTCGACAAGCGTTACCGCGAGTTCGCCGCGGCATTTTCCTTCAATGGGAGTGCAACGCCGGTTGCGCAATCGGAGAACCAAACCGACGAGACGATCGGTCTGTACACGGCGACCAAGAAGAGCCAGGTCGATGCAGTTGCCAACGACTCGAACTATTACAGCGCCGAAATCGGCAAGATCAGCAGTGCAGACCAACTCCTGAACAACGACCGTCTTCGCAACTATGTCTATTCGGCATACGGTATCGATCAAAGCAAGTGGCCGGCTGACACGATCAGCCAGGTCCTGCGCAGCGATCCATCCGATCCAAACAGCTACGTCAACACCACTTTCGCGTCTCAACTGACCGGCCTCAACGCCCAGCGTGCTCAAGCCCAATCAGATGTCAGCGCCTCCAACTTGAAGATTGCCGACTACACGGCCCAACTCTCGCAACCGGGCGCTAACGTGTCCCAGTTGAACGTCCAGATCCTCGTCGAAAAATATCACCTCGAGTCATATACCAACAGCATATCCAGCCTCAGCGACCAGATAACGACGATTGGCGGGTTCGTAGACCTGGCCGGCGCGTTCGAGTTTTTGCCCGACGGGTCGCTTCCGTCTGGCGTATCCGCGCAGACTGCTGCAAATGTCTCGATCACGAAACAGAGGTTCGACGACAGCAAGTCCGCCGTCTATTCGGCGGCAAGCCCGTTGAACGAAGCTTTTGCAATCAGGCAATTCAGAACTGCCATCCTCAAGATCAATTCAGTCCAGACGTTCGTATCGACACCAGGCGTGTATGATTTTGCGCTGGGAGCCGTCGGCCTCGATCCCGGAAACGTCTCGCCGGCGACTATCAAGGCCGTGCTCGAAAGCGACATCAACGACCCCACGAGCTACGTCTATACCCTCAAGGACAATCGATATTTAGAGCTGGCACGCGCCTTCAACTTCGACGCAAAAGGCAATCTGACGACCCCCTTGGTGGCTCAGGACTCGGCTGAAGTCCTCCAGATCGCGAAGGACTACGTCATTGGAGCGGTGAAGAGCGCAAGCACGGCAACTCCCCAGCAGCAGGCCGCAGTTCGGGCACAGGCCACGAAGGATGCGTCGGGATATCAGCAAGCCATCGCCGGCATCGACAGTGTTTCCGATCTTCTCGCAAACAGGCCGATGGTCGATTTCATTCTCTTGGCCAAGGGTCTGGATCCCAAGAAGGTCAGCACCGAATTTCTCAAGAAGATCTTCAGCTCCGACCTGAACGATCCAAAGAGCTTCGCGAACACGCAGAGCGATCCTCGCTTTGCCGAAATCGTGGCGTCGTTCAATTTCGACAGCAAGGGCAACGTCGCGCGCCTCCCGATGATGGGGCCTCAGAAGCGGGATCAATTCCGGGAAACACAAGCGAACTATCTCCAGCAAAGCCTGGAGCAGCAGCAAGGCGATACGAATCCCGGCGTGCGCCTGGCGCTGTATTTCCAGCGAAAGGCGGGGGAAATCACATCCGCATACGACATCCTTGCCGACAAGGCTCTTTCGGAGGTGTTCAGGACCACCTTCGATCTGCCTGACTCGATGGCTGCGATGCCGATCGATCAGCAGGCCAAGTTCGTAGACAGATTCATGAAGATCAAGGATCTCTCCGATCCCGCGAAGGTTGCAAAGCTGTTGAACCGTTTCTCCGCCATGTATGACGTCAGAAACAGCCAGAGCACCGGCCAGGGTCAATCTCCCTTGCTCGACCTCTTTCAAGGATCGAGCTCGGGGGTAAGTCAATCCACGTTCTTGGCCATTGCCAAACTACGTTCTCACCCCTGACGACCGCTCGCCGACTAGCCCAACACCTCGAGCACCAGCTCCATGGTCATCAGCACCGGATTGTCACCACGGATCAGACGGCCCTGCGCAATGCCGCCGGTGTAATCGATCAGGCCGATATCCAGCGCAGCTTCGAGCGCACCGGAACGAACGGGCGCAATCGTGCCGGCCACTATCGCCAGCTCAGTCGCAAACGGCTCGGTCACGCCACCATGGATGAAGCGCGCGCCAATGGTCGAGCCGACGCCGCCGTGGATTTTTGCGCGCGCGATGCCGTGCCCGCGGCAAAACTCCTCGAGGCAGCCGGGAAAATCCTGGTTGGGGCGCAGGCGGAGCGCGAAGGCACGGCTGGTCGTGCGCGCGCCGGTGCTCGCGGCAGCGACCGGCCCGAACAGCTTGAAATTGGTCTCGGAGTCGGGCTCGGCGGTGAACATCGCACCATCGAGACCGAAGGCCTCGACCTCGAACGGTTCGGCGACATCAGTCTCGTCCGGCAGCATGTGGCCGCCGCTGGCGCGGCCATCGGCCTCCGTCCACAGCCCATGGCAATGAAAGAACGGCGCGCCGTCGCGCATGCCCAGCGTCATGCTGCCGAGCTTCGTGCGCGTCACGCCGCTGGGCCTGAAGGTCTCGCTGTAGAACGCGGCGTTCTCGCTGGTCTTCGACAGCGCCGGCATGACATAGGCGAACGGCCCGAGCGCGCCGCGCCCGAAGCTCAGCACGCCGCCGGCAAATCCCTCTGCGGCAAAACCGCGGCGCGCCGCCTCCAGCAACGGCAGACCTGCTTGAAGCGTGAAGGAGAAAGCGCGTCCCCTCGCCTCCACCCATTGGATACGCTCTGCGACGGGTGCGCCTGGCTGCTTGATAGTCCGCATCGCGTACGCTCAGCCCTGTGACTTGTCGAGATCGAGCAGCCCGCGCGCCTCGAGCTCGTCGCGAACCATTCGTTTTGGAATTTTGCCGTAGCCGGACTTCGGCAGCGCCTCCCAGAAGAAGAACCGCTTAGGCATTTTGTAGCGCGGCACCTTGGAGCCGAGGAACGCCGCCATCTCCGCTTCGCTCACCGGCTTCTCGCCTTCGCGCGCGACGCAGACGGCAACGCCGACCTCGCCCCAGATCGCATCCGGCACGCCGAGCACGGCGACCTCGCCGACGCAAGGATGCGTCAAGATCTTCTCCTCGATCTCGCGCGGATAGATGTTGGAGCCGCCGGAGATGTACATGTCGGAGGCGCGTCCGGTGATGTAGACGAACCCCTCCTCGTCCATGTGGCCGAGATCGCCGGTGCGGAACCAGCCGTTGCGGAACGCCTTCGCATTGGCTTCGGGATTGTCGTAGTAGCCGGCAAGCACCGCGGGGCCGATCACGCAGATCTCGCCGCTCTGGTTGGCGCCGAGTTCGCGGCCCTCGTCGTCCTGGATCGAGACCTGCATGCCGGTACGCTCGAAACCACAGGTGCCGATCTTCGCGTGCGGCCCGTCCTCGGGATCATGCAGCGCCGCCGGCAGCACCGTGATGTTGCCGGTAACCTCGCCCAGACCGAAATATTGCACGATGACCTTGCCGAGCTTCTTCAGCGCAGCCTTCTGGTCCTCGCGATACATCGGCGCACCCGCATAGATCACCTGGCGCAGCGAGGAATGATCGTATTTGTCGGCGGCGGGATGCTCGACCATCATCTTCAGAATGGTCGGCACCACGAAGAGATTGCTGACGCGATGCGCCTCGATCAGGCGGAACGCCTCGTCGATGTCGAATTTCTCCGTCGGCAGCAGCACGGTGCGCACGCCGCGCGCGGTCTGAACCAGCTGATGCACGCCGGCGCCATGCGACAGCGGTGCCACCACCAGCGAGGCATCTGTTTCCGTGACGCCGGGCGTGAGATCGGCGAGATGGTTGGTGACGACAAAACCCATCTGGCCGTGGGTGAGCACCGCAGCCTTGGAGCGGCCGGTGGTCCCCGATGTGAAGAAGAACCAGCAGGGATCGTCGTGCTCGACCGCGACGTTCCCGACCATCGTGCCGGCGCGCGACGCGACGGCATCCGCAACCGACGTCTCGGCAAATGGCGCCCGACCGTCGATGCTCCAGGTGAATTCCAGCGCGCCACCCTTCACCGCTGCGGCGTGCTCGGGAAAATCGACGTGGCACAGAAACGCCTTCGCGCCGGAGGCCTGCGCGAGATAGGCGACCTCGTCCGGCATCAGGCGGAAATTGGTCGGCACCCAGACGGCGCCGAGCCGAAACGCCGCGAACATCGAAAAGAACATCTCGTCGCCGTTCTTGGAATGGACGAGGATGCGATCGCCCTTCGTGATGCCGCGCGCCGCGAGGGCTGCCGCCAGCGCCGAGACCTGCGCGTCGATCTCGCGCCATATCCAGGATCTGTGGCCCCAGACGAAACCGGGTCGCGATCCATGCCGCCGCGCATTCTGGGTCAGCATGTGGGCGAGATTCATGACGCGGCGGGACATGCGCAGGGGCTGCATCGGGCTTCCTCTTCGACGGCGGACGGCACGCAAGCCGCCCGCTCATTGAGGCCCATTTATCGCCATAGCCAGTGCCCCTGCAAGGCCACCAGCCGCGAACCTGCCTTAAGGCTGCTTGAACGCGAACGGCGCCACCGAGATGGCCCTCTCCTTGACGCGAGCCTGCGCGCCAAAGCCGCCGCAATAGCTGCCGTGCAGATCGAAGCGGATGGTGCGCGCGGCGCCGCGCTTCATCGGCGGCGCCGCGAGCTTGTAGCTGCGGACATAGCCGTCGAACACGAGGCGCACACTGCCATCCGGCAACGCGACCAGGATGTTCATGACGCAGCCGCCGGTTCCGCAATAAGTTGTCTCGCGATCACCGCATTTGGTGTCGCGAAAATCGACGATGTAGTCGTCGCGGCCGTCGCCGGTCAGGTCGATCCTGCGCACCGTGTCCGGCGCGAAGGTCACCGCGCCGCCGCCCTGGCTCTCGCATTCCTCGTTGGCGTAGCGCACAGCCTTCTGCACGCCGGGCGGATAGTCGGCAGGATTGAACGGCTTTGCGTCGTCGGCGCGGGCAGCGATTGCGAACAGTACGAGCAGGACCATCAGGTATCGCATTCGCATTGGCCGTCAGGCGCGGCCGCGGTCGTTCAGGGAATTTTAAACATGATCGGCGCAACCTTCGTCAGTTCTCGCGTACAGAGTGCCGCATCATGGTCAAAGCGCCCGCCCTCCTCCTGTTGTCGCTGGCGCTCGCCGGATGTGCAATGGCGCCGCAAGCGCATCTGGCTTCCGATCCCGCCTTCAAGCCAGCGCGCTATGCCTGGGATGGCGCCGGCGTGGATCCCAATCACCCGCGTGCTGCCTCAGAACCAACACGGACCGCCGCCCGATCTGAGCGCAACAGGTCGCAAGCCGAGCTTCAACCCTATTCGAAGGAATGGTGGCAGGCTCAGGACGGCATCGAGGCCGAGCAGGACGCCGGGGTCAACCGTTCCCTCGTCATCTGCCAGGGCTGCCTGCGCCCGCAGCCGCAGCCCGAGGATTCCAGGCTCGCCAAAGCGACAGATTGAACCGATCGGCCTTCACCGGTCAGCGCAACGTCTGGAAACCCGCCGACCTGACCATGCGTTATGACTTCGTGCGCGAGGCCAATAGCTGGAAGATCGACGACATTAGGGGCTCCTCCGACGGCGAAGCCTGGTCGATCCACAAGATGCTGACGGATTCGCTGAAGAGCTGACCGGGAGACGACATGAGCGAAATCATCAACAACAAGGCCCATCAGCGCTATGAGCTGGAGGTCGAGGGCCATCTCGCGACCGAACATTACAAGCTCGACGGCAATGTCATCACGTTCGAGCATACGGACGTGCCGAAGGAACTCGGCGGCAAGGGCGTTGGCTCGAAGCTGGTGCAAGGCGCGCTCGATCAGGTCCGCGCGGCCGGATTGAAGCTGATCCCACAATGCCCATTCGTGAAAGCGTGGATCGAGAAGCACCCGGCGTACGCGGATCTGGTGAAGAGATGAGCGAGAGCAGACCCGCCGATCGCGCGGCGGGCCTGCTGACATCTACAGCCTATTGCCCGTGCCTCAGCATATCCTGGTCACTCAGATCCCAGTCCTGCCACAGCTGGAGGACGCCGAGGACCACCGCCACCGCTCCGAGACTCGTATGGTAGACCCGGAGAAAACCTTCACCGGAATAGCCGAGCATGTAGGGCGAGACGATGAGCCACAGCCCAACCACGATCGTTGCCACCTCCTGCCAGCGCTGCAAGGCGACATATTCAAGCTGGCTGAGCCCAAATACGACGAGGCCGATCGCGACCGTGTTCACGATTATCATCTGCTGTCCGCCGATCGGCGAGTGCTCCTGGATGGGGAACCATGGCGACGCGACAATCAGCGCGCCCAGCACCATTCCGCACCAGTCTTCCCATGTGCGATGAGTATTCAAGAAACCAAAGTCCGACATAGTACCCTCCTCCAAAAGAGGCATACGTCGGCGGCTGGCAATCATGACACTCCGAATGTCTAGCGACCTGCCGGCCGCATTCGGGCGTATGTCCTGTAGAGGACGTGGGAATCGTCGTGGAACTTGCAAGAGCGACGTCGGGGATTATTTGCGGTCGCCGCGCGATGTTCAAGCTCAGATCGCACTGCAGCTACGAGCCCCAGGCTTCTGCGCGCCTCGCACACAGTCCCCACACAGGCCTCCCAAGCCGAGCCTTCGGTCGCCGGAGCCGGCGATGTCGAGACCAGCGCGGCGGCAGCGCCACGGGGCTGATCGGGACACGCATCTTTCAGATATCTCCCCTGCGGCAACCTTCTTTGGTCGCGGCTTGGCAAGGGCGGGGTCAGGCGCCTAAAGCATGATCCGGAAAAGTGCGAAGCGGTTTTCCGAAAAGATCATGCTCAACAACAACCTAAAGCGCGATGATGATTCATCCTCATCTCATCGCGCTTTAGTTCAGACAACAGGCAGCACTTCGGAAGGACCCGGCATGGCGGCATCGGTACGCAACAACAAGGACATGAGCCGCTTCGAGCTCGATGTCGGGAGCGAGATCGCCTTCGCCAATTACCGGCTGACGTCGTCGGCCGTGATCATCACCCACACCGAGACGCCGCGTGCGCTACGCGGCCGCGGCATCGCCTCGGAGCTGGTCAAGGGCGCGCTGGACTTGATCCGCCGCGACGGAAGGAAGGTCATCGCCGGCTGCGGCTTCGTCGTCGACTATCTCGACAAGTATCCGGAGGATGCGGATCTTGTCGCATAAAGCAAAAGGGCCCGCGCGATGGCGGGCCCCTGCGGCGACCGGGCGATCGGTCAGTGCTTGATCTCGGGCGGCAGCTTGCCGCCATTGGCGGCGAGCTTGGACATCACCTGCTTGTGCAGCCAGACGTTCATGCTCGCGGAATCGTTGGTGTCGCCGCTGTAGCCGAGCTCCTTGGCGAGGTCCTTGCGCGCAGCGAGGCTGGAATCAATGTCGAGCGCCTTCATGAGGTCGACGATCGAGGTGCGCCATTCCAGCTTCTCGCCCTTGTGCGCGGCGACCGCCGCGTCGACGATCGAAGCAACGTCCACCGTTGGCGCGGACGCTGGCGCCGATGCGCCCGGCGCGGCCCCTGCGGGCGCGGTGCCCGACGGTGCGCTGCCTGCGGGCGCGGCGGAAGCTGGCTGGCTGCCGAAGATCGCGCCCATAATTTTCCCGAAAATGCTCATGTCTGCTCCCCGAAAAGGATCCGTTGGAAGGGCCTTGAGTGGCACTTATAGACGAAGTTACGTCGTTGCGCCCGCGAAGTTCCGCGAACCAACACGCAGCATCAGCTTATCTGCGGCGAAATGACGACCGAATGACATCATCGAGGTTGCACTGCGGCATCGAATCTTACCCAGGCGTGAGGGACAGGACTCGCAAATGGGCGTACGCTTGATGTTCAGCTCGCGATGCCATCCGGAATTCGCGTCTGGTCGGGATCGCGAAACTCAGAATAGCGGCCGCTTGCGCCGTTTGCCGGCGCCGGATTCGGCCGCATGGCAAGGGAGCTAGCAACCATGGCCACACTCTACCAGGGCAATGTACCCAGCATGGCCCAGACCGCGGAAGCGGCTGGACCGGTGATCCGAACCATCCAACTCTCCGATCTGCACGATGCGCTCAAGCGCGGCTGGGAAGATTTCAAGGCGGTGCCGAGCCATGCCATAATCCTCTGCGTGATCTATCCTGTGCTGGGCCTCGTGCTCGCCCGCGTGGTGATGGGCTATTCGGTGCTGCCGCTGTTGTTCCCGCTGGCCGCGGGCTTCGCGCTGGTCGGCCCGTTCGCCGCTCTCGGTCTTTATGAGCTTTCCAGTCGGCGCGAACGCTATGACGAGGCCAGCGCCTGGGATGCCATGGAGGTGCTGCGTTCGCCCTCCTTCGGCGCCATGCTCGGTCTCGGCGCGCTGCTGCTCGCCCTGTTCGTGACCTGGGTTGCGACCGCGCAGGCGATCTACGTCGCGGCGTTCGGCTATGAGGGCGCGTCCGGGATCTCGGATTTTCTGACGCGCGTTCTCACGAGCCAGCAAGGCTGGTGGCTGATCGTGGTCGGCTGCAGCACCGGCTTCCTGTTCGCGCTTGCCGCGCTCTGCATCAGCGCCGTGTCGTTCCCGTTGATGCTCGACCGTCATGCTGGCGCGTTCGAGGCGATGGTGACGTCGCTGCGCGTCGTCGCGAAGAACCCGGTGCCGATGGCGGCCTGGGGCCTGATCGTGGCGGTACTGCTGGCGCTGGGCACGATCCCGGCCTTCCTCGGCCTTGCCGTGGTGATCCCCCTGCTCGGCCATGCCACCTGGCATCTCTACCGCAAGGTGATCGTGTCCGATCCGGGCGCGCGTCCGGTGCCGCCTCCGCCGCATCGTCCGCGCAAGCCGGCCGCCGACTTCCCCGCCAACCTCTTCCCTTGGCGCAATCGGACCGACGCCTGACGATATCGTGACATGCGATCCTGCCCCCGGTTCGGGCAGGATCGCACACTGTCAAACGCCTTGCTTTGGCCGCGGTTACCATCGAGATTGCGCCCGCCGGTCAGATCACTTCACGGAATTAATTTACTCGAATGACCCCGACGATTTCTCGTCTCGCCCTCGCAGCCTTAGCCATCTCCGCGTCAATCCTATCCGCCCAGCCAGCGCTTGCCGCTGTTGCCTGTGGTTCAGGCAATTTCGACGCGTGGCTTGCGGACTTCAAAACCGACGCCGCGGCCAAAGGCGTCTCGCAACAGGCCATTTCCGCCGGGCTCGCGGGCGTGACGCTCGATCAGAGCGTGCTCAACCGCGACCGATCGCAAAAGGTCTTCACCCAGACCTTCGAGGAGTTTTCCGGCCGGATGGTGCCGCCGCGCATGCAGCGCGGCTCCAACATGATGAAGCAATACGGCTCCGTGCTGTCGCGCATCGAGCAGACCTACGGCGTGCCTGGCGAGGTGCTGGTCGCGATCTGGGGTCTCGAGACCGATTTCGGCGTCAACATCGGCAAGTTTGCGACCATCCGCTCGCTGGCGACGCTGGCCTATGACTGCCGCCGCGCCGAGCAGTTTCGCGGTGAGTTGATAGATGCGTTGCGCATCGTCCAACGCGGAGACCTCGCACCGGCCGACATGAAGGGCGCCTGGGCCGGCGAGCTCGGCCAGACCCAGTTCATGCCGTCGTCCTGGATGAAATATGCTGTCGATTTCGACGGCAATGGCAAGCGCGACCTCCTGCACAACGCACCCGACGTGCTCGCCTCCACTGCGAACTATCTCGCGGGTTATGGCTGGCAGCGCGGCAAGGACTGGCAGCCCGGCAGTCCGAATTTTACGGTGCTCCAGCAATGGAATAAGAGCGAGGTCTATTCCAGGACCGTCGCCCATTTCGCGACCCAGCTCGCGCACGCCCCTTAAATACTTGCTGACAAAACGCGTAGGGCCGATCGCCCGGCGACCGGCCCTCTCGTGGTGCGTTTACTTCATGGTGGCGTGCATCGCCTTGTTCAGATGCGCGCCGCACGCACCCATTTTGCCGTTGAGCAGCGAATCCTGCGCAGCCGCGATCTCCTTCTGCGCGACGAACTTGCCGTCACCATCGGCCATGTTCTCGATCGCGGTCTCGGTCTTCTCCAGATTGGCCGAGCTGCAGCCGCCGGCGGCGTGCTTGGCGGCCTGGGCCGGCGCGACGGCGAGTGCGATGGCGGCAATTGCGATAACCCCGAGTAACTTCGTCATGACGTTACCTTCCTTCTCTTGTTCTTGGGACAGAGCCAGCGACATTGCCGGAATCTGCGACATGACTTTCCTCCGGACGCGGCAACTTGCCGCAATAAATTCCCCGCGAGAATTGCGTGATGTTGCGCGCCGCGCAGAGGCGCATGCAAAATTTCTGATTTTCATTACACCCTTGTAATGAACTCCACACGTTCGGCGGGTGTTCACTGCACCAAGGCGACGGTTGGGGCTAATGAGGCGGGCTAACGAGGCGGGATCAGATCGTCGTGGCTTGCTGCCCTTCGTCATGTGGCGATTCTGCCAGAAGTCAGGCGAATCGCTGGCCACAGCTGCCGGAAAAAGTCCGCTAGCGTCAATATAATGAACTAATGTTCATTACTAAACCTTCCCTCTCATGCGATTCGCGCATGCGAGACTTGGGTATAGAAGCTGGTCAATCGCCTTGCGAACGACTGGAACGCAGCTTATTTCGTCTCCGACTGGAACTGGCCGAACGGCATTAACTCCGTGAATTCACGGATATTTATGGCGCTCAATTGCCTATTCCGCCTACCCTTTGGGCGGGAGTGCGCTCGCGTTAATCGTCCGTTACCAACGCTATGCACTTGGCGCTTAGCTGCATCGCAACATCGGAACTTTCGCACTGCACCACACTCACCTATATTCATTTTAACGATGAGGCTCGGGCAAGAGCTGAATCGAACTACAGGAGACTACCAATGCTGCTCTCGCTCATCCGCATGATCCAGGCTTTCCGGGACTATCAGCGCAATGTTGCCGAGCTGTCCCAGCTCAGCGATCGCGAACTGGCCGATATCGGCCTCGATCGCTCGGACATCCCGCGCGTTGCCGCCGGTCAGTATCAGGGCTGATATCGTTCAGCCCTTAACCGGACGAACCGATAGCGCCCGCCTCGTGCGGGCGTTGTCGCATCCGGGGGCAGAAAACTCGATCTCGGCGATTCCACTCGCCGCCGAAAAGCGCTACCTGTCCGCCCCATGACAGGACCCCAATCCAATTCCGTGCACGTCATCGGCGCAGGCCTTGCCGGCTCCGAAGCCGCCTGGCAGGTGGCCAAATCCGGCGTGCCCGTGGTGCTGCACGAGATGCGGCCGACCCGCATGACCGAGGCACACCGCACCGACGGGCTTGCCGAGCTCGTCTGCTCCAATTCGTTCCGCTCGGACGATGCCGCCAACAATGCCGTCGGCCTGCTGCATGCCGAGATGCGCCGCCTCGACTCGCTGATCATGCGCGCAGCCGACGCCAACCAGGTACCCGCCGGCGGCGCGCTGGCGGTCGACCGCGACGGCTTCTCGGCGGCCGTCACCAAGGCGCTGAACGATCATCCCCTGATCGAGATCGCCCGCAGCGAGGTCGCAGGCCTGCCGCCGGCCGAATGGAGCAACGTCATCGTTGCGACCGGTCCCCTCACCTCGGCGCCGCTGGCCGACGCCATCCGCGAGCTGACCGACGAGAACGCGCTCGCCTTCTTCGACGCGATCGCACCGATCGTGCACCGCGAATCCATCGACATGTCGGCGGCCTGGTTCCAGTCGCGCTACGACAAGGTCGGTCCCGGCGGCACCGGTGCCGACTACATCAACTGCGCCATGACCAAGGAGCAGTATGACGGCTTCGTCGCCGCGCTGGTCGCCGGCGAGAAGACCGAGTTCAAGGAGTGGGAAACCAACACGCCCTATTTCGACGGCTGCCTGCCGATCGAGGTCATGGCGGAACGCGGTCCCGAGACCTTGCGACATGGGCCGATGAAGCCGGTCGGCCTCACCAATCCGCACGATCCCACCACAAAAGCCTACGCGATCGTGCAGCTGCGCCAGGACAACAAGCTCGGCACGCTCTACAACATCGTCGGCTTCCAGACGAAGCTGAAATACGGCGAGCAGCAACGCATCTTCCGCACCATTCCGGGGCTGGAGAAGGCCGAATTCGCCCGCCTCGGCGGCCTGCATCGCAACACCTTCCTCAACTCGCCAAAGCTGCTCGACGGACAGTTGCGCCTGCGCGCGCAGCCGCGGCTGCGTTTTGCCGGCCAGATGACGGGCTGCGAGGGCTATGTGGAATCCGCCAGCGTCGGCCTGATCGCCGGCCTCTATGCGGCAGCCGACGCGCGCGGCGAACGGCTTGCGAGCCCGCCGGCCACGACGGCGCTCGGATCCCTGCTCGGCCACATCACCGGCGGCCATATCGAGACCATCGAGCCGGGCACGCGCTCGTTTCAGCCTATGAACATCAATTTCGGCCTGTTCCCGCCGCTCGCCAGCGCTCCGACGAAGAAGCCCGACGGAAGCCGGCTGCGCGGGAACGAAAAGACCGTGGCCAAGAAGCAAGCGATGAGTGCGCTGGCGCTCGCCGATCTCGATCGGTGGATCGCCGATCACCTGCGCATTGCCGCCGCGGCGTGAGTTTTCGATGAACCTTCCCAAAGACGACGCCGCAACACTCTCGGCGCGCTGGACCGAGGGCGTGCTGCTCAAGCGCGACGTGTTCTCGACCGTCGAGCGCGGCCGATTCCGCGACGATGGGGGTGAGGTCGACGCAGTGCTGCGCCGCCTCGACGAGGTGCCGTGGTGGTCATTCCCTTTGGCGCGCCATCTGTTCGGCCGCGAAAAGCATGCGCTGGTGCTCGCCAAGGGGCTGAACGTCGGCCCCGAGCTGCTGTGGGCCGGACGCCGCGCGCTGGTGCGCAGCTTCGTCGATGGTGTCGCGCTGCATCTGGCCAAACCGCACAGCGATCTCGCCTATTTTCGCTCGGCGAAGGCCGCGCTGCGGCGGCTGCGCCGCGCCGGCATATGCCACAATGATCTTGCCAAGGAACAGAACTGGCTGGTCGGCCGCGACGGGCGCGCCTATGTGACCGACTTCCAGCTCGCGGCCTGTTTCAACCGACGCGGCCGGCTTTACCGCATCCTGGCCTATGAAGATCTCCGGCATCTGCTCAAGCACAAGCGCTCGTACGCGCCTGAGGCACTGACGCCGCGCGAGCGCAAGATCCTGGCGAAGAAGTCGTTCGCCGCCAGCCTGTGGCTCGCTACCGGCAAGAAAGTCTATCGGGCCATCACGCGCGGCCTGTTCAACTTCACCGACCGTGAAGGCGGCGGCCGCCGGCTCGTCAACGACGCGCCGGTGCTGGCGGAACTGATCCGCAAGAACCCCGCAGTGCGCGACACCGCCATCGTCGCTTTTGCCGACCGCCGCTCGGGCGTCGGGCTCTATGCGTTCGTCGAAGCCGATCAGGCCGCGCTCGAAGGGCAATTGCGGAACGAGCTCACCGCCGCCAAGGGGCCGAAGCCACCGGAACACATCCAGGTCGTGCACGCGCTGCCACGCGACGCCGGCGGCAAGCCGCGCACAGAGATCCTGCAACTGGTCGCCATGAACCAGCTCGACCTGATCGAGCCTATGATGAAGAACGACCAGGACCGCGCCTTCCTCAAGGACATCCTGGAGCAGCGCAAGAATCTGCGAGACCGCTTCAATTTCGAGGCGGACCTGCCGGCGGGCTAGCACGGTGGACCACGCCTTGAAGCGTCCACATTGGCGATAGAGAAGCGATCGGAAAATTTGGGCTTGGCGGGGTCATGGGCACTCGGGGGGCGATGATGCATGGTGTGGTTGGCAGCCTGATCGCCGGCCTTCTGCTGCTCGCCACCACGCCCGCAATGGCCGAAGCTCCGGCCGAGCTGATCTCCAGATTCCGCCTCAAGCATGGTGAGGTCCGCGTCGTGCGCGATTCGACCCTCGACCGCATCGCCATGGACCAGGCGCGCGCGATGGCGACGAAGGACGACCTCAGTCACGACGCCCTCGGCCCGTTCAACCGCCGCGTCGCACCGGCCGGCGCAGGCCGCGCCGCCGAGAACATCGCCTACGGCTACGACAATTTCGAGAAGACGCTCGGCCAGTGGATCGATTCCTCCGGCCACCGCAAGAACCTCTTGCTGCACAACGCCTCCCGCATCGGCATCGCGAGCGCGAAAAACGCCAGCGGCAAGCGCACCTATTGGGCGATGGTGATCGCTGGTGACTACGAGCCGAAGGGCAAGGGCAAGAAGGACAAGGAGCCCCTCATTGCCGTGAAACGCGATGCCGCTCCTGCAAGCAAGCCCAAATCCAGCGGCTGTCACATCAAGCTGCTCGGCCTCTGCATCTGAGGCGAAGCTGGACGTTGCCATCTTGCTCGCATTCTTCGACGCGTCTAATTCATGCAAGAAGATCGCGAGAAGCGGAGGCGTGATGATCAACATCGAGCGAATACGTGCCGACACGCCAGCCACCTCCCGGCTTGCGTACCTGCACAATGCGGGGGCGGCTCTCATGCCTGTCCCTGTCGTCGAGGCCATGAAGCAGCATATCGACCTTGAGAGTGAGATCGGAGGCTATGCCGCGGCCGACCGTGAGTCGCGCCGACTCGAATCCATCTACGGCTCAGTGGCGCGCCTGCTGAATGCCGCGCCGGATGAGATCGCCCTCATGGAGAACGCGACGGTTGCCTGGCAGATGGCGTTCTACGCGCTTCAGTTTCGCGATGGTGACCGGATCCTGACCGCGGAGGCGGAGTACGCTGCCAATTATGTCGCGTTTCTTCAGGTCGCCAAGCGAACAGGCGTCGCGATCGACATCGTGCCGAGCGATGCCAGTGGCGAGCTCGACGTTGACGCGCTCGAACGCATGATCGATGCGCGCGTAAAACTGATTGCGATCACCTGGGTTCCGACCAATGGCGGGCTGGTCAATCCGGCAGCGGCCGTCGGCAAGATCGCGCGAGCGCGAGGCATTCCCTATCTGCTCGACGCCTGCCAGGCGGTCGGCCAGATGGCGGTCGACGTCGAGGCCGTCGGCTGTGACATGTTGTCGGCGACCGGTCGCAAATTCCTCCGCGGCCCGCGCGGCACCGGCTTTCTCTACGTCCGCCGGGCGATGTTGCAGCGGCTCGAACCGCCGATGATCGACCACTTCGCCGCGCCCTGGGTCTCCCGAGACGCTTATCGGCTCCGCGACGATGCGCGCCGTTTCGAGACCTGGGAGAACAACTACGCGGCCCGGCTCGGGCTCGGCGCGGCCGTCAACTATGCCCTCGACGTCGGGCTCGGCCCCATCGAGCAGCGCTGCCGCATGCTGGCTGACCGTCTCCGGGGTGGCCTCGCCTCCATTCGCGGCATCAGAATTCGCGACCTCGGACGCGCTCCGGGGGCCATCGTCAGCTTCACGGTGGAAGGGTACGAGGCGGAACAGGTCGTCAGCGAGGCCGTCGCAGCCGGCATCACGATCGGTGCCTCAGATCCGTCGAGCACGCGCATCGATGCCGAAATTCGCTCGCTGCCGCCGGTGGCGCGCGCCTCCCCGCATTACTACAATACGGAAGCCGAGATCGATCGGCTGATCGCCCACCTGGAAGCTTTGACGCCGCGATAGCGGCGCGCAAGAACCTGCGCGACCGAATCGAGTTCGAAGCCGATCCGCCGTCGCCCCAGCACATTGCCTTCAACCTTTCGTTGTCAGCGCCGACAGCTGGTCGGTGTCGAAGCGGGCGCGCAATTCACTGATGGCTTTCGCGTCCGGGGCTCCGCTTGCGGTCATCTTGGCCAATTCTTCGAAGTAGCGTTCGTGTCCCGGTGGAGAGACCGTCATGAGCACGCGCGCGGGCTTCTCGCTGACGTTGGTGATGTTGTGCGGGACGCCGGGGGGAATGAAGAGGTAGGTCCCCGGTGCCGCTCGGACGACTTCGTCACCGACATGCCATTCGCACTCGCCCTCCAGCATGTAGAAGGTCTCTTCCTGCACGCGATGAACGTGCCGGCCTGTGGCGAACCCTGCCGGTATCGTCCAGTCGAACATGCTGGTGTGCTTTGTATCTTCGCCGGTTACCAGGAAGGCCATCGGTTGACCGCGCAGCATAATTCCCTTGGTCTCGCCGGGCCTGCGGATGAGCGGTTTGGCGTTCATGTGACCCTCCATGGCTCGGTGCGCCTCTGCCTGAAAACCGCGCCATGGTGATCCAGCGGCTCCTGAAAGTAGTGAAGCCGTTCGGAAAACATTGCAAAAAACCTCCGAAATGTGCCCTTCTTTGGCAATGGCCATAATCCTTGAATTTGGTCCATTCCGTCTCGACGCCGATGCAGGAATCCTTTTCCACGGTGCCGAGCCGACCCCCCTCGGCCAGCGAGCCGTCCTGCTCTTGGCCCTGCTCGTGCAACGAGCCGGCGCGCCGGTGTCCAAGGAAGCCTTGATCGAGGCGGCGTGGCCTGCCCAGGCAATCGAGGACAGTAATTTGACCGTCCAAATCGCTGCTGTGCGGCGCATTTTGGCGGATATCTCTGGAGAGGCCCGCTGGATCGAGACCCTGCCGCGGCGTGGCTATCGCTATGTGGGTCCCTCCGTTACGACGTCCCATCGGGATCACGCATCCGCCGCCTCCGCAGCGCCATCGCTGATATTGCCTGACAGGCCGTCAATCGCGGTCTTGCCCTTCGCGAACCTGAGCGGTGATGCAGGGCAGGACTACTTTGCCGAAGGGATGGTCGACGACATCATCACCGGACTGTCGCGCATCAACTGGCTGTTCGTGATCGCGCGGAATTCGACGTTCATTTACAAGGGCCGTGCGGTGGACTTGAAACAGGTCGGCCGCGAGCTTGGCGTCCGGTATGTGCTGGAAGGCAGCGTCCGGAAGACCGGCACAACGGTCCGAATCACGGGTCAGTTGATCGACACGTCGACCGGCGGGCATGTGTGGGCCGAGCGCTACGATCGCCGGTCCGAGGACGTTTTCGCCCTCCAGGATGACATCGCCCTATCGGTCGTCGGCGCCATTGCGCCGAGCCTGCGGCGCGCAGAATTCAACAGGGTCAAGCGCCAACGGCCCGACAGCCTCGATGCCTATGATCTTGTCCTGCGGGCCCAGCCGGATGTCGATTCCGGAATGCCTGAGCAGGTCACGCAAGCCCTTGTGCTGCTCGCACGTTCGATCACGCTCGAGCCCACTTATGCGCTAGCGCACGGCAATGCCGCAATGTGCCACCATTGCCTGTTCCTTCGAGCCGGTTTGCAGGAGGTCAATCGGGCCGCGTCTATCCATCATGCACGGTCGGCCCTGATCCACGGACAGGATGACGCGCTTGCTCTGACCCTTGCGGCTTTTTCGATCGGCATGGATGGGCACGATCGTTCCGCAGCATTCACTGCACTCGACGCCGCACTCGCCATCAGCCCATCATCGGCGCTGACCTACATCCTCGGCAGCGTCATGCTCGGTTGGAGCGGCGAAGCCGACCGCGCCATCGAGTGGAGCGAAAGGGGCGTGCGGCTCAGTCCGTTCGATCCCTGGGCCTTTGCTGCGTTCGACGCGCAGGCCATGGGTCACTTCCACCGCGGTCGATATGAAGAAGCCTGTCGTGCGGCCTACCGGTCGGTTCAGGCCAATCCTCGACACAGCATTACCTATGTGCAACTGGCCGCGGCGCTCGCAAAGCTCGGACGTCTGGAAGAAGCGAGGGCGGCGGCCGCCCGGGTGCTCGAGTTGCACCCGACGTTCCGCTACAGCCGGCAGTTCTCAGGCGTCAACTGTTCCCCGGCGCTTGCGTCGTCCCTTGGCGAGGCGCTTCGTGCCGCCGGCCTGCCGGAATAACGGTCGCGCCAATCACGTGCAGCGCGCACTCAATCCGGATGCGCCAAGCTTCGCCATGACCTCGTCGAGATGGGCGCTGTCGCGGGTCTCGATGACGAGTTGCAGCAGCGTCGCTTTTGCCGGCAGGTCCGAGAACGTGCGCTGGTGCGAGACCTCGATGATGTTGGCGCCGGCCTCGGCCAGCAGTGCCGCGACCGCAGCCAGTTGACCGGGCCTGTCGGGGATATCGAGCGACAACTGGGTGAGCCGCCCCTCGCGCGCCAACTCGCGGGTAAGGACCGAGGCGATCAGCCGTGTGTCGATATTGCCGCCGCTCAGCACCAGCCCGACCTTCTGGCCGGCGAAGCGGGACGGGTCGGACATCAGCGCGGCGAGGCCGGCGGCGCCGGCGCCCTCTACAACCGTCTTCTCGATCGAGATCAGGGTCGCGACCGCGCGCTCGAGCTCGGCTTCATTGACGAGCGCGATGTCGTCGACGAGGCGGCGGACGATTTCGGTCGTGATCTTGCCGGGCGATTTCACCGCGATGCCTTCGGCGAGCGTGTCGCCGCGCGCGGGCAGAGTGCCGCCGTGGATGGCGTTGTACATCGAGGGATAGAGCCAGGCCTCGACGCCGAGGATCCGCAGCGACGGCTTGACCGATTTCGCGGCAATGCCGATCCCGCTGATCAGCCCGCCGCCGCCGATCGGGACCACCAGCGTATCGAGCTCCGGCACCGCGTTCAGCATCTCCAGCCCGACCGTGCCCTGCCCCGCGATGACAAGCGGATCGTCGTAAGGGTGGACGAAGATCATGCCGCGGGCTTCGCCGTGGCTGCGCGCGAAAGCGGCCGCGTCCTCGAGCGTTGCACCCGTGACCACCACCTCGGCACCGTGATGTCTGGTGTTCTCGACCTTCACCATGGGCGTGCCGACCGGCATCACGATCGTTGCGGGAACGCCGAGCCGCTTGGCGTGATAGGCAACACCCTGCGCGTGGTTACCCGCCGACATCGCGACGACGCCCCGCGCGCGCTCCTCCGGCGTCAGCGCCGTGAGGCGGTTGAGCGCCCCGCGCTCCTTGAACGAGGAGGTGAACTGGAGGTTCTCGAATTTCAGCCAGATGTCGCAGCCGCAGATATTGCTCAGCGTGCGGCTGTAGCTACAGGGCGTCTCCACGACGGCGCCGCGGATGGTCTCGGCGGCGGCATGAATGTCGCTCGGCGCGACCGGAAGGCCGCTGAGATCGGAGGACATGCTTTGGGACAACTCAGCCATGGGACAGCATAGAGCATTTGGCAGTTTGAGGCGATAAGCCAACCGCTATTTGGTAAACGCCGGGGAACGCGAGGCCCGCCACAGCGTCCACAGCGTGCGTAGCCGCGACGATTGCTGCGGCGTAAACGGATTGCGCCCTGGCTGCGACAGGCGCTTGAGGTCGGCCCGTACCTGGCTCAGCGGCAGAAACGCCGGCCGTGCCGGCGCCGGCACCTCGGCCAACAGCGACAAGGCCGTGGTCAAGTGCTGCCCGGCTTCGTCCGCGAGCTGGTCCAGGACGGCGCGCAAATTCGGCGTCTCCTTGCCGGC
The DNA here is from genome assembly GCF_029846695.2 of Bradyrhizobium nivariense. NCBI lineage: Bacteria > Pseudomonadati > Pseudomonadota > Alphaproteobacteria > Hyphomicrobiales > Nitrobacteraceae > Bradyrhizobium > Bradyrhizobium nivariense. The sequence continues at coordinate 7,510 of NZ_JARWCR020000027.1, read as the reverse complement.
GAACACATCCTCCATGTTGCAATTGTGGCTCGCCAGAACCTGCTGCGGCAGGAACAATTGCCGGTGCGCCGCATCACGCGGCAAGTTCGCGATGATTTGCGCGATGCCCTGGGCCAGCCCGGCATGCCGCGCCAGATGCTCGACGGTTTCCGAAGGCGGCGCCATGATCCGGGCCGCGAGGCCGAGCAGCGCCGAACAGGTCGCGGCCAGATAGCCTTCCAGCGCCGTCACCGTCGGCATCGGGTCGTTGTAGAGATCGAACTGGTGCTCGTCGACGAGCAGCGAGAACGGCTCGACCGGCAGCTCGAAATCGCGGATTGCGCGCAACAGCTCCGCCGCCACCGGATTGCCCTCGGCACTGCCATGGGCATGGCCCGACAGCATGTCGGTCCACCATTGCAGGCGGATTTCGCCCGGCAAGGGCTGGCTCACCTGGTCGCGGACGCGGACGATCTCAACATTGAAGGCATAGAGCGCCAGCAGCGCGCGGCGCTCGGCAGCAGGCGCGAACAGGGTCGCGGCATAGCGGGAGAAGTCGTGGCTGCGTACGAGGTCAGCGCAGAAGGCGGCGGAATCGGGCGGCGGCGCGGAGCTACTCATGGCACGGCGATCAGCGCGGCCGCGACGCGGCGCCGTTCGCCGATCATGATGTTGTAGGTGCGCACGGCAGGACCGGTCTGCATCGTGTCCAGCACCACCCTCACCGCCTTCAGCGCCTGGCGCAGCCCCGGCGGCGGCAGCCAGACGCCGGTGCCAGTCCCGATGAGAAGCGTGTCGATGCTGTTGGCAGAGGTGAAGACCCGATCCAGCGAATAGCGGTCGATCTTGGCGGGATCCGTCACGTCCCAGGCCCAGATCGCGTCGGGCAGGCAGAGCAGTGAACCGCGATGCGACATGCCGGCAAAGGCGAAGCCGCCCTTGCCATAGGCTTCGATCGGCGCCGAGCGCGGGAAATGCGGTGCGTTGGGATCGCCGGCCATGAGCTTCGTCCGAATAGGCTTACCGCCCTCGCAAACGCCTGCGAGGGCATGCGGTTCGGATCATGCCTTGTTTTTCTTCGCCGGCGTAGTCGCTTCCGCCGCATCTTCACGATGTTCGCCGACACCGAGATAGATCAGGATCGGCGCCGCGATGAAGATCGAGGTGTAGGTGCCGACCAGCACCACGCCGAACATCATCACCGCGGTGAAGCTGTGGATGGCATGGCCGCCGAACAGAAGCAGCGCCAGCAGCGCCAGGGTCACGGTGAAGTGGGTGATGATCGAACGCGACAGCGTCGAATTGATGGACTCGTTGAGGAGCTGCGGCATCGGCATCTTCTTGTAGCGCCGCAGCATTTCACGGATTCGGTCGTAGATGACGACGGTGTCGTTGAGCGAATAGCCGAGAATGGTCAGAAGCGCCGCAATACTGGTCAGGTCGAAATCGACCTGGCTGATCGACATGAAGCCGATGGTCAGCACGATGTCGTGCACGTTGGCGATCATGGCGCCGAGCGCGAACTGCCACTCGAAGCGGAACCAGAGATAGATCAGGATCGAGACGATCGCCAGCATCAGGCCGAGCATGCCGTAGGCCAAGAGCTCGCCGGAGACGCGCGGACCCACGACCTCGACGCGGCGATAGTCGAAGGAATCACCGAGCGCGGTGCGGACCTTCTGCACGGCTTCCTGCTGGGCGGCGTCGCCGCCCGGCTGCTCCGCGACGCGGATCAGGACGTCCGCGGGACCGCCGATTTGCTGGATCTGGACTTCGCCCAGGCGCAGGCCATCCAGTGTCGTGCGCATCGCCGCGATGTCGGCGGTGCCGGACTTGGCCCGCACCTCGAGCAGCGTGCCGCCACGGAAGTCGATGCCGAAATTCAGGCCATGGGTGAAAAACAGCGTGATGGCGACGATCGACAGCGCCGCCGAGATCGGGAAGCTGATGCGGCGGAAGCGCGTGAAATCGAAATGCGTATCGTCAGGGACGATGCGCAGCGACGGCAGCAGGCCGAACACCGAGACCACGGTGAGGACGGCGATCAGGATGCCGAGCCCGATGAGAACGAAGTGAGTCACGGTCAGGCTCCTAGATCGGCACGCTCTGCGGCCGCTTCCACCGCACCCACCCGGCCACGATCAGCCGGGTCAGCGTGAAGGCGGTGAACACCGTGGTGATGATGCCGATGCCGAGCGTCACGGCGAAGCCGCGCACCGGGCCGGTGCCGATGTAGAACAGCACCGCAGCGGCAATGAAGGTGGTGATGTTGGAATCGAGGATGGTCGCAAGCGCCCGCTTGAAGCCGGCGTCGATCGCCGAGATCGCGTTGCGGCCGCCGCGCAATTCCTCGCGGATACGCTCGTAGATCAGCACGTTGGAATCGACCGCGATGCCGACGGTGAGCACGATGCCGGCGATGCCGGGCAGCGTCAGGGTGGCGTTGAGCAGCGACAGCAGGCCGAAGATCATGGCGACGTTGATGGCCACCGCGATGTTGGCGAACACGCCGAACAGCCGGTAGGTCACGAGCATGAAGATGATGACCAGGATCGAGCCGACATAGGCAGCGAGCTCGCCCTTCTCGATCGAGTCCTGGCCGAGGCCCGGACCGACGGTGCGCTCCTCGACCACCGTGAGCGGTGCCGGCAGCGCGCCGGCGCGCAGCAGGATCGCGAGATCGTTGGCCGATTGCACGGTGAAGCTGCCGGAGATCTGGCCCTGGCCGCCGGTGATGGGCTCGCGGATCACGGGCGCGGAGATCACCTTGTTGTCGAGCACGATCGCGAAGGGCAGCCCGACGTTCTCTTGCGTGGCCTGCGAGAACTTGCGGGCGCCTGACGTATTGAACTTGAAGCTGACGACGGGTTCACTGGTGCGCTGGTCAAAGCTCGCCTGGGCATCGGTCAGGTCGCCGCCGGCAACCAGCACCTGCTTCTTGACCACATAGGGTGTGGGCGGCGGCGACGCGCTCATCAGAAGCTCGGATTCCGGCGGCAAACCTCCCTGCTGCGCCTGATCGGGCGGCACGGAGGTATCGACCATGCGGAATTCCATCTTCGCGGTCTTGCCCAGCAATTCCTTCAGGCGGGTCGGGTCCTGCAGGCCGGGGACCTGCACCAGGATGCGGTCATTGCCCTGGCGCTGGATGACGGGCTCGACGGTGCCGAGCTCGTTGACGCGGCGTTCGACGATCTGGATCGACTGCTCGATGGTCTTGCGCATGCGGTCGAGCATCGCGGCCTGCGGGATGACGAGCCGGATCACGCCGCCCCCGGCGTCAGTCACATCCAGGTCGCGCTGACCGCTGGATCCCACCAATCCGCCCAGCGGCTGGGACAGCTCGCGCAGTTTGGCGAGCGCAGGCTGCAGGTCGGATTCCTTGGTGATCCGAACTTCGGCCGCGTCGTTGCGCACGGTGACGCCGCCGGTGAAGCCGATCTTGGCATCGCGCAGCGTCCGGCGAACGTCGTCGCGGACCTGGTCGAGCCTCTCCTTCTTCACATAATTGCCGTCGACCTCGAGCAGCAGATAGGAGCCGCCTTGGAGATCGAGGCCGAGCACGAGCCGGCGCTGCGCCCAGCCGGGCCAGGTCTTGACCTGCGCTTCGGGGAAGAAGTTCGGGACCGCGCAGAGGCACACGATCAGCGCCGTCAGGATAATCCCCAGCGCCTTCCACCGCGTGAAATACAACATCGACTGGACCTGTCAGATCAGGAGACTTGAGAGACTCGCGGAAGTGCTCACTTCGCCGCGGTGTCGTCCTTGGCGCTTTCCTTGGCGCTTTCCTTGGATTCTTTGGCCGGCTCGCCCTTGGCGCGCACGCCGGAGACCATCGAGCGCATCTGCCGCACGCGCACGCCGTCGGCGATCTCGAACTCGATCTGGTCGTCGTCGACGACCTTGGTGACCTTGCCGACGAGGCCGCCCGAGGTCACGACGGTGTCGCCGCGGCGGATGTTCTTCACCAGGTCGGCGTGGTCACGGACCTTCTTCTGCTGCGGACGCAGAATCAGGAAGTACATGATGACGAAGATCAGGGCGAACGGCAGCAGCGACATCAACATGCCGCTGGTGTCGCCGGCGCCCGCAGCCTGGGCATACGCAGGGGTAATCAGCATTCGGACGATCCTCGTGAAAACGGGGGAAAACCGGTCAGGCCCAAATGGCGACCGGTTCGGTCAAATTCGCGCGGACTATAGCGGCCATTGCCCCAATTGCAACGCTGCCAGACCGTCGATTTGGCTACCTTGCGGCGCGCGCTCAGGCCCGATAAGGCTGCATTCTCAGGAACTTCGGACATGCCCCAAAAACCAAGCAAAAGCCCGGCCGGCAAAGGCCCCCGCACCCCTGCCAGGAAGCCTGCCCGCGTCGCGGCAAAACGTCCCAAGGCAGCCTCCAAAGCAACTGCCGAGGCAGCTTCCAAGGCGACTTCCAAGGCGACTCCGGACCTCTCCCAGGGGCGCATCGTTCGCGCGCTGGAGACGATCGCGGCGCACCTCGTCGCCCAAGGCAATCCCGCCGTCGAACGCGAATCGTTCAAGCGGGCGGATGCTTTCGTCTGGCACCCGGACGGCCGCCTTGCGGCGGTGCCGCGGGTCAGCCGCGTCGAGCTGTTCCTGCTCAAGGGCGTCGACCGGGTGCGCGACATCCTGATGGAGAACACCGAGCGTTTCGCCAACGGCCTGCCCGCCAACAACGCGTTGCTCTGGGGCGCGCGCGGCATGGGCAAGTCGTCGCTGGTGAAGGCGGCGCATGCCAGCATCAATGCGGACCGCAAGGCCGCCGACAGACTGAAGCTGATCGAGATTCATCGCGAGGACATCGAGAGCCTGCCCGCGCTGATGGAGCAGCTCCGCGCCTCGTCCTTCCGCTTCATCGTGTTCTGCGACGACCTCTCCTTCGACGGCAATGATGCGTCCTACAAATCGCTCAAGGCGGTGCTCGAAGGCGGCATCGAGGGCCGACCCGAGAACGTCATCCTCTACGCCACCTCCAACCGCCGCCATCTGCTGGCGCGCGAGATGATCGAGAACGAGCGCTCGACCGCGATCAATCCCGGCGAAGCCGTCGAGGAGAAGGTCTCGCTGTCGGATCGCTTCGGCCTCTGGCTCGGCTTCCACCGCTGCAGCCAGGACGAATATCTCGCCATGGTGCGCGGCTATTGCAGCCATTTCGGCGTCAAGGTCGACGACGAGGCGCTGGAGCGCGAGGCGCTGGAATGGTCGACGACACGCGGCTCGCGCTCGGGCCGCGTCGCCTGGCAGTTCGTGCAGGAGCTCGCGGGACGGCTCGGCGTGAGACTGACGGCGACGTAGCGGTCGGATCGCAACCTGCTTGCAGCTGTTTTTCCCCGAAGGCGGGGAATCAAGGGCGCGTAGCGATAGATCGAGCTTGCTTGGCGCGGACCAAATTCCGCATCGCAGCGAAATCATGCGATGTGCCCCTTTTCGGACATGCCGAGCTAGTTGTCGATTGTCCGGCCTAGGTGCGTAGCTTGCTCTGCAGCTTTGCGAAACCATACGGGTAGCACTATCCTGCTGCACGCCGTGGCCCGCCACATACATTAGCCCAAGATTGAATTGGGCTGCGGCGTCACCATCATTGGCCAGCGGACGAATAAGACGCAGGGCCTTGGCGTAATCGCCTCTGGCGTGAGCATCGACGGCACCCTCGAATGGGCCAGCGGCCACAGGTGCGGCGAAGACTGACGCTAGAACGACGCGACGATCGTGAGCTTGAGGTTGATCGTCTGGCAACTTTGCTCTTGGTCACACTCGATTACCAATAAGCAGTCGAGAGATGGCGGTTCGATGAGCCGCAAAGCCTAGCCGTGCGACCTAACAACGGCTGGCATCGCGTTGCAGCAAGAGACGCCGGCGAACGGCACCGCAAGATGCTTTTTTCTCACTCGTCGGCGCGGGTCCGAAAATAGAATCAGTGGCACAAACTGCATACTCAACATTTCCAGCTATGAGAGTGTTGCAGTAGGTCTGCCGTGGTACCCAATCGGACTTGGGTTACCGAATGTGGCTCTTTGGTCGCAGCATTGATCTTTTTTACGACGGATCTATCCCCGTTGAATTTTACATGATGAGCCCCGGTCGCCTCGGGGGTACGCTGTCGCCGAGTTGTATTCGGAGGCGACACACCTGACGAGGCACGACATGACAGCAAGAATTGCACGGGCCGCGGCGAAAAGCGGGCGGCCAATCTCAGCACATCGACGCAGACTTGGCGTTGCGGCAATCGTGGCGCCCGCGATCTTGTTTTTTTCCCAAGCTGCGTTGGCCGATGAAAACGGCATCAGCTTCTGGATCCCCGGCCTCTTTGGGAGCCTCGCGGCCACGCCGCAGCAGCCTGGTTGGTCGCTGGCGAATATCTACTACCATACCTCCGTATCCGCCGGCGCCGATGTCGCGCGGGCGCGTGAATTCACGCTCGGCAGGGTTCCGGCCAACCTTACCGTAAACGCAAATCTGAATTTGCATGTCAACGCCACCGCCGACCTTGGCTTGGTGCTTCCGAGTTATGTATTTGCGACGCCAGTGCTCGGCGGCCAGGCGTCAGTGTCTCTCTTGGCAGCCTATGGCGTCGTCGGCACCAGCCTGGCGGGGACCTTGTCCGGCGTACTCTCGACGCCGTTCGGCAACGTTCCCTTCGCGCGGTCCGATACCATTAGCGACACGACATGGGGCTTTGGCGATCTGGCGCCGCAGTTCGCGTTGCGCTGGAACGCTGGCGTCCACAACTACATGACCTATATCACCGGCGATATCCCGGTTGGCGCTTACCAATCCGATCGCCTGTCGAACTTGGGCATTGGACACGGCGCGATCGATGCCGGCGGTGGCTACACTTATTTCAATCCGCAGACCGGGCACGAATTGTCCGGTGTGCTTGGCTTCACTTACAATTTCAAAAATACTGCCACGCAGTATCAAAGCGGCGTCGACATGCACTTCGACTGGGGTGCATCCCAATTTCTGTCGAAGCAGGTCATGGTTGGTCTGGTGGGCTATGTCTACAAGGGGCTCGGCTGTGATAGCGGTTCAGGTGACCGTGTCGGCTGCTTCCAGTCCCAGGTAGTTGGCATCGGCCCGCAAATCGGTTTCTTGTTTCCCGTTGGCGACATGCAGGGCTATCTCAATTTGAAAGCTTATGGCGAGTTCGCTGCGGAAAACCGGCCATCAGGCTGGAATACCTGGGTCACCTTCTCGATCTCGCCGCCCGCGCCCGGAGCGCCTCCGACGACAAAGCCGATCGTCAGAAAATACTAGGATCAACCAACCCGGCGGTCCACCGAACCGCCAACGTTGCTCAGCCGCGCCTACGAAGCGATCGAACGACGTCGCCGATTGCTGCGGTGCATGAGCCCGTTTTTAGGGCCACAAGCGGACATCACTAGGGTCTGTTGGGATTCATCGGGAGTTTATCACGGCTGCGGCCAGATGGATCATGGCTGCGAAGCTTTGATCGGTCTTATCTGCGCGCAACGGGATACGTTTGAATTCCTTGAGCTTGCAGAAGA
>NZ_JARWCR020000026.1:0-97930 GCF_029846695.2 Bradyrhizobium nivariense | reverse complement strand
CCTCGGCGTCGAGCCATTGCTGGCAGCCATGCGGGCGTGAGGCGCGGGCAGCGAACTCAATAGCGACACCGACGGCCGCCTTCGTTGCATGGAGGTGATGCGGAGCCGCGTTTTTACACAGCCTGGGACGTTCACGGACATTTTCATCTCCCTGTGTTTTCGGTGGGGTGCGATCTTTATTGCAGGCAATTAGATTGTGCGCAATTGAAAATATGCCGTCTCACATTTAATTGTTCGCAATTGAATGTGCCGTCGTCGGGCCCCAGAATGGGGAAAGCCTCGTGAGATTCTCCATGCCTCGGAAACACTCGGCAGCGGACGCGCCGCTTCGCCTCGACAACCAGATCTGCTTCGCAGTCTATTCGGCCGCGCATGCCTTCAACCGCGTCTACAAGCCGCTGCTGGATCGGCTCGGCCTGACCTATCCGCAATATCTGGTGATGCTGGTGCTGTGGGAGCACGACGACGTGCCGGTGAAGGACATCGGCGAAAAGCTGTTCCTGGATTCGGGCACGTTGACGCCGCTGCTCAAGCGGCTCGAAGCCGCTCACCTCGTCAAGCGCACGCGTTCGAGCGAGGACGAGCGTCAGGTGCTGATCGCGCTGACCCCGCAGGGCCACGCCTTGAAGGACAAGGCGCGCACCGTGCCGCAATCGATCCTGGCGGCGTCAGACTGCTCGGTCTCGGAACTGGTCACGATGAAAGACGAGATCGTCGCACTGCGCGACCGGCTGAATGCGGTGATCGGGGAGTAGGCGGAGTTCCCAGAGCCCGGCTACGCCCTACGGGCTTCGCCGCGGCAGCCTTCCCTCACTTCGCTACGAGGGACTTCCGGGCTTGCCCAGCCGAAGCTCGCGAAGCGAGCGAAGGCTGGTGGAGCCAGGCGGGATCGAACCGCCGACCTCTTGCATGCCATGCAAGCGCTCTCCCAGCTGAGCTATGGCCCCTTAACCGTCCGACGCGCCGTGGGCGACGCGTCGGGAAAGACCCAGAACCACAGTTCTGGAATTATCTCAAGTCTCTTCATCACCGCCGACATCACCAATGATGTCGGTCACGTCCTCATCGCCCTCTTCGTCGTCGGCGATAAAGGTCGAATCGTCGTCGTCATCGTCCTCGATGGTCTCGTCGACCTCGATGTCGTCCTCGGATTCGGGCACGACGGCCTTGACCTTGCCGGTGTTCTCCTCGGCATCGGCCTCCTCGAGCGAGACCTCCTCGACCTCCGCCGGTTCCGGCTTGGTGTCGGCGGCTGCTGCCGCGTGACGGGCTTCGGCGCCGCGGGTCGCACGAGCCGGCGCCACGGGCGCGATCGGCACGACCTCGCCGGTGTACGGCGAGATCACCGGACTCTTGTTGAGATCATAGAACTTTTTGCCCGTGGTCGGGCAAATACGTTTGGTTCCGAGTTCGGACTTGGCCACGGCAGAGGAATCCTGGAAATGTCTGAAAAGCGGTGTTTCACTTGGCTAGTTGGCGGCCCGCTGTCAATAGCGCATTACGGGAGAACGACATGCCCGTGACGGCGGAGAGACCATGTGGTACCTGCCCGCGAGCCCCGCAGGGATGTTTCGGGCCTATCCGAGGACACAAACTTGACCGATTCCGACAAGCCGACGCCGCTTCAGTCGCGCGCCAGCGGTCCCCTGACCGGAAAAGTACGGGTGCCGGGGGACAAGTCGATCTCCCACCGCGCCCTCATCCTGGGCGCGCTCGCCGTTGGAGAAACCCGGATTTCGGGTCTCCTTGAGGGCGAGGACGTTCTCAACACCGCTAAAGCTATGGAGGCGCTTGGCGCCCGGGTCGAGCGCACCGGAGATTTCACCTGGAAGGTGAACGGCGTGGGTGTCGCGGGCTTCGTCGAGCCCAAGGCGCCGCTGGATTTCGGCAACTCCGGCACCGGCTGCCGGCTGGTCATGGGCGCCGTCGCCGGCTGCCCGATCTCGGCGATTTTCGACGGCGATGCCTCGCTGCGCAGCCGGCCCATGCGCCGGATCCTGGACCCACTGGAAAAGATGGGCGCGAAGGTCGTCTCCGGTGGCGAGGGAGGCCGTCTGCCGCTGACCGTCCAGGGCGCGCGCGATCCGCTGCCGATCACCTACAAGACCCCGGTCGCCTCGGCCCAGATCAAATCCGCCGTGCTGCTCGCGGGCCTGGCTGCGCCGGGCACCACCACGGTCATCGAGACCGAGGCCAGTCGCGACCACACCGAGTTGATGCTCAAGCATTTCGGCGCCGAGATCACCTCTAGGCAGGAAGGTCGGCACGGCCGCCGTATCACGCTCGTGGGTCAGCCTGAGCTGCATGGGGCCAATGTCGTCGTGCCCGCCGATCCCTCATCGGCGGCGTTCCCCATCGTCGCTGCGCTGATCGTCGAAGGCTCTGACGTCGTCCTATCCGATGTCATGACCAATCCGCTGCGCACCGGCCTGTTCACCACGCTGCGCGAAATGGGTGCCTCGATCGAGGAAAGCGAAGTTCGCGGCGACGCCGGCGAGCCGATGGCGAAGCTGCGCGTGCGCGCCTCGAAACTGCGCGGCGTCGTGGTGCCGCCGGAGCGCGCGCCGTCGATGATCGACGAATATCTCGTGCTGGCGGTGGCGGCCGCCTTCGCCGAGGGCACGACCATCATGCGCGGCCTCCAGGAGCTGCGCGTCAAGGAATCCGACCGTCTCGAAGCCACCGCCGCCATGCTCCGCGTCAACGGCGTGAAAGTCGAGATCTCCGGCGACGACCTGATCGTCGAAGGCCGCGGCCACGTTCCCGGCGGCGGCCTTGTCGCCACCCACATGGACCATCGCATCGCGATGTCCGCGCTGGTGATGGGCTGCGCCTCCGACCAGCCCGTGACCGTCGACGACACCGCCTTCATCGCCACCAGTTTCCCGGATTTCATCCCGATGATGCGTTCGCTTGGGGCCGAGTTTTCATGAGGAAGCTGCCATGAGCGCAGCCTTCGACCGCGATGCCTTGCTGGATGCTTTCGATTCGATAGGCCGTGCTGCGGCCGAGGCTGGAACCAAGCTTCGGATTGCGGTCTATGGTGGCTCCGCCCTCATGCTTGCCAGCAATTTTCGCTTCGCGACCGAGGACGTCGACGTCTCAAAGCTCGAGCGTCCGCTGCCGGATTGGCTGGAGAGGATCACAGCCGAAATTGCTGCGAGGAATGGATGGGGCGCCGACTGGTTCAACGATCACGTGGTATTTCATCTGAGCCCACTGGCCGACCGTGCCGCGGATCATCTCGAATTTGGCACTTTCCCGCGTGACGGCACGCCACCGGGGCTTGAGGTCTCAGTGCCCTCCGCTGCATATCTTCTCGCGCTGAAACTGAAGGCATTCCGGGTCACGGATCCCGTTCGCGGGGAGACGGAGCGGCTGGATATCCTGAACTTGATGAAAGTGGTTGGAATCTCGACCGTAGAGGAAGCCATTGCGCTGCTTAGCCGGTATTTTCCCGTGAGCGCAGCATCCTCGGAAAAGCAGCGCTTCCTTTTGAAGAACATGAACCTGGAGGGAGGAGCCGATGCGCCCAAATACCCTCGCTGAGGCCGTCGATCGCATACGCGCCGGCGCGCCGCAGGACGCTACGCTGGCCGAATTCATCGACACGTTCGATCTGGCCGGGACGAGCCGGGCTCAATACGAGACGATCGAAGACGAACCAGTATTGACGCGGAACGATCGGCTTGATGCCTTGGTCGGCGCGATCGCCGAATATCTGGCAAAGCAGCGTCGCCTCGGACGGGTGCCGGCATGGGTGTGCGATCCGGCGCGGCGTCTCGCCGAGCCGTGGTTCACCGCGTCATCCCCATCGGATGCGATGCGTGAATATTTGACTTATGCGAGCCCCGCCGAATTCGCGTCTCGCAACATCTTCACGGAAGAGCGGCCATTGCGGCGCGCCCGCAGTTTCCACGCAGTCAAGGTTTGAGTGATATGATCATCGCCATCGACGGGCCCGCAGCCTCGGGTAAAGGGACGCTCGGCAAACGTCTTGCTCACCATTACGGCTACCGTCACCTCGATACCGGCGTGATCTATCGCGCGGTGGCCTATTCGCTGATGCAGTCCGGGCATGATCTTCGGGACGAGGCGGCGGCGGTCGCGGCGGCGCTGGAACTCGATCCCGAAAAGTTCGGCAATCCCGCCCTGAAGACCCAGAAGGCCGGCGAAGGCGCTTCCATCGTCTCGGCGATCCCTGGGGTTCGCGAGGCCCTGGTCAATTTCCAGCGGCAGTTCGCAGCCGACCCGCCAGGCGCCGTGCTGGACGGCCGGGACATTGGAACCGTGATCTGTCCCCATGCTGACGTGAAGATTTTCGTCGTTGCCGACCCCAGGGTCCGCGCCCGCCGCCGGACCATGGAGGCCAAGGCGCGGGGCGAGGAGGCCGACGAGGCGGCCGTGCTCGCCGACATCATCCAGCGCGACGAACGCGACAAAAACCGGCCGATTGCGCCCTTGAAACCGGCCGCGGATGCTTACTTGCTAGATAACTCCCAACTGGATATAGAAGGCGGCGTCCGGGCCGCCATCGACATTATCGAGGCCGTCCGAGCGGGCCGGTCGCGGGGTTAAGCCGCTGCCGTCATTGGAGGAAGCGCCCGCTCCCGCTCTTTGAGGTCGATACTCCGGTCCCTGTTCGGGACCGGCGCGATCCAGGCTCCGGACAAAGATTCCACGTATCGAACGCGCGGGCCTCAGCCGGCCCGCTTCCGCTGTTCCGCCTCGCAGGCTGGAGCAGCGAGCGGTCGCTCGAAGGTCTTGCGGACCTTCCGACACTGCGCGTGCGATGCGCCCATGAACCCAACGGCCGGCACGACATCCGCAACTGGAGAACAAATGGCTTCGACTTCTGCTGATACCTATAGCCCGTCGCGCGACGATTTCGCCGCGATGCTCGACGAGTCCTTCGCAGGTGGCAACCTGCAGGAAAGCTCAGTCATCAAGGGCAAGGTTGTTGCAATCGAAAAGGACATGGCCGTCATCGACGTCGGCCTGAAGACCGAGGGCCGTGTCGCCCTGCGCGAATTTTCCGGCCCCGGCCGTGACAGCGAGCTCAAGGTCGGCGACGAGGTGGAAGTGTTCCTCGATCGCATCGAGAACGCCCTCGGCGAAGCCGTGCTGTCGCGCGACAAGGCGCGCCGCGAAGAGAGCTGGGGCAAGCTCGAGAAGGCTTTCCAGAACAACGAGAAGGTCAACGGCGTCATCTTCAACCAGGTCAAGGGCGGCTTCACCGTCGACCTCGACGGTGCCGTGGCCTTCCTGCCGCGTTCGCAGGTCGACATCCGTCCGATCCGCGACGTTGCGCCGCTGATGAACAACTCGCAGCCGTTCCAGATCCTCAAGATGGATCGCCGCCGCGGCAACATCGTCGTCTCCCGCCGCACGGTTCTCGAAGAGACCCGCGCCGAGCAGCGTCAGGAGCTGGTGCAGAACCTCGAAGAGGGTCAGGTCATCGACGGCGTGGTCAAGAACATTACCGATTACGGTGCGTTCGTTGATCTCGGCGGCATCGACGGTCTGCTGCACGTCACCGATATCGCGTGGCGCCGCGTCAACCATCCGACCGAGGTGCTCTCGATCGGCCAGACCGTGAAGGTCAAGATCATCAAGATCAACCACGAGACGCACCGCATCTCGCTGGGCATGAAGCAGCTGTTGGACGATCCGTGGCAGGGCATCGAAGCCAAGTACCCGCTGGGTGCCCGCTTCACCGGCCGCGTCACCAACATCACCGACTACGGCGCGTTCGTCGAGCTCGAGCCGGGCATCGAAGGCCTGATCCACGTCTCCGAGATGTCGTGGACCAAGAAGAACATGCACCCCGGCAAGATCGTTTCGACCTCGCAGGAAGTCGAAGTGCAGGTGCTGGAAGTCGATTCCGTCAAGCGCCGCATCTCGCTCGGCCTCAAGCAGACCATGCGCAACCCGTGGGAGGTCTTCGTCGAAGGTCACCCGACCGGTTCGACGGTCGAGGGCGAGGTCAAGAACAAGACCGAGTTCGGTCTGTTCCTGGGCCTCGAGGGCGACGTCGACGGCATGGTCCATCTCTCCGACCTCGACTGGAAGCTTCCGGGCGAGCAGGTGATCGACAACTACAAGAAGGGCGACATGGTGAAGGCCGTGGTGCTCGATGTGGACGTCGAGAAGGAGCGCATCTCGCTCGGCATCAAGCAGCTCGAAGGCGATCCCTTCGCCGAGCCGGGCGATGTCAAGAAGGGCGCGGTCGTGACCTGCGAAGTGCTCGAAGTGAAGGAGAGCGGCATCGAGGTGAAGATCACCGGTACCGACTTCACCACTTTCGTGAAACGCTCGGAGCTCGCCCGTGACCGCAACGATCAGCGCGCCGAACGCTTCGCCGTCGGCGAGAAGGTCGATGCCCGCGTGATCCAGTTCGACAAGAAGGCCCGCAAGGTCCAGGTGTCGATCAAGGCGCTCGAAGTCGCCGAAGAGAAGGAAGCCATCGCGCAGTACGGCTCCTCCGATTCGGGTGCGACGCTCGGCGACATCCTCGGCACCGCGCTCAAGAACCGCGACAGCAAGTAAGCGAAACCTACGTTTCGCTGGCATCAAAGCCCCGGCGCGAGCCGGGGCTTTTTTGTTGGGCCTGTAGACCGGGCTACGCGGCCTCCGCCGAGCCGGGCCTTGTTTTCTTCTAATTGCGCCGCAATTGATGTATCCAGATAAGCCAATGGTCACGCTGCGACGGCACAACGCGCTTGGCCCTTCATTTTGGAGATATTCCGATGTCGCTCGATTCGGACATCATCGTCGATCGCCGCAGGATCCGCCGCAAGCTGACGTTCTGGCGCGTGATGGCCGCGCTGATCGCGATCGCGGCGATCGCAGGCTTCGCGCTGGTCGCGACACCAGGTGCGCGCGGTACGTTCGCGGCCGCCGGCTCGATCGCGCGGGTCCAGATCGACGGCCTGATCCGCAGCGATTCCGATCGCACGCAGGCGCTGGAGCGGCTGGAGAACTCGCAGGCTGCCGCCGTCATCGTCCACATCAACTCGCCGGGCGGCACGACCGCCGGCTCCGAGCAGCTCTATGATTCGCTGGTGCGGCTGAAGGCCAAGAAGCCGCTCGTCGTCGTGGTCGAAGGCCTCGCCGCCTCCGGCGGCTACATCACCGCGATCGCCAGCGACCACATCATCGCCCAGCAGAGTTCGCTGGTCGGCTCGATCGGCGTGCTGTTCCAGTTTCCGAACGTCTCGGAGCTGCTGAGGACCGTCGGCGTCAAGGTCGAGGAGGTAAAGTCCACGCCGCTGAAGGCCGCGCCCAACGGTTTTGAGCCGACCAGCCCCGAGGCACGGGCCGCGCTCGATGCGCTGGTGAAGGATTCCTACGCCTGGTTCAAGGGACTGGTGAAGGAACGGCGTGGCATGGATGACACGCAGCTCGAGAAAGTGGTTGATGGCCGTGTCTTCACCGGACGCCAGGCGATCGATCTCAAGCTGATCGACCAGATCGGCGACGAGAAGACCGCCGTGACCTGGCTGGTCGAGCAGAAGGGCGTCAAGAAGGGGCTTTCCGTGCGCGATTACAAGCTTGAGCCGCGCTTCAGCGATCTGCCGTTCCTAAAGACGGCCGCCGCCATCACGCTGGAAGCGCTGGGTTTGGGCTCGATTGCGCATCAAATCGGGCAAACCGGCGTGGTACAGGCGGTCGATCGGCTCGGAATG
Source organism: Bradyrhizobium nivariense (assembly GCF_029846695.2). Classification (NCBI taxonomy): domain Bacteria; kingdom Pseudomonadati; phylum Pseudomonadota; class Alphaproteobacteria; order Hyphomicrobiales; family Nitrobacteraceae; genus Bradyrhizobium; species Bradyrhizobium nivariense. The sequence goes on along the minus strand of NZ_JARWCR020000026.1, from coordinate 90,242 downwards.
GATGGAATGCTGGCCTTGTGGCAGCCGGCGGCGTCGAACTGACCGCAGTCGGGCGAGCCTTCGAGGTTTTTCCCGTTCGACGCGTGCCGGGCCAGCCCGCTTTTTCGGCATTTGTCACGCATTTTCACGACGCTCAACCTTGATTTAGCGTCTTGACAGATCACGGTATTTTCACGGAAATGGTCATCCGCACGCTTCCGGGTCCTATCTCTCGATGATCAAATCCGAACTTGTTCAGCGTATCGCCGAGCACAACCCGCATCTGTACCAGCGGGATGTCGAGAACATTGTGAATGCGATTCTCGAAGAGATCGTAGCGGCTCTCGCGCGCGGTGATCGCGTCGAGTTGCGCGGCTTCGGTGCCTTCTCGGTCAAGCATCGCCCTGCGCGCGCAGGGCGCAATCCACGCACCGGCGCCCATGTGCCCGTCGACCAGAAGAGCGTTCCGTTCTTCAAGACCGGCAAGGAAATGCGCGAACGGCTGAATCGCGACCATCCGGATCCAGGCGCGCCAGACTGAGGCCGACGTCAGGGTTTTCCGCGGTCGCGAGAGATGCGGCCGCAAGCTTGATTCAAGGCGAGCGAGCCGAGATGCGAAAGTTCCTGACCGCGCTGATCGTGATTCCGCTGGGCCTGATCCTGATGGTCTTCGCCGTCGCCAATCGGCATTTTGTCACGGTCTCGTTCGATCCCTTCGTTTCCAACGACCCGTCATTGTCGGTCACGCTGCCGCTGTTCCTGCTCCTGATCGTGGTGGCTGCGCTCGGGGTCTTCGCGGGCGGTTGTGCCGTCTGGTTCGGTCAGCGGCACTGGCGGCGTGCGGCGCGCCGGCATGATGCGGATGCCCGGGCTGCGCGGGGCGAGCTGGCCGATCTGCGGGCCCAGGCGGCCGCAACAAAGCCCGAGTCCCAGCGCCTCCCTGTTCCCTCCGGGACGGGCCTTTACGGGCCCGTCGGGCGAGACAAGCAGCGCGCGACGTTGTAGAAGCGGCCGCAACCGAAAGCGCTGTTTTCCGGCCGCGGACCCGCGGCCTCCATTTGCTTTGAGCCCATGTCCTTGGAGAACATGTCCCTGCTGGTCAAAATCTGCGGCCTGTCCACGCCCGAGACGCTCGAAGTAGCACTCGACGCGGGTGCCGACATGGTGGGGTTCGTGTTCTTCCCGCCGTCGCCGCGGCATCTGTCGCTGGAAGCCGGCCGGGGCCTCGGTCAGCAGGTGAAGCGGCGCGCGCTCAAGGTCGCGCTCACCGTCGATGCAGACGATGCCACGCTCGACAACATCATGGACGCGCTGTCGCCGGACATCTTCCAGCTTCACGGCAAAGAGAGCGTGGCGCGGCTGCGCGACATCAAGCAGAAGTTCGGTCGCCCGGTGATGAAGGCGGTGCCGGTCGCAACATCAGCCGATCTCGCCGTGCTGGCCGGTTACGCCGCTGTCGCCGATCGCATCCTGTTCGATGCACGTGCACCGAAAGAAGCGACCCGGCCCGGCGGCCTGGGGGCGCCCTTTGACTGGCACCTGCTGGAAAATCTCGATCTGAAATTGCCCTACATGGTCTCAGGCGGGCTTCACGCCGACAACGTTACCGAAGCCGTCCGCGTCACCCGCGCCGGTGGTGTCGACGTCTCCTCCGGTGTCGAGAACGCCCCGGGCGTGAAGGACCCCGAGATGATCAAGGCCTTCATTCGCGCTGCGCGCGCAAGCCAAGATGCAAGTCAAGAGTTGAGCGTCCGATGAATATTGCAAAACCCAATTCCTATCGCAGCGGCCCTGACGAGCGCGGCCATTTCGGTATTTTTGGCGGGCGCTTCGTCGCCGAAACCTTGATGCCGCTGATCCTCGATCTGGAGAAGGCCTATACCGAGGCCAAGGCCGATCCTGCGTTCCAGGCCGAGATGAACGGCTACCTCAAGAATTATGTCGGCCGTCCTTCGCCGCTCTATTTCGCCGAGCGCCTGACCGAGCATCTCGGCGGCGCAAAAATCTACCTCAAGCGCGAAGAGCTCAACCACACCGGCTCGCACAAGGTGAACAACGTGCTCGGCCAGATCATGCTGGCGCGGCGCATGGGCAAGAAGCGCATCATCGCCGAGACCGGCGCCGGCCAGCACGGTGTCGCCACCGCGACGCTGTGCGCGCGCTTCGGTCTCGAATGCGTCGTCTATATGGGTGCCGTCGACGTCGAGCGGCAGCAGCCCAACGTCATCCGCATGGAGATGCTGGGCGCAACGGTGGTCCCGGTGCAGTCGGGCACGCGCACGCTGAAGGACGCCATGAACGAGGCGCTGCGCGACTGGGTCACCAACGTGCACAACACCTTCTACTGCATCGGCACGGTCGCAGGGCCGCATCCCTATCCGACGCTGGTGCGCGACTTCCAGTCGATCATCGGCAACGAGACCAAGGTGCAGATGCAGGAGGTCGAAGGCCGCCTGCCGGATTCGCTGGTCGCCTGCATCGGCGGCGGCTCGAACGCGATGGGCCTGTTTCATCCGTTCCTCGACGATTCCACCGTCGAAATCTTCGGCGTCGAAGCTGCGGGCCACGGGCTGACGCAACTGCATGCGGCGTCGATCGCGGGCGGCCGTCCCGGCGTGCTCCACGGCAACCGCACCTATCTCTTGATGGACGCGGACGGCCAGATCCAGGACGCGCATTCGATCTCCGCTGGCCTCGACTATCCCGGCATCGGCCCCGAGCATTCCTGGCTGCACGAGATCGGCCGCGTCAACTATCTCTCCGCGACCGACGACGAGGCGCTCGCAGCGTTCCAGTTGCTGTCAAAGCTGGAAGGCATCATCCCCGCGCTCGAGCCGGCACATGCCATCGCCAAGGTGATGGAGCTCGCGCCGAAGCGGGCGAAAGATCACCTGATGGTCGTCAACCTCTCCGGCCGCGGCGACAAGGACGTCCCGCAGGTCGGCGACATCCTGAGGGGCAAGAGCAAGTGACCACGCGTATCGACACCCGCTTCGCCGAGTTGAAGAAAGCCGGCCGCTCGGCCTTCGTCACCTTCGTGATGGCCGGCGATCCTGATCCTGCGACCTCGCTCGAGATCATCAAGGCGCTGCCGAAGGCCGGCGCCGATGTGATCGAGCTCGGCATGCCCTTCACCGATCCGATGGCCGACGGCCCGTCGATCCAGGCCGCCGGGCTCCGCGCGCTCAAGGTCGGCATGACGCTGAAGAAGACCCTCGAGCTCGTGCGCGGCTTCCGCAAGGACGACAACGCGACGCCGATCGTGCTGATGGGCTATTACAACCCGATCTACATCTATGGCGTCGACAAATTCCTAGTCGATGCGAAGACCGCCGGCATCGACGGCCTCATCATCGTCGACCTGCCGCCGGAAGAGGACGACGAGCTTTGCCTGCCCGCAATGAAGGCCGGCCTCAACTTCATCCGCCTGGCGACACCGACCACCGATGACAAGCGACTGCCGGCCGTGCTCGCCAACACGTCGGGCTTTGTCTATTACGTCGCGATCACCGGCATCACCGGCGCGGCGGCGGCTGACGCCTCGGCCGTGAGCGAGGCGGTTACCCGCATCAAGCGGCACACCAAGCTGCCGGTCTGCGTCGGCTTCGGCATCCGCACGCCGGAGAACGCCCGCGCCATTGCATCCCATGCCAATGGCGCGGTGGTCGGCACCGCGCTGGTCGATGCTCTCAAGAACAGCCTCGATGCGGACGGGCGCGCCACCGGCAAAACCGTTAACGCCGTCGCCGAGCTGACGGCGGCCCTGGCCCAGGGCGTCAAGGGCGCGCAACAGGCGGCGGAATAAGCCATAATTCCGCTGCCAAGTCTGGCGAGCAAGGCGGACGAGACGGCGGCTTGCCGGGATGTGGCCCGGCCGCCATATATCCCTTCAGGCGGTCCCCAGGTGGGATCGCACATCGGAGCAAACCATGAACTGGCTTACCAATGTGGTCCGGCCGAAGATCCGCAACATGCTGCGGCGGGAGACGCCGGAGAATCTTTGGATCAAGTGCCCGGATTCCGGACAGCTCGTGTTCTACAAGGACGTCGAGGCCAACCAGTTCGTCATCCCCGGCTCGAACTATCATATGCGCATGAACTCGGTGGCGCGTCTGAAGTCGATTTTCGACAACGAGACCTGGTACGACGTCGCGCTGCCTGACGTCACGCCCGATCCGCTCAAGTTCCGTGACGAGAAGAAGTACGTCGATCGCATCAAGGATGCCCGCGCGCGGACCAATCTGAACGACGCGATCAAGGTCGGCTACGGCAAGCTCGAAGGCGCCGCCGTCGTCGTCGCCGTGCAGGATTTCGACTTCATGGGCGGCTCGCTCGGCATGGCCGCGGGCGAAGCCATCGTGCGCGGGCTTGAGCTTGCGGTCGAGAAGAAGTCACCTTTCATCGTGTTCGCCGCCAGCGGCGGCGCGCGCATGCAGGAAGGCATCTTGTCGCTGATGCAGATGCCGCGCACCACGGTCGCGGTGCAGATGCTGCGTGAAGCAAAACAGCCCTACATCGTCGTGCTGACCAACCCGACCACCGGCGGCGTCACCGCGTCCTATGCGATGCTCGGCGACGTGCAGATCGCCGAGCCCGGTGCGCTGATCGGTTTTGCCGGCGCGCGCGTGATCGAGCAGACCATCCGCGAAAAACTCCCCGAGGGTTTTCAGCGCGCCGAATACCTCAAGGAGCACGGCATGGTCGACATGGTCGTGCACCGCCACGAATTGCGCCCGACCCTGGCGCGGCTCTGCCGCCTGTTGACCAGGGCGCCAGCGCTGGAGAGCGCCTCGAAACCAGTGCAGCCGGTCGTCAGCCCGGCGCAGATCGTATCGGCGCCCGAGACGGCGCCGGCCGCGCCGCACGCGTGAACGCCTCCTCCGACAGCGCAAAGCCTTCGCTCGGCGAATTGATCGGGCGGCTGTCGGCCCTGCATCAGAAGCGCATCGATCTCGGGCTGGAGCGGATGCACCGTCTGCTCGAGCGGCTCGGTCATCCCGAGCGCAAGCTGCCGCCGGTGATCCATATCGCCGGTACCAACGGCAAGGGCTCGACGCTCGCCTATCTGCGCGCGACGCTGGAGGCCGCAGGCCTGCGCGTCCACGCCTACACCTCGCCCTATCTGGTTCGCATCAACGAATGTTTCCGGCTCGGCCGGGTCGGTGGCGGCGCGCTGGTCGGTGACGACGAGTTGCGTGCGGCGCTGGAAGAGGTCGAGCGTGTCAATGCCGGCGAGGCGGCCACCGTGTTCGAGCTCAAGACGGCGGCTGCGTTTCATCTGTTCGCGCAGAACCCGGCCGATGTGGTTCTGCTCGAGGTCGGCCTCGGCGGCCGGCTCGATTCGACCAACGTGGTCGATACACCGGCGGCCTGCGTGATCACGCCTGTCAGCATGGACCACATGGATTTCCTGGGTGATACACTGACGTCGATCGCCGGCGAAAAGGCCGCGATCATCAAGCGCGGCGTACCCGTCATCTGCGCCGAGCAGTCGGGCGAGGCGATGGCCGTGATCGAAGCGCAGGCCAGGCGCATGCGCGCGCCGTTGTTTGCCGCGGGCGAAAGCTGGCACGTCAATGTCGAGCACGGGCGTCTGGTCTATTCCGATGAGCGCGGCTTGATGGATCTCACGGCCCCGCGCCTGTTCGGCCGCCACCAGTTCGACAACGCCGGCCTCGCGATCGCGACGCTGCGGGCCATTAGCGCGTTCAAGGTCAGCCAGGCGGCGTTCGAGGCCGGGATCGTCGGCGCCGAATGGCCGGCGCGAATGCAGCGCATCACGTCCGGCGAGCTGCTCTCCTGGGGACCGCAGGGATCGGATATCTGGCTCGATGGCGGCCACAATGCCGAGGGCGGCCGCGTCGCGGCGGCGGCGCTCGGCGATCTCGAAGAGCGGGTGTCGCGGCCGCTGGTCGTCATCGTGGGCATGATGGCCAGCAAGGACGCGCAGGGTTTTCTCGCCAATTTCGCCGGCTTGACCCGTCACATCATCGCGGTGCCGATTCCCGATACCGACCACGCGATGCCGGTCGACATCCTCGCGGATGCCGCGCGCAGCCTCGGCATGCGCGTCGAGCCCGCGCCGGGCATCGAGGCCGCGCTGCGCGCATTGGCGAAGCTCGCCTACGAAGTGCCGCCGCGCATCCTGATCACCGGCTCGCTCTATCTCGCCGGCCACGTGCTCGCCATCAACGGCACGCCTCCTGCATAGTGCTCGCGTAGATACTGCGTCCGGGCACGGTAGGGAGTGACTGCCAATGCGTTTTGCCGCGATCGCCGACGTTCACGGAAACTATCTCGCGCTGGAAGCTGTGCTCGCCGACATCCGCGCGCAAGGCATCGCCGACATCGTCAATCTCGGCGATATGCTGAGTGGCCCGCTCGATGCGCGCCGCACCATCGACATCCTGATGGAGCTCGATGCCGTGCACGTGCTCGGAAATCACGATCGCTATCTGCTCGACCGTCCGCCGGAGAAGATGGGCTCGTGGGATCGCCCCGCCCATGCGGCGCTCAATACTGCGCAACTCGACTGGCTGCGCGCGCAACCGATGACGCGCGTGTTTCGCGACCATGTCTTCCTCTGCCACGCGACGCCCGGCAATGACGAGGTCTACTGGCTCGATACCGTGCATCCCGACGGCACGGTGACGTTATCCCCGCTCGATCGGATCGAGCAGCTCGCACGAGGGGTCACGCAATCGCTGGTCCTCTGCGCCCACACCCATCTCGCACGTGCCGTGCGGCTTCGCGACGGAAGGCTGATCGTCAATCCCGGCAGCGTCGGCAGTCCCGGCTATCGTGACAAACATCCGTTCCCGCATGTCGTCGAGGCCGGCACGGCGCACGCGCGTTACGCGATCCTCGAGCCAACCGATGGTGCCTGGCAGGTCACGTTCCGCCATGTTGCCTACGATCATGAGGCGATGGCAGCTATTGCTCGCCGCAATGACCAGCCTGAGTTGGCGAACGCGCTGGCGACGGGATGGCTCAAATAGTTGTCGCTTCGTAGTCCGGATTGCGCTGCGCTCCAACCGGGCTACGGGCTACAGCTGTTTCAGCAGCTTCATCGGATCGGCCACTTTCTGCTTCAGCTGCTCGAAGCTGCATTGCCGCGGTGCCTTGTCGGGGCGCCAGCGCAGGATCGAGGTGCCGTGGCGAAAGCGCTCGCCGCTGAAATGGTCATAGCAGACCTCGATCACGAGCTTCGGCCTGAGCGGACACCACTTGGCCGAGCGCTCGGTGGACCAGCGGCTTGGCCCGCCCGGCGCGTTGCCGGTGAAGCCTGGCTCGCCGATCAGCGCCTCGAGCCGGTCGGTCAGATCGGGCTTTTCCGTCGCCTTGATCGCCGAGGTGAAGCCGACATGGTGCAGGAGACCTTTGTCATCGTAGAGTCCGAGCAGCAGCGAGCCGACCACGCTCCGGCCGGCGAGCTTGTTGGTGGCATAGCGGAAGCCGCCGACAACGCAATCGGCGCTGCGGAATTTCTTGATCTTCTGCATGCCGTCGCGATTTCCCGCCTGATAGGGCAGGTCGATGCGCTTGGCGATGACGCCGTCCGAGCCGCCGCCCGATTGCGCCAGCCATTTTTTCGCAATAGCGTAGCTCGTCGTCGCCGGTGAGAGGCGGAAGATGCCGCCTTTCAGATTGGCTTTGGCAAACGCTTCCAGCGCCGGCCGCCGCTCGCTGAGCGGCTCTTTGGCAAGCTGCTTCTCCCTGGCTGTCGCAAGTAGATCGAAGGCGAGATAGAGTGCCGGTGTTTCCTCCGAGAGTTTCTTCACGCGGCTTGAAGCGGGGTGAATGCGTTGCAGCAGCGCGTCGAAAGAAAAGCCTTTGCCGTGCGGCACGACGATCTCGCCGTCGAGCGTGAAGCGATCCGCCTTCGGCTTCAGCGCCGCGGCGACGATCTCGGGGAAATAGCGCGCGAGGTCCTCGCCGGATTTCGAGCGCAGATCAATGCTGCCGCCGTTGCGCGACAGCAGGCAGCGGAAGCCGTCCCATTTCGGCTCGTACTGCCACTCCTTGCCGCGCGGGATCGAGTCGACCGAGCGGGCTTCCATCGCCACGAGAGATGTCGATTTTCGCGCGCGGTTTGCAGGGGGAGGCACGGGCTGGGACTCGTCTTACGCTGGACATGTTCCGTCAACGCAAAACGGCCGACTTTCGCCGGCCGTTTCCAAAAATAAACCTGTGCGAGCCAGATCAGACCGCAGAGGTGATCCACTGCTGCAGCTTCGCCTTCGGCGCGGCGCCGACCTGACGGGAGGCCATCTCGCCGCCCTTGAAGATCATCAGGGTCGGGATCGACATCACGCCATACTTCGACGCGGTCTTCGGGCTCTCGTCGACGTTGAGCTTCACGATCTTGACCTTGTCGCCCATCGCGCCGGCGATCTCGTCGAGGGCGGGTGCGATCATGCGGCAGGGGCCGCACCATTCGGCCCAGAAATCGACGACCACGGGGCCGTTTGCCTTGAGCACTTCGGCTTCGAAATCGGTGTCAGAAACCTTACCAACGGCCATGGAAGTACCTCGTACCTGAGAGAAGGACGCGACGAGAATCGCGCCAAGATCATGGCGTCAACCTATGAATGGCTCCTTGCCGGGTCAAGGACGCTCACACCGAGATGAAGAGATGCCAGCGCCGCGTCCAGCGCGGGAGCCGAAATCTCCATATATTCAAGGGCCTCGGTCCAGAGCAGGACGGCGCGGACCGGCTTTTGGGGATAAAGCCCCGATAGCACCGCCCGGTACAATGCAAGCTGCCGCACATAGGCGGCGGGCGCGGCGGTGGCGCTCCTGGGAGCCGCCTGGTTGGTCTTGAAATCGACGATCAGGACCTCATCCGGGCGAACGACCAGCCGGTCGATCTGGCCCGACACCAGCGCCGGGGTGCGGCCCTGCCGCTCCAGCCTGCCGACGATCGCGACCTCCGCCCGGCTACCCGCGGCAAACACCGGCGCAAACCGTGGTTCGGCGATCAGGGCCAGCACCTTGTCCGCCAACGCGGCGCGGTCAGCCTCCGCCCAATCCGAGGCATTGCGCGCCATGAAGCCGAGCGCGGCCTCGCGCCGGCGCTCAGTGGCGATGTCGGGCAGCGATTGCAGCAGCCGGTGCACCAGCGTGCCGCGTTGCAGCGCGAGCGCGCGGGACTGCACTGATTCGCCTGACAGCACCGCGCGGCCTTCCTCGGCCGACTGGCCGGAGGGGCGGACCGGATCGTCGTCGATGGTCTCGCGCGGTGCCGGCGTCCGCAGCCAGTCCGGGAGCGCGGTCGTCTGGTCCAACGAGGTTGCTGGCGTGCCCAGCACTGCCTCGTCCTCCGGCCGCGCGAATCGCGTCACCTTGCCGAGCGGCGTCTCGATTGTCTGCTTGTCCAGCCCCGCGCCGGCGAGCCCGGTGTCGACCAGATCGTACCAGCTCAGCTTGCGAACCGTCTTCATGTTGCCGGGCATGCAGCCGCCGACGATGAGCCGGTCGGCGGCGCGCGTCATCGCCACGTAGAGCAGGCGTCGATATTCGTCCTCGGTCTCCTCGAGCATCGCCTTGCGCGCCTCGACGACCGGCTTGGGATCATCCGCCTTGCGGCCGGCCCAGACCACCACCTCGCCGCCATTGCCGCGCGGGACGTGGATCAGCCGCAGCCGCTGCGAATCCGCAGGCGACGATGTGGTGTCGACCATGAACACGACCGAGGCCTCCAGGCCCTTGGCGCCGTGCACCGTCATCACCCGCACCTCGTCGCGCGAGATCTCCATATCGCGCTTCACCTCGGTGTCGGCCGAGCGCAGCCAGGCCATGAAACCTTGCAGCGAGGCCGGCGCCTTGCGCTCGTAGTTCAGTGCGAGCTCCAAAAATTCGTCGAGCGCGTCGTTAGCCTCGTGGCCGAGCCGGAGCAGGATGCGCGCGCGTCCACCGTCGCCGCCAAGCAGCCAGGCATAGAAGGCGAACGGTGTCTCCTCGCGCGCCCGCGTTTCGCAGGCTTCCAGCCGCCGCAGCGCCGTCGCGAACTTCTCGCTTGTGGCCGCATGCTCGCTAAGCGCGCGGCGCAAGGATCCCTTGCGGTCATGGGCAAGCTGGAACAGATCGTCGTCGTCGAGGCCGAACAGCGGGCTCTTCAGCGCCACCGCGAGCGCAAGATCGTCCTGCGGCAGCAGCAGCGCATCGGCGAGGTTCATCAGGTCGATGATTCCGATGTGCTCGGTGAGCTTCAGCCGGTCGGCGCCGGCGACCGGAACATTGGCATGTTTCAGTGCCTGGATCACGGCGTCGAACGCATTGCCGCGCCGGCGGACCAGGACCAGCATGTCGCCATAGCGTAGGGGACGCCGCTCGCCTTCGTGGCCGGTCAGCGTGCCGCTCTCGACCAGTCGCTTGATCTCGGCCTGGATGCGGCGGGCGAGCCTGACCTCGGGGCTGGTGGCGGCAACGCCGTCGAACGGCGCACGCCACCCCTCGATCTCCTGCCTGTCATCGGCTTCCGCAAGGTCCCACAGCTCGATCACGCTCGGGCCTGCATCTGCGAGCGCATTGTGCAGGGGATGGCCGGTCTCGACCGAATGGATGCTCTTGTAGATCTGGGGCTCGCGGAAGACGTGGTCCACCGAATGCAGGATCGCGGCACCCGAGCGGAACGAATAGGTGAAGGCGACCGGATCGAATTTCAGCCCTGCCGCCGTGAACTTGCGGTGCAGTTCGCGCCGGCGTGCATCGAATTCTCGCGGCTGAGCGCCCTGAAAGGAGAAAATCGACTGCTTCTCGTCGCCGACGGCGAAGATGGTGCGGTTGAGTCCCTCGCGCGCGCCTTCGCCAGCCGTGAATTCGGAGATGATGTGCGCGACGATGTCCCATTGCCGCGGGCTGGTGTCCTGGGCTTCGTCGATCAGCACGTGGTCGACACCGCGGTCGAGCTTGTAATGCACCCAGCCCGAGGAGACACGGTCCAGCATCGCCAGCGTCTTGTCGATGAGGTCGTCATAGTCGAGCAGCCCGCGCTCCTGCTTCTCGCGGCGGTAGTTTGCGGCCGCAGCGGTCGCGATATGCAGCAGGGCCGCGGTGCGGTCGCGCATGGTCACCGCGCGGCGCGTCTCGATCAATCCGCTGAGGCGCTGCGCCTCGCTCTCGAACAAGCGGGCGACGGACGGGTTGTGATCGCAAAACTTCTTGGTCAGCACCGCCTTGCGCGGCAGCTTTTCGTCGGTGAGGAAGACGCAGAGATAGGCATCGACCTGCGCGCTGCCGGAAAAGACCCTTGCCTCGCGAAGCCGGCTGGCCTGGTCGTTGTCAGACTTGCTGCCGTCCTCCAGCGCAAAGGCGATGTCATCCCAGCGCGCTCGCGGCAGGAACGGACCGTCGACAATCTCCGTCTCGACGTCCTCGATGCGATCGCTCGCGTCCACGCCCAGCACTGCTGCCATCTGCACGGCAGCCAGCTCCGCGCTGCCGGCTTCATCGGTCCAGGCCATGAAATGATCGCGGCTCAGGCAAGCCTCGCGCACGACCTCCTTGAAGGTGACGTCGGCCGCGCTCGCCATCGCGGTCAGCAGCGCGCGGCCGGTGACGCTCTCAGGATCGCGCGCGGCCTCCAGCAGCACCTTCAAATTGGCGCGTTCCATCATGTCGGTCTGGTCGCGTTCGTCGATCACGGCGAAGCGCGCCGGCACGTTGGCCTCGAACGGAAACTGCTGGAGCAGGCGGGTGCACAGCGCGTGGATGGTCTGCACCTTCAGCCCGCCCGGCGTCTCCAGCGCGCAGGCGAACAGTTTTCGTGCCTCGCGCCGCAATTTTGTATTGGGATGCGGGATGCCGACCGCGCGGATCGCGGCATCGAGTGCCGTGTCGTCGAGCGTCACCCAATGCCCGAGCGTGGTGAACACGCGTTCGGCCATGTTGGCGGCGGCCGCCTTTGTGAAGGTGATGCAGAGAATCTTTTCCGGCGGCACGCCAGATAGCAGCAGGCGGATCACCCGCTGCACCAGCACATGCGTCTTGCCCGAGCCGGCATTGGCCGACACGAACGCCGATGCGGTCGGGTCCGATGCGCGCGCCTGCCGTGCGCGCACTTCATCCGGGATGGGGCGCGGTGCCTTCACCATTCTTCGATCCCCAATCCGCCGGCCGCCGACCATTCCTTGATCCGGGCGAGATCGTCATAAGTGCCGTAGCGATTCGTCCACATCGGCAGGTTCAATGAGGTGTAGGGCTGGTTCTCGTCCTCGAAGGCGCGGATCAGCGCCTCCAGCTTGGCCCTGGCCTCAGCGGCCGCGATGTCCGGCGGCTGCGGCTCGTCGCCTTGCTTGAACTTGAGCTCGAGGATGCGTTCTTCGCCCGGCGGATTGTTGCCGCTCAGGCGAACATAGACGAGCTGGCTCACGGACGCGCCGGCGTCGATGTCGGGAAAACCGCCCTCGCGCAGGATCGCGGCTTCCAGCGTGAGCTGCGGCGACAGGCCCATGCGGACCTGCTTGCCGGTCGGCGGCTGGCCAGTCTTGTAGTCGAGGATGGCGTAGCCACCGCCCTGGCGCCGTTCGATACGGTCGGCGCGGGCGGAGAGGCGGAAACTGCGCCCATGGTCGAGCGTGATCGAGATCTCGCCGCGGGTTTCCGCGGTGATCGCCTCGATCACGCCGCGCCGCGCCGTCTCCCATTCGCCGAACCAGCGCGCGATGCGCTGGAAGCGCGGCCACCACAGCGCTCGCGCCTCGGGTCGCTCCATCAGCGGCGCAAAGTATTTTTCGCCGATCGCCCGCAGCACGCGCGCGGGATCGTCAGGTAGGCGTGTCGCGTATTTTTCGGTGAACTCGCCGAGCGCATCGTGGATCGCCGAGCCGCGGTCGGCGGCCGACAGCGGCATGTCGACGGGATCAAGCGCGTCGAGCCGCAAAATGTGTTTTGCGTAGATCGTGTAGGGATCGCGCAGCCAGTCCTCGATCGCGGTCACAGACATCCTGAGCGGACGGGTCGCGCGCGGCGGTCGCGGCTCGGGCTGCTTGATCGGTCTGACCTCGTCGGGCCGGTCCAACGCGCCCGCGAACTGTACGTATTTCTCCCCCGCGCGAATTGCAGCGTTCCAGTGCGCGTCGCCCGCGACCGCCTCTAACCGGTGCAGGAAGCGCGAGGCGACCGCCGGCGCGCCGCCAGCCTTGGCGGAGTGGGTGAGGATGACCTCGTCGCCGCCGAGCAGTTGCGCAAAATCATGCGCGGAGAGGCCGATACGGCGTTCCGGCAGATCGAGGCCGAGCTCGTGCCGCATCGGCCGGCTCAGCCAGGGATCGATGCGCGGCGCCGGCGGCCAGACCCCCTCGATCAGCCCGCCGACGATGATTCGGTCGGCCTGCATCAGGCGCGATTCCAGCGGGCCGTAGATCTGCAGGCGAGCGCCCGGCTTGTCTCGCCGCCGCACCGCGCGATCGCCAAATGCAGTCTGGAAGACGTCTGCGTAGTCGGGCAGCGTTACCATCAATCCGCTGGTCGTGCCGCCGCGCAGGAGATCGTCGAAGGCACCCGCGAGCGCGAGGCCCTCGCGTTCCTCAAAGGCCAGCGAAATGCCGTGCTCGTCGCGCGACAGCTCGATCATGATCTCGCGGTGGCGATGTGCGAGCTCGGCGAAGTCATACGGTTTCGATGACGCCAGGCTCTCGATCGGCGCCAAGGCTTGTCGCAGCGCATCGATCAGCGCCTGAATGCGATCGAGGTCTTCCGCCTTGAGACGTGCGCGCGGCTCGGCCTTATGCAGCGCGGAGACCTCGCTGCGCCACAGCTTTGCCAGCTCCTCGCGAAAGCGATTGAATTCGCGCAGCAGGCCGGCGGTGCCCGCAGGCGGGCGCGTGCCGCGCAAGAGGGCGAGCTCCAGGGCCTCGATCGCCGCCTTCCATGCGCCAGGCGACCGGCCGAGCCGGCACAGCGGATGCTTCAGCATCGCCAGCAGCGTCGGCGGCTCCAATCCCTTGGTCGCAGCCTCCGCTGTGAGCCGCGCAAAGACGCCGGCGGAGGTTTCCATCAGGACGTCGCCGCCGGAATCATCGAATGCGAGATCCCATCGGGTCAGTGCGGCCATCACCCGCCGCGCCAGCGCGCGATCGGGCGTGACAAGCGCCGCGGATTTGTCGAGATGCCGCGCCTCGCGCATCGCGATCGCGATCGCGAGCGCTTCCATCTCGGGATTGGGGGCTTCGACCACCGCGAGGTTCTTCATGCCGCTGGCGATCTTCGCGGCCACGTCCGGCTGCTTCAGCCGGTCGTGCCAAATCTCGGTCTTGGCCGATGGCCGCATCGATTCGGAGGCGAGCAGATCGCGACCGCCTTCCGCCGGTGGCTGGAGGATATCGACGTCGCTGCGCTTGATGCCAAAGCGATCCAGCAGCGCGTGCATGGCATATTGCGGATGGTTCGAGACCGGATGCTCCGCGAACTTGCCGAGCGAGTCGCGTACGCCGCCGATGCTGCGCCAGGCATCGTCGTCGAGATCAGTGTCGAGGCCGGGCAGCACCACGGCGCCATGCGGCAGCGAGGCGACTGCGTGGAGAAATCTTGCCGTGGCCGGCATCGAGCCGGTCGAACCGGCCGCGATCACGGGACCGCTCGGATGCGCGGTCAGCCGCTTGGCTTCGGCATCGATCAGGAGGTCGCGGCGGGCAGCGGGCTCGATGCGTTTGATTTCGGCGAGATGACCGGGCCAGGCGATGCGCGCGATGCGCAAAAATTCAAGCGAGTGCTGCCAGTACCGGTCGAGCATATCAGGCACGAGGCCATCGAGCGCGCTCCAGTCGACGCCGCGCGTGACCATGTCGTCGATCAGGCGTGCGAGATCGGACGCCAGCGCCAGCGTCGAGGCGGGGCCGCCGACGACCAGCGGAGACAATACCGGGCCCTTGGCCCAGGCCGCGACCAGCTGCGCCAGTGTCAGCCGCCGTTCGAGCTCGCCGAGCCGCGGCGGAATGTCGAGCGGCGTTGCGCCGGAAAACTGTTCGCCTTCATCGGCGAAAGCGAGCTCATCCTCGTCGATGTCGCCGAGCGCCACGATGCGCGGCAGCACGACAGCATCCACCTTCATCTCGTCGAGGAAGATCTCGCGGACGACGCGCATGGCGCGCCGTGTCGGCAGGTACAGCATGGCGTCCGCCAGCCGCGCCGGCTCCTTGCGCGCCTCAAAGCCGTCGACCAGCCGGCCGTCGACCAGGCTTGAGACGACGGTGCGCAGGAACGGAACTGAGACTGGAACGCTGAAAACGCGCATGAGCTGCCTGATTCGGGAATCAGGCGCCAATATAGGGAGGCGGACTCAAATGGTCATGGGCCGAGGTGAGATAGTCCCCGCTGTTCGCTGGACCTGGACAGGTGTCATCATCCGCGAAGGCGGATGATCCAGTATTCCAGAGACGGTGGAGTTTTGACCGAGAGGCCGCGGCGTACTGGATGCCCCGCCTGCAGCCTTCGCTAAAGCTTCGGCGCCCCTGGACCTTAATCCCGGCGAAGCCTTGGCGTAGCCGGGTCGCGGGGCATGACGGCGCGGCCCTACACCACGCTCTCCAGAAACGCCTCTTCCGCGGCGTGCACGGCGTCGGGCGTGCCGACATGCATCCAGACGCCGTCGAGGCGGAGGCCGAACAGCCGCTCCTGCTCGTTGGCGCGGTCGAACATCTTTGTCAGCGAGAACTCGCCCGTCGGGGCATCGGCGAAGATCGATGGCGACATGATCGCCGCGCCGGCATAGACGAACGGAACGACCTCTTTTTCCTTGCGTTTGCGCAAGGCGCCGTCGGGCGTCATGCCGTAGTCGCCGCGACCGCTATAGCCGATGCTGGTCGCCGTCGGTGCCATCAGCAGCAAAATGTCCATCCGCGCGGGGTCGAAGTTTTCGGCAAGCCGCGCCAGATTGGAGCGGACACCGTCGATCCACAGCGTATCGGAATTGACATGGAAGAACGGCGCATCGCCGAGCAGCGGCAGCGCCTTGACCACGCCGCCACCGGTGCCGAGCACCTGGTCGCGCTCGTCCGAGATGGTCACGCGCGGATGCTGGCGGGATGCGGTGTGATCGATGATCTGGTCCGGCAGATAGTGCACGTTGACCACCGCCTCGCTTACGCCGGCCTGGCCGAGCTTGTCGAGCACGTGATCGAGCAGCGGCTGGCCGGCCACCGGCACCAGCGGCTTCGGCATCTTGTCCGTCAACGGACGCATGCGCAGGCCGAACCCTGCAGCGAGCACCATGGCTTTGGTCGGCTTGACGGACATCCTTCGCTTTCTCAGACCTATTGATTTCGCGTTCGCAGCAATCCTAACACGAGGTTCGACTGACCGCACCGCGTCTTAACCGCCTTAACCACCTGCCGTGACGCTTGTACGACGGGTGTTGCCGTTAAGCCCGGATGGATGTGGAACGCGCCTTTTTCTTCTTGTCGCCAAGCTTGAGAAAGTTGACGCCGATCTGGTCGCCATTGACCCAGGCGAGCTCGCAGCGCCGGTACGCAAGTCCTGTGGACGACAGCAGCAGAAAAAACTCCTTCAGATGCAGGCCTTCGACCGAGCCGTCGATGGTCAGCTTGGCGCCGCTCTCGGAGACGTCCTCCATGGTGCAGTCGCGCCGCCAGGTGCCGTCGATACCCATCATCTGGGCCGCGATCCCGCGCTCGAAAACAACCCGGCTGTTGCCGCGCTGGTCCGTCTTCACCGTCATCTGCCCTGCTCCAGCCCCCGCAATTATCCGGCGGCCTGGCCGCCAGATTACCGGTGTCTTGGCTAACAGCCGGTAAATCGGGTCCCGAATCGGCCTTTTCAGCCTTATCAGCCTTGGGCTGGCCCTCGGGGCGGCGGGACGTTGGCGCGATACCAGTCGCGCAGATCGGTGAGCGCGGGATGCGCCAGGGAGCGCTGGAGGTAGGTCCAGATCCGCGGCTGGTGACGCAGATAATGCGGCTTGCCGTCGCGGCGGTTGAGGCGGGCGAAGGTGCCGAGCAAACGCGTGTTCCGCTGCGCCGACATGATGGCGTAGAGCTCGGCGAAGCCGGCCGCGTCGAAGCTTGCGTCGCTCGCGCGGCGCGCCTTGATGTAGCGCGACAGCAGTGTCAGCTCGAGCGGCTCGGGCACGTCGATGCGGGCGTCCTGGAGCAGCGACACCACGTCGTAGGATTGCGGCCCCAGCACGGTGTCCTGGAAATCGATTACGCCGACACGTTCGATGCCGGTGCGATTCCCGAGCCAGATCAGGTTCGGCGAGTGATAGTCGCGGATGATCCACGTCTTCCGCGCCGCCAGCGGCTTCTTCAGCAGCTCGCGCCACATCGCGAAAAATTCGACGCGCTTCTCGTCGTCGAGCGGCGCGTTGCGATCGGGCAGGTACCATTCCGGCATCAACCCGATCTCGATCAGCAGCGCCTCGGTATCGAAGACGGGAATGGCATAGGTCTGCCCCCCGAGCGGCAATTCCTCCGGCAGCGTCTTGCCGTGCAGCATGGCCAGCAAATCGGTCGCGGCTTCGTAGCGCTCGGCGATCGGGCGCGGCGGATCGCCCTCGATCACGCCTTCGCTGCCGAAGTCTTCGCTGATCAGAAATCCGCGGTCGAGGTCGGAATGATGGATCGCGGGCGCGGAGATTCCTTGCGCGCGCAGACCTTCGTCGATGGCGACGAAGGGTTTGATGTTTTCGGCGAGATGCACCGCGGCGCTATAGGATTTTCCGTTGTACATCGCAGCGCCATCCGGGCGCTGCGGAGAATTCATGAGGATGACGATCGCGTCGTCGCGCAGCAGTCGCGCATAGGAGCGGGTCGAGGCGTCGCCCGGCATGCGTTTGCGCGTTGCCTCCATGTAGCCGGATGCATCGAGGAATTCGCGCAGCGCCTTCAGCCGCGCGACGGTGGCGGCAGCCTTGCCATAGCCGGTGATGTCGGCGGCGCGTGCGTTCGAGCCCAGCGCCGGCCGGTGCGTCAGCGCAATGTCGATGCGGTCTTGAGGCATCGCCGACGGCGCGCGCTCCGGCCATTCGATCAGGACGAGGGTTGCTTCCGGCAGCGGCGACAGCCCGATCTCTTCGAGCTCGCTCTCGTCCTCGACGCGGTAGAGGTCGGCATGCATCGCCGGGAATGGCGGCAGTTCGTAGCCCTGCACCAGCGTGAAGGTCGGGCTCGGCACCTCCAGCGTCTCGTCGCCGGCGAGATAGCGGATCATGGCGCGCGCGGCTGCAGTCTTGCCGGCACCGAGATCGCCGGTGAGCGTAATGACGTCGCCGGGGCCGACCAGCAGCGCGAGGTCGGCCATCAGTTGCGCAGTGGCCGTCTCGTTGTGAAGCGCGACGGAGAATGCGGTTGGGCCGGTCATTCGGCGGCGTCGCGATGCGCCGCCTGGTCGGTCGGGAAATCGCAGATCACGACCGTGCCCCTGCCCACGATCGAATCCACCCGGATCTTGCCGCCGTGCAGCTCGACGAAGGAGCGCACCAGCGACAGGCCAAGCCCGGCGCCGCGATGACGCGAGCCCTGCGAGCGGCTCTCGAACCAGTTGAACACCTTGTCCTTCATGTCGGCAGGTATTCCAGGCCCGGAATCTGTCACAGTGAAGACCACACTGCGTTCGGTGCGGCGGGCGCTGATGCCGACGGCGGAATCCTGTGGAGAAAACCCGACGGCGTTGGCGAGGAGGTTATAGAGCACCTGCACCACGCGCTTCTCGTCGCCGATGAAGCTGCCGACATCGGGCGCGATCTCGACCTTGAGGCGGATGCGGTCTGTGGCGAGCCGGTCCTGGATACCCTCGGCGGCGAGCTCGATGGTCTTGCTGACGTCAACCGGGCCGAGTTCCAGCTTCATCGCGCCGGCGTCGATGGTGGCGAGATCCAGGATGTTGTTGGTCAGCGCCAGCAGCGCATTGGTCGATTTGGTGACGTAGTCGAGATATTCGGCCTGTTTCGGCGTCAGCGGCCCGGTCGAGGGATCGCTGAGGAAATGCGCGAAGCCGATGATGGTGGTGAGCGGGGAGCGCAGCTCGTAGGAGACGTGGTGGACGAAATCCACCTTCATCTGGTCGGCGGCCTCCAGCGCCTCGTTGCGCTCGCGCAGCGCGCGCTCGACGTTCTCGGTGTCGGTGATGTCCTGGAACGTCAGCATGGTCGCGCCGTCGTGCAGCGGCCGGATCATGCCGTCGAGCACGCTGCCGTCCTTGCGCTCCAGCTTCAGCGGTACGTCGGCGCGGCTCTCGATCGAGGTGACGGCCTCGCGGATCTGTCGCCAGACGATCGAATCGTCGAACAGCTGATGGCACCAGCCCTCGACGGTCTGGATATGCGGCTCGTCGCGCATGGCGTCGGCGGACAGCTTCCACATCCGGACAAAAGCCGGGTTGAACAGCTGCGCCTTGCCGTTGCTGCCGAACACCGCGACGCCTTCGGCGAGGCTGTCCAGCGTCTCGCGCTGGACGCGGATCATGCCGTCGAAGCGGCGGGCGAGCTCGAGGCTCTCGGTGACGTCGTCGAACAGATAGGTGACGCCGCCTTCCGGGTTCGGCGTGGTGACGACGGAGAGCGCGCGGCCGTCGGGCAGGTACCAGGTGTCCTTGGCGGTCTCGACTGCGCGATAGGCCTCGTGCAGCTTGGCCTTCCAGGCGCGGAAGTCCGGCTGCTCCGGCAGCTTGCGCCCGGCGCGGAGCTGGTCAAGCACGCTGGAATCATCAGGGTTGGCGTCGAGGAAGGTGCGGTCGAGGTCCCACAGCCGGCGGTAGGAATCGTTGTAGAAGGCGAGCCGGCGATGGCCGTCGAACACGGCAACGCCGGAGGAGAGCTGGTCGAGCGTGCGGCGATGCGCCTCCGCCATCCGCACCAGCGCCGAGCTCAGCGCGTCCGCCTCGCTGGCGTCGATGGCAACGCCGACATTGCCGCTGCCGACATTGACGGCGCGGACGTCATAGATGCGCCGTTCGCCGCCGATCACGATCGGCAGCCGCGAGGTGAAATTGGCCGCGTCCTTCAGTCCCCGCTCCATCGCGGTGCGGTCGGCGCTGTCGAGCAGCTCGAGCTTGCGTTCCTGGGCGTCGGCGATGCTGGCCGCCTCGGTCGCACGGACATAGGCGGGGTTGGCGTAGGTCAGCGCGCCGTTCTCGGCTTTGGCCCAGATCGGCCAGGGTGCGGCGGCGGCGAAGCCGCGCAGCATTTCCGTCTCGTCGGAGAGTGCCTTGTAGCGCAGATTGGTCTCGGCCAGATCGCGGCGCAGGCCCGACAGTTCGCGAATCCTGACGATGGCCTGGCCGCCGATGGCGCGGCCGATGGCCTCTAACGTGTGGCCATGCGCGGTGGTGAGCGTCAGCTGGAACCCGTCGCCGCGGTCGCGCAGCGCGTCGACCGCGTGATCCATCTGGAGCGCCGGTTCCGGCGGCAGCCAAGTTCCGAATGCGAGCACGCGCTGCGGAGAGGAGTCGCGCGGCAGCACCATGGAGATGTCGCCGGAAATCTGCGCGCGATTGTCGCCGGCCGGCCAGGAGATCAGGATTTGCGGCTCGGCGAACAGCAGCGCACCGAAGCGGTCGGCCTGGAGCTGGAGTTCCCCGATCCGGGCGCGCAGCCGCGCCTCGTTCTTCGCCGTACGCACGCGGGTGCGCATCAAGAGGATCGCGGCGACCACCGAGAAGCCGAGCAGGGCCAGCGCAGTGGCCAGCACCGCGAGCTCCTGCCGGTTGAAATCCAGCAATGTTGAGAGTGTGTCGACGAGGTCGGCGGCCTCAGCCGGCGCAGCCGGCAGCAGCGCCGCGAGAGCGCTCCCTATCAAGCCGTTGCGCACAAGTGATGTGCACGACAGCAGCGTCCGACGCATCGACACGATCACGCCTGACATAGTTGCCCCAAGACCGCACGAATTTACGCGCGACGACCCCCGTCGCGCGCGAATCAAAAGACAATACCCTCACCGTGACTCCACCTGTAAGAGTCCAGATCGTGAACGCAAAGGCGGCCCCAAAAAAATGCCGGATGCAGCGTTCCAACTCACGTAGTTCCTCGGGTGATTCGGCTGAATGTACCGTGCGTTAGCGGCCGGTCGAGCCGAATCCGCCGGCTCCGCGGTCGGTCGACGACAATGTGGCCACGGGAACCAGCGCGGCCTGCACGACGGGCGCGATCACCATCTGCGCGATGCGCTCGCCGCGCTTGATCACGAAGGCGGCCCGGCCGTGATTGATCAGGATCACCTTGATCTCGCCGCGATAGTCCGCGTCGATCGTGCCCGGCGAGTTCAGCACGGTGACGCCGTGCTTGGCCGCAAGCCCCGAGCGCGGCCGGACCTGCGCCTCGTACCCGGGCGGCAGCGCGATCGCGAGGCCGGTCGGCACCAACGCATACTGGCCGGGCGCGAGCGTCATCGGCTCGCTGTCCGACACCGCCGCCATCAGGTCGAGACCGGCGGCATCATTGGTCTGATAGGCCGGCAGCGGCAGCCCCTCCGCATGCGCAAGGCGTTGCAGTTCGACCGTGACTTTCGTGCTCAAGATGCGGGCTCCCGGGATTTGCCGCTCACGCTCTTTGCGACGCGCGCGACCAGTTCAATGGCGACCTGTTCCTTGGTCATCACCGGCCAGGAATCAACTGCAATCTCGCCATCCTTCTCGCTGTTCTTCTCGCCATCCTTGCGGCTGATGAGGTGCACCGTATTGCGGTCCCCGCCCATCACGCCGGTTGCGGAGGAGACGTCGTTGGCGACGATCCAGTCGCAGCCCTTGCGGGCAAGCTTGGACTTGGCGTTGTCGATGAGGTGCTCGGTCTCGGCGGCAAAGCCGATCACCAGTGGCGGACGCTCGCCGGTCAGCTTGGAGATCGTCGCGAGGATGTCGGGGTTCTCGACCAGCTGGAGCGGTGGCATGCCGGCCGAGGTCTTCTTCAGCTTCTGCTCGCCTTCATTGGCGACGCGCCAGTCGGCGACCGCCGCAGCGAAGATCGCGATGTCGGCGGGAAGCGCGGCCTGTACCTGTTCCAGCATTTGCCGGGCCGATTCCACATGCTTCACCGTGACGCCCTGGGGATCGCGAAGATCGACCGGGCCGCTGACCAGGATCACCTCGGCGCCCGCGGCCTGTGCGGCGGCAGCGATGGCAAAGCCCTGCTTGCCGGAGGAGCGGTTGGCGATGTAGCGCACTGGATCGATCGGCTCGTGGGTCGGACCCGCGGTGATCAGCACGCGCTTGCCGGCGAGTGGGCGGGGTACCGGCGGCCGCAGCAGGCGCTCGGCGGCGGTCGCTATTTCGATCGCCTCGGACATGCGGCCGATGCCGGCTTCACCTGCTTCGGCCATCTCGCCGGAATTCGGCCCGATCAGCACCACGCCGTCGCGCTGAAGCTGCGCGACGTTGCGCCGCGTCGCCGCGTTATTCCACATCAGCGGATTCATCGCCGGCGCGACCAGGACCTTGCGGTTGGTCGCGAGCAGGACGGCGCTGGCGAGATCGTCGGCGTGGCCATTGGCCATCTTGGCCATCAAATCCGCGGTCGCAGGCGCCACAACGATCAGGTCGCACTCGCGCGCGAGGCGGATATGGCCGGCGTCGAACTCGCTCTGGGGGTCGAACAGGTCGGTGTAGACGCGCTCATGCGAGAGCGCGCTCACAGCCAGCGGCGTGACGAATTGCTGCGCCGCCGTGGTCAGCACGCAGCGCACCTCGATCCGCCGCTCCTTGAGCCGGCGGATCAGGTCGAGCGATTTGTAGGCCGCGATACCGCCGCCGATGATCAGGGTGACGCTGGCCTCGGGAGGGGCGCCGCTGCGCTGGGGTGTGGGAGCGGTGGATGCCGCCGGGGGCGCCGCAAACGGCGTCAGCGGCTCCTCGCGGCCCTCGATCAGCTCTCCGAGAATGACCCGGACCTCTTCCTCGACCGACCTGCGGTTCTTGGCCGAACGCAGCCTGAGGTAGGTTTTGATGCCTTCGTCGAGCTTGCGAATGGTCAGGCTTGCCATGGCGCTTCTCCAGCACGAATGATGGCGATGCTATCATTCGTGTGATTGCACTGCAATCATAGATTCCGGACGGCGATCAGGATGCCGATGAAGGTCGCCGCAATGATCCAGAGCGCCACGGTGCGCCCGCGGTTTTTGCGACCCTCGCTGCGGCCCATCGCCGCGATGCTCTCTGGCGACAGCCGGATGCCCTCCCGGGTCATGGTCTCCAACTGTTCGAGCACCGCGACCGAGCGCGCGGCGAGGTCAGGCAGACGCATCAGGATGCGGGCGAGATCGCCGGTGCCGGAAAGTGCGCCCTGGACCCGGCCGATCGGCCCGAGATTGCGCTCGATCCATTCGCGCACCACGGGGTCGGCGACCTTCCAGATGTCGAGCTTGGGATTGAAGCCGCGCGCCACCCCCTCGACCACCACCATGGTCTTCTGGAGCAAAATCAGCTCGGGCCGCGTCGTCATGTCGAACATGCCGGTGACCTCGAGCAGCAGCGTCAGCAGCCGCGCCATCGAGATCTCTTCGGCCGTGCGGTTATGAATTGGCTCGCCGATGGCGCGGATCGCCTGCGCGAAATTCTCGACCGAATGATGCGCGGGCACATAGCCGGCCTCGAAATGCACCTCGGCGACGCGGCGATAGTCGCGGGTGATGAAGCCGAGCAGGATCTCCGCAAGGAAGCGCCGCTCCTTCATCCCGAGCCGGCCCATGATGCCGAAATCGACCGCGACGAGACGGCCCGTTTCGTCCAGGAACATATTGCCGGGGTGCATGTCGGCGTGGAAGAAGCCGTCGCGCAGCGCGTGGCGCAGGAAGCTCTGGATCACCTTGCGGCCGAGGTCGGGCAGGTCGACCTGCGCCTCTTTCAGTCGCTTGTGATCGTTCAGCGCAATGCCGTCGATCCACTCCATCGTCAGCACGTTGTGCGTGGTGCGGTCCCAGTCGACGGTCGGGACGCGGAAATCAGGATCGTCGCGCGTGTTCTCCGCCATCTCCGAGAGCGCGGCAGCCTCGAGCCGCAGGTCCATCTCCATCGCGACCGAGCGCGACATGGTGTTGATGACCTCGATGAGGCGCAGGCGCCGCGCCTCGGACGAATAGGCCTCGGCCTTGTGCGCCACGAAGAAGAAGTCGGAGAGATCGCGGCGGAAACGCGCGGCCACCTTGGGTCGCAGCACCTTCACTGCGACCGCCTTGCGGATGCCGTCGCGCAAAACTTCGCCGCGATGAACCTGTGCGATCGAGGCGGCCGCAACCGGCGGACCGAGGTTCGCGAACACATCGGTCAGCGGCCGTTCCAGCGAGGTCGCGATCGCAGCTTCCGCCTCGGCTTGCGAGAACGGCGGCAGGCGATCCTGGAGGCTTTCGAGGTCGCGCGCCATGACGACACCGACAACGTCGGGCCGGGTCGCGAGAAACTGCCCGAGCTTGAGATAGGCCGGGCCCATCCGGGTCAGCGCGCGCGACAGCCGCGGGCCGTGCTTCGGACCGCGTCGTTCAATAATGCGTGCGAGCTTCAGCGCAAGCTGTCCAGGTGGCGGGACCAGGCTCGGATCGACCGAGCCGAACACGCCTTCGCGCGCAAAGACGAACGCGGCGCGGATCAGGCGCGTCATGTGGGTGACGGCAGAGATCACAAACGCCAGCCCGAATGCAGTGCGACGATGCCGCCGGACAATGTCTGCCAGTTCACGCGGGCGAAGCCGGCGTCGCGGATCATGTCGGCGAAGGCGTTGGGTTTAGGAAACTTGCGGATCGATTCGACGAGATATCGGTAGGACTCGGCGTCGCCCGTGACCATGCGGCCGAGCGGCGGGATCACCTTGAACGAGAACAGGTCGTAGATCCGGTCGAGGCCGGGCATCTCGACGGTGGAGAATTCCAGGCACAGGAAGCGGCTGCCGGGCTTCAGCACGCGATAGGCTTCGCGCAGCGCTAGGTCGATCCGCGGCACATTGCGAATGCCGAAAGCGATCGTATATGCGTCAAAGCTGCGATCGGCGAAAGCGAGCGCTTCGGCATTGCCTTCGATGAAGTCGACCTGGGTCTCGAGATGCCGCTTCGCGGCACGTTCGCGACCCACTGCCAGCATCTCGGTGTTGATGTCGCACACGGTGGCATGGAAGCCTGTGCCTGCCGCCTTGGCGGCGCGGAACGAGATGTCGCCGGTGCCGCCGGCGACGTCAAGCAGCGCGAACGGCCGGTCGCCTCTCGGCGGGTCGAGCGCGGTGATCATGATGTCCTTCCAGACCCGGTGCAAGCCACCGGACATCAGGTCGTTCATCAAATCATAGCGCGACGCCACGCTGTGAAACACATCGTTCACCAGCGTCTGCTTGTCGCCCAGGGGGACGTCCCTGAAGCCAAAATGCGTGGTTTCGCCCGGCCGATCCATTACTCTACTCCACGAGGCGGACCATAGCGCGCCCGCCGCAATGGCGCTATCACACCGCCCTGATAAGGTGAATGCCTGACCATGCCTGAATTGCCCGAAGTCGAGACTGTCCGCCGCGGCCTTCAGCCGGTCATGGAGGGTGCAAAAATCCTCGTTGCGGAGGCGCGCAGGCCCGATTTGCGCTTTCCGTTCCAGCCGGATTTCGTGGCCCGGTTGAAGGGGCAGGTCGTCACCGGGCTCGGCCGCCGCGCAAAATATCTCATGGCCGATCTCGCCTCCGGCGACGTGCTGTTGATGCATCTGGGCATGTCGGGGTCGTTTCGCGTCATCATGCCGGACAACGAGGCCGCGCCGGGTGAGTTTCACTATCCGCGGGCCAAGGACTCCACGCACGACCACGTGCTGTTTCGGATGTCCTCGGGCGCCGATATCGTGTTCAACGACCCTCGCCGCTTCGGTTACATGAAAGTGATCGCGCGCAGTGCGATCGACGAGGAGCCGCTACTCCGCGGGCTCGGTCCCGAGCCGCTCGGCAACGAATTCGACGCCGCGATGCTGGCGCGGTCCTGTGCCGACAAAACCACGAGCCTGAAGGCCGCGCTGCTCGATCAGCGCGTGGTCGCAGGGCTCGGCAATATCTATGTCTGCGAAGCCCTGCATCGCTCGCATCTGTCGCCGCGCCGGATCGCAGCGACGCTGTCCACCAAGACCGGACAACGCAAGGGCGTTGCCGGGGGCGAGCCGACGGATCATGCGAAGAGATTGGTCGGCACGATCCATACCGTGCTGAACGACGCCATCAAGGCCGGCGGGTCGTCACTGCGCGATCATCGCCAGACCTCCGGTGAGCTCGGCTATTTCCAGCATTCGTTCAAGGTCTACGACCGCGAAGGCGAGACCTGCAAGACGCCGCGCTGCGGCGGCATCGTGAAGCGCTTTACCCAGAACGGCCGATCGACCTTCTGGTGTGCGAAATGCCAAAAATAACCGATCATGCAAACACCGCTGCTTGAAACCGAACGTCTGATCCTGCGTCCGCTGGCGTTGTCCGACGTGCCGGCGATCCAGCGCCAATTCGACAATTGGAACATCATTCGGCATCTCTCCACCGTCGTGCCCTGGCCATATCCCGCCGATGGCGCGGAAGCTTTCGTCAAGCTGCAGCTTGGCAAGATCTCAACTGGTGAGGAAATCTACCTTTGGGTGATGGTGCTCCGGGACGGCGACGGTGAGGTGATCGGAAACATTCATTTCCGGCCCCGCGCCGAAGGCCTGAAAGGCAACCGCGGCTTCTGGCTGGCCGAGCCGTACTGGCGACGCGGATTGATGACGGAAGCGATCGCCGCGGTGAACGACTTCGCCTTCATCACGCTGGGCCTCGACCACTTCTACGTCTGCAACGCGGCCACCAACGAGGCCTCACGCCGGGTCAAGCAGAAGACCGGCGCAGAGTTCGTCGGCTTCATCGAACTCGCGCATCACGGCGGACAGTCGAAGTCGGAGAAATGGATCGTGCGGCGCGAAGCCTGGCTGGTCGCGAAGGCATGACGCCGTCATTCAAAACGCGAAGCGAAGCAATCCGGCCGGGCTGGTGGCCGAATTGCTTCGTCGCTGGGGCCCTTCCGGATGGTGAAGGGCCGGCTGGCGTCTGAGCGATTGCCCCGCTCAGGACGTCATTGTCGTGGTCTCGTCCGTCGCAAGCTCGGCGGCGAGGTGCAGCATGCCGTCCGCGGCCGAGATGACCTGGTCGATCGGCACATTGGTGGTGGCTTCGAGCTCGAGCCGGGTCTCGATCCAATGCCAGAGGCCGCGGATCTCGTCCGCCGACTTGCCGTTCGGGGCGTATTCGCTGACGGCGAGGCCGGCTGCGAGCGAGTCCTGGTGGTCGTTGCGCATCACGATCAGGGGACGCGCGAGCACCTCGGTGAGATCGAGCGCGGCTTCCTCGGCGAGCGTATTGGCTGCGTTGTCGATGCGCTGGCCGCGGATCGGGGTCTGGTTCAGCACGAAGCTGTAAGACCGCTTCCAGGCGCGCGCGACGCTCAGCGTCGAGGCGGTCGCCTCGATGTCGGCGACGCTCGGGCGGGCCGGGATCAGGCAGAGGTCGGAATGGCGGATCGCGGCGGTGGTCGCGGCGCTGAGGCCGGCCGCGGTATCGACGATCGTGAGCTGGAGGCCGCTGTCGGCCAGCATCTTCAGACGCGGCGCGATGTCGGCGGCGTGATAGATCGGCTCGACGACGAGATCATCGGCGGTGCGGCGGCGCTGCCAGTTGGACAGTGTGCCCTGCGGGTCGGTCTCGATCAGGCGGACGGTGAAGCCGGCCTGCTTGGCCGCTAACGCGAGCCCGATGGCGAGCGTGCTCTTGCCGCTGCCACCCTTTTGGGTGGCCAGTACGATCGTGTGCATTGAGGATCAATCCTTTGGAGTGCCTGGGTCAGGGAAACGCCACGTGAACGTGCATCGATCTCGATGCTGAGCTCTTCTCGCTCAGGACGTGCCGGCCCGATCCAAAGGGGATCGCGGAGGTCCGAATCAGCAGTAACGATGATGGCGGAATCGGGGATGCCAGCGAATCCGTACCATTACTGGACCCGTAATCGTCCGGGACACGGGAGAGGGTGATTGCAGCGCGGACTTACTTCCGCACGCAGATTACGCGCACGACAGCTGCCTTGGCATCCGTCGACGTGCCGTTCGCGGTGACGGCGTTCGTCTTCAGGAAATCACGTACGGTTTCGGCGGAGACCATCACCGCCTGCGACGCCGGCACCGATGTCGCGGGGCCCGCAACCACCGCCGGCTTCAACAGCGCGATGCCGGCGAACTTGCCGTCGCCGTCGATGGCGGCGCTGCCGGAAAATCCGACTGCCGGCGGCGGCGATAGCGCGGAATCGCCGCCACCGACAGATGCCAGCGCAGCCTTGAGGCTCGACACACCGGCCGCTCCGCCCTGGCTCTGTGGATCCGCGATGCCGATGACATCGATAGTCGTCTTCGCCGCGCCGGCGGCGAGGCTGAACGGCTTCAGGCCGCGAGCGCCGTAGATATGCAGCAGCGCGAGATCGTGCTCCTTGTCCTCGGCGAGACGGTCGGCGCTGCCATAGCCCGCGATCGTGATCGCGAGACAAGAATCGGTGACGAGGCGGTCGGTGACGATCGCGCCATCGTCGCTGACGACGATGCCGGTGCCGTATTCGACGGTCTTGCGCGGCGGCGGCCCGGCCTGTGGTCCCGACGGGAATGCATTGAACGCGCTCGACATCGCGATCACGACCGGCTCGACCGTGTTCTCGGTCGCCTGATCATAGAGGATCGTCATGATGCGGACTTCATCGCCCCTGGAGGTGCCGCGCACGTAGAATTTCTTCAGGCCCTGCAATCCCGACAGCACGAAGAAGTCGGGCTTCACCACGGTGTAGTCGACGTTGCGCCCCGCCGGCTCCTTCTTCTCCGCTTCCGCGAGCTTTGCGGTGGTGGGGTTCGCTTCCTTGCGGCGGCTGAGCAGCACCTGCACCGTTCCAGTCGGGGAGGTCCATTTCGAGCCGTTGGCGTCGGTCGCCTGCTGCGGCACCAGCTTGCCGGGGATGCCGAGCCGCGCGCCGCTGGTCGGCTCCATCACGATCTTCCAGCCGACGTTGTCCTGCTTCCGGCGCGCCGTTTCGGCGAGCGCGGCGCGCTCCTGCGGATTGAGCACGCCGGTCGGCTTGCTACCCCTGAGCTTCTGGTATTCCTTGATGGCATCGACCATGCGCGCGCTGACGTCGCCGGTGATGGCGCCGTTATACTGGCCGACCCAGGCGAGGTCGGACTGCAGCGACAGCCGCTCCGCCTGCGCCATCGCGTCGGCGGTCTCCGACGGCGTCTGCAGTGCGGGCGGCCGGATCGGAACGGTTTGGACCACCTTCGGCCTGGTGCCGGGCATCTGCGGCGTCGTCATCTGGGCGTTCGCGCCCGTTGCAGCCGCGAACATCAGTGTTGCCGCAAGCATTGATCTCATGACAAATCCAGCCAGCCCATTGAACGCACTGCCATTGAAGCACATCTCGTTGGTCGCGAACAATGTTGGGGTGGTTCAGGCTAAGAGCTGAGCCATGCACCCCGGCCCTCATTCTGAGGAGCGGCTTCTTGGCCGCGTCTCGAAGGATGGCCCCCGGCGAGGTCCGGGCCTGCATGGTTCGAGACGCGCGTTCCGCGCTCCTCACCATGAGGATCGACAGAGAGGGCGTGGTAGGAGAGACGCAGGACGATGCTGAGCCCGGACGAACTCGAACGTTATGCCCGCCATATCGTGCTGCGCGATGTCGGTGGTCCCGGCCAGGCTGCGCTGAAGCGGGCCTCCGTGCTGGTGATCGGCGCCGGCGGGCTGGGTGCGCCGGCTCTGATGTATCTGGCTGCGGCAGGGATCGGCACGCTCGGCGTGGTCGATGACGATGTGGTGTCGCTCTCCAACCTCCAGCGCCAGGTCATTCACACCACGCCCGATATCGGCCGGCACAAGGTCGAGAGCGCGGCCGAGCGGATCACCGCGCTCAATCCGCATGTCCGCTTCGTCGGACACGCCACCTGGCTCAACGCCGATAACGCGCTATCGCTGATTGGCGACTACGACCTCGTGCTCGACGGCTCCGACAATTTCTCGACGCGTTATCTGGCTTCGGACGCCTGCTTCTTCGCGAAGAAGCCGCTGATCACCGCCGCGCTCGGCACCTTCGACGGCTCGCTCACCACCATCCGCGCGCATGAGAAGAACGAGCAGGGCGAATTCAATCCGACCTATCGCTGCCTGTTCCCGGAGGCGCCGCCGCCCGGCACCGTGCCGGCATGCGCGGAAGCCGGCGTCATGGGCGCGCTTGCGGGCGTGATGGGCTCGATGATGGCGCTGGAGGCGATCCGCGAGATCGTCGGTTTCGGCGACGGCCTGGTTGGCCGTCTCCTGATGATCGATGCGCGCGCGATGCGCTTTGAGACGCTGCGCTACGGGCGCGATCCGGCCAATCCGCTCAACGGCGATGGGCCGGTCATCACTGACCTGAGCGCCCATCGCACCTGATTGTCGTCGTTACGTCGTGGCCGGCTTCTCGCTGTCGAGGTGTGCCATCTGCTCGGCTGCGTAACGCGTACCGGCGGCGACATCGGGCGGAAACGCCTTTGCCAGCATCGCGAGATGAGCGGGCGTCAGCGTGACCTTGGCCGCGCCGAGCGCTTCGCTGAGACGATTGCGGGTTCGGGCGCCGACCAGCGGCACGATCTTCTCGCCCTGCGCCGCCACCCAGGCGATCGCGACCTGCGCCGGCGTCGCGCCGATCTCGGCGGCGATCATGCGCAACTGCTCCACCAGCGCGAGATTGGCATCGAGGTTCGATCCCTGGAAGCGCGGCGTCATCAGCCGGTAATCCCTGCCGGTCTTGCCGGAGTCCTTCGACCAATGGCCGCTGATCAGGCCGCGCGCCAACACGCCGTAAGCGGTGATGCCGATGCCGAGCTCGCGGCAGGTCTTCAGGATGTCGCGTTCGATGCCGCGCTCGATCAGCGAATATTCGATCTGGAGATCGGCGATCGGGTGCACGGCGTGCGCGCGGCGGATGGTGTCGGAGCCGACCTCGGACAGGCCTATATGTTTGATGTAGCCGGCCTTCACCAACTCGGCGATGCCGCCGATGGTTTCCTCGATGGGAACGTTGGGATCGAGCCGCGCGGGTCGATACACGTCGATGTAATCAGTGCCGAGCCGCTGCAGCGAATAGGCAAGGAAGTTCCTCGTTGCGGCCGGCCGCGAGTCGATCCCTGCGAATTCGCCGGCGGGGCCGCGCAGCGCGCCGAACTTGACGCTGATCTGCACCTTGTCGCGCGCGATATCCTTCAGTGCCTCGCGCACCAGCATTTCATTGTGGCCCATGGCGTAAAAGTCGCCGGTATCCAGCAGCGTGATGCCGGCATCGAGCGCCGCATGGATCGTGGCGATGCTCTCGCCGCGATCGGCGGGGCCATAGACCTCGGACATGCCCATGCAGCCGAGACCGAGGGCGGAGACGGTGGGGCCGGTTGAACCGAGTTTGCGCTGTTCCATGATGGCTTTCCTCGAAAAGGCGGCTCTGGGCCGCGTAACGAGGCCAGATATGCGCCTGATCGATTACGCCGATAAGCTGGACAACCGAGGATGGCTTGTTCATCATATCGAACAATGGCTGAGCCCGACCTGCGTGATCTCGACGTCTTCGTGGCGGTCGCCCGCACCCGCAATTTCCGACGCGCGGCGGTCGACATTCGCGTGTCGGTGTCGAGCCTTAGCCAGCGATTACGGGACCTGGAGGAGCGCCTCGGCGTCCGCCTGATGAACCGCACCACCCGCAGCGTCGCCCTGACCGAGGCGGGTGAGCTGCTGCTGTCGCGCGTGGCGCCCGCCTTGCGCGATGTCGGCGACGCCCTGGATCAGGTCCGGGGCCTGCGCGAGGTGGCCTCGGGCCGCCTGCGCATCGACGCACCGCCGCCGGCGGTCGACCTCGTGCTGGCGCCGATGGTCGGACCGTTCCTGGGGGCCTATCCGCAGGTCGATCTCGACATCGTGTCCGAAAGCGGATTCGTCGACATCGTCAGCGCCGGCTTCGATGCCGGCGTGCGCTACGGCGAGCATCTCGCGCAGGACATGGTGGCGATCCCGCTGAGCGGTCCGCAGAACTATGTCGTCGTCGCATCGCCCGATTACGTCGCGCGCCGCGGCAAGCCAGGGCATCCCAAGGATCTGCTCGACCATGACTGCATCCGCGCCCGCTACTCGAGCGGGGTCATGCATGATCTGGAGTTCGAAAAGGCCGGTCAGCTTGTGAAGGTGGATCCGCCGGCAAAGCTGATCTCGACCAATATGGGCCTTGCGATGCGTGCCGTACTCGACGGCGTCGGCATCTGGGCAACGCTCGATGGCTATGTCCATGATGCCGTGAAGTCCGGCGCGCTGGTCAGCCTGCTCCAGGATTGGTGCGAGCCGTTTCCCGGACCGTTCCTGTACTATCCAAGCCGGCGCCAAACGCCGCCGGCGTTGCGGGCCTTCATCGATTTCACAGCAGACTGGCGCAAGCGAAACACGCTGCGGCCCTAGACCCTCATGGTGAGGAGGCGCGAAGCGCCGTCTCGAACCATGCAGGCCCGTGTCTCGCCTGCGGCCATCCTTCGAGACGCGCGTTCTGCGCTCCCCAGGATGAGGCAGGAGAGCTTGTCATGCAGCCGATCGGTCTCAGAGCATGCTCGGCAGCACGCGATCCGGCGGCTTGTGGGCGTCGAGGAAGGTGCGGATGTTGATGATCACCTTTTCGCCCATCTCGACGCGGCCCTCGATCGTGGCCGAGCCCATATGCGGCAGCAGCGTCACCTTGCCGGCCTTGGCAAGCCGCACCAGCTTTGGATTGACCGCGGGCTCGTGCTCGTAGACGTCGAGGCCGGCGCCGCCGATCTCGCCGGCTTCGATCAGCTTGATCAGCGTGTCCTCGTCGGTGACGCCTCCGCGCGCGGTGTTGACAATATAGGCGTCCTTGCGGATCAGCTTCAACCGCCGCGCCGAGAGCAGATGGTAGGTCGCCGGCGTGTGCGGACAGTTCACCGAGATGATGTCCATCCGCGCCAGCATCTGGTCGAGGCTTTCCCAATAGGTCGCGCCCAGCTCTTCGGCGATCTTCGGCGCCACGGGCCGGCGGTTGTGATAGTGGATCTGCAAGCCGAAGGCGCGGGCGCGGCGTGCGACCGCCTGGCCGATGCGGCCCATGCCGATGATGCCGAGGCGCTTTCCGCCGATGCGATGGCCGAGCATCCAGGTCGGCGACCAGCCCGGCCAGGGTTTTCCTTCCGTCAGGATCGAGGCGCCTTCGATCATCCGCCGCGGCACGGCGAGGATCAGTGCCATGGTCATGTCGGCGGTGTCTTCGGTCAGAACCTTCGGCGTGTTGGTGACGGTAATGCCGCGGGCATGCGCGGCCTCGACATCGATATTGTCGACGCCGTTGCCGAAATTGGCGATCAGGCGGAGCTTGCAGTCGGGCTGGTTGACGATGTCGGCGGAGATGTGATCGGTGACGGTCGGAACCAGCACGTCGGCGGTGCGCGCGGCTTCCGCGAGCTGCTCGGCCGACATCGGCGTGTCGTCGAGATTGATCCGCGCGTCGAACAGTTCGCGCATCCGGGTCTCGATCGAGTCCGGAAGCTTGCGCGTCACCACGACGAGGGGCTTTTTCTTCACCGACATGTCCTGCCCTCATGAGGCGTTGCAAGCTGCCTCTGTCGCCAAAGGCCGGCCGTTGAGGCCCCATTAACCCGGTTGTTCGACACTGCCTTTGCCGCGTCGTCCCCGGCGTTTCCTTCAAGCTCTCCCCGATATTTCCGGCCGGAAAATCGGGACAAACTGGTTGTTCAAGTGTCCGTCCTCTCTAGCAGAAGGCCGGGCCAAGACAAGAACCACGGGCAAAGGGCTCGGGAACACCCGCGTGGGGCGGGTCAGGGGCGACCGCGGCACGGTTTTGGAATTTGGGGTGAGGGCCCGGCTCGGTCGGACCTTCGACAGGAGACGGGTTGATGGCGTTGGGGCGTTTTTGTTCGGTGATGGCGCTCGTTTGCACCTGGTTGAGCGCTTCGGTCAGCCCCGGGCATTCGGCAAAGGACAGCACACCCCAGACCGCCTCCGGCCTCCCGGTGCCGCGCTACGTCAGCCTCAAATCGGATCACGTCAACGTCCGCGCCGGCCCGACCAAGGACAACGACGTCGCCTGGGTCTATACCCGCTCCGGCCTGCCGGTCGAAATCACCGCGGAGTTCGAGAACTGGCGCCGGGTGCGCGATTCCGAGGGCGCCGAGGGCTGGGTCTATCACTCGCTGCTGTCGGGCCGCCGCACCGCTGTCGTCACCATGAAGCACAAGGACGACCTCGCGCCGATCTACGATCGCGCCGATCCCGACAGCGCGGTTGCAGCCAAGCTCCAGGCCGGCGTCGTCACGCAGGTGAAGAAGTGCACCGCAAACTGGTGCCACGTCCTCGGCAACGGCTTTGACGGCTGGATCCAGCAGGAGCGCCTCTGGGGCGTCTATTCGGACGAGCAGGTAAACTGACGCTTAGGGGCAATCCCGCGCCCCGTCGTCGGGCCCGGGCTCGTCCCGGGCATCCACGGACCTTGCACCCAGCCCAAAAACGCGGATGGCCGGGACAAGCCCGGCCATGACGACCAAATCAGCAGTTTAGGATGGATCTCAGCGCTTCTTGCGCAGCCGCACGACCATGTCGATGCGGGCGATCTCGTAACCCTCGGGCACCTCCGGCATCTTGGACAGCGCCAGATGCGGATCCTCGATATCGACCAGCTCATGGCTGTTCTCGAGGTAGTAGTGATGGTGGGTCGTGACGTTGGTGTCGAAATAGGTCTTGGTGCCGTCGACGCTGACCTGACGGAGCAGACCGGCATCGGTGAGCTGGTTCAGCGTGTTGTAGACGGTCGCCAGCGAGACCGGCACCTTGGCCAGCGTCGCTTCCTCGTAGAGCATTTCAGCCGTGAGGTGGCGTGCCCCCTTGCCGAACAGGAGCCAGCCGAGCGCCATGCGCTGGCGCGTCGGACGAAGCCCCGCGGACTGGAGCATTTCGTTGACGTCGTGCCACGGGCAGCCGGTCAAAGCCGGCTGGCGGCCGGACATGAGGGCCGCCGCATGGGCCTCTTCGTCGTGATGGGGCGCGTTATTTTCGCTCATTTCCAGCTTCGGGCACGCGTGAACACTATCCTCCTACATATATGGAGAGATAGATGCAGATGCAAGTTCCTCGCAACTAAGAGTGGTTCTAATCAGGCAAGGAACCGGGCCGGGCCCTCGTCATTTACCTTCATGAGAGCACTTTGCCACCCGAAATCGCCTGTGTTAGAGAGCGCGCGGTTCCGCTTAGCCGATTTTGGCGCAGCCAGGCATTGAGGCCGCCCGCGATCCATCCGGGTCTTTCGGTATTCTCGTCTGACTATTCTCGTCTGACGAGGGCAACAGGCGTTGCTTTCCGAACCAGACGGGGCCCATTTTTGCCAGAAACGCCGCTCAATCGGGGTTAGAACACAGAGGCTTCCGCATGCTGAACAGGCGCAACGGTTACGAATATGAAGATCTGCTGGCATGTGCCCGCGGCGAGATGTTCGGCCCCGGCAATGCCCAATTGCCGCTGCCGCCGATGCTCATGTTCGACCGTATTACGGACATCAGCGAGACCGGCGGGGAATTCGGCAAGGGGGTGGTGCGTGCCGAGCTCGACGTGAAGCCCGATCTCTGGTTTTTCGGCTGCCACTTCAAGAACGATCCGGTGATGCCCGGCTGCCTCGGCCTCGACGCGCTGTGGCAAATGGTCGGCTTTTATCTGGGCTGGAGTGGCGGTGAAGGTCGCGGCCGCGCGCTCGGCCTGAACGAGCTGAAGTTCAGCGGCCAGGTGCTGCCGGAGGCCCGCAAGGTTGTGTACAACATCGATATCAAGCGCGTGATGCGTTCAAAGCTGGTGCTGGGTATCGCCGACGGATGGCTTTCGGTCGATGACCAGATTATCTATCGCGCGAAGGATCTGAAGGTCGGCCTGTTCAAGCAGGGCACGAGCCTGGGCTGAGCGCATCACCACGAAGACAACGATTGAGGCGAGGCTGTCATGAGGCGGGTTGTGGTCACCGGGATGGGCATCGTCTCGTCCATCGGAAACAACACCCAGGAAGTGCTTGCGAGCCTTCACGAGGCGAAGTCGGGCATTTCGCGGGCTGAGAAATATGCCGAGCTCGGCTTCCGTTCGCAGGTGCAAGGTGCGCCGACGCTCGATCCTTCGACGGTGGTCGACCGCCGCGCCATGCGTTTCCTCGGTCAGGGCGCGGCGTGGAATCACGTCGCGATGGAGCAGGCGATCCAGGATTCCGGTCTGTCGCCTGACGAAGTGTCCAACATCCGCACCGGCATCATCATGGGCTCCGGCGGCCCGTCCGCTCGCACCATCGTCGAGGCCGCCGACATCACCCGCACCAAGGGGCCGAAGCGCGTCGGACCGTTTGCCGTGCCGAAGGCGATGTCCTCCACGGCCTCCGCGACGCTTGCGACCTGGTTCAAGATCAAGGGCGTGAACTATTCGATCTCGTCGGCCTGCGCCACGTCGAACCATTGTGTCGGCAACGCCTATGAGACGATCCAGATCGGCAAGCAGGACGTCGTCTTCGCCGGCGGCTGCGAGGAGCTGGACTGGTCGCTGTCGGTGCTGTTCGACGCCATGGGCGCGATGTCCTCGAAGTACAACGACACGCCCGCCACGGCCTCGCGTCCCTACGACCTCAACCGCGACGGCTTCGTGATTGCCGGCGGCGCCGGCGTGCTGGTGCTGGAAGAGCTCGAGCATGCCAAGGCGCGCGGCGCGCGCATCTACGGCGAGATCGTCGGCTACGGCGCGACGTCCGACGGCTACGACATGGTCGCGCCATCAGGTGAAGGCGCCGAGCGCTGCATGCGCATGGCGATGTCGACCGTGAAGACCAAGGTCGACTACATCAATCCGCACGCGACATCGACGCCGGCCGGCGATCCCCCGGAGATCGATGCGCTCCGCAGGGTGTTCGGAAATGGCGAGAAGTGCCCGCCGATCTCGGCGACCAAGGCGCTGACCGGCCACTCACTCGGTGCGACCGGCGTGCAGGAGGCGATCTATTCGCTGCTGATGATGAACAACGGCTTCATTTGCGAGAGCGCGCACATTCAGGAGCTCGATCCCGCATTCGCCGACATGCCGATCGTGCGCAAGCGCATCGACAACGTCAAGATCGGCACCGTGCTGTCGAACTCCTTCGGCTTCGGCGGCACCAACGCCACGCTGGTGTTCAGCCGGCTGGATGCGTAATTTTGGCGCGCTGTCTTGCCCCGCCAATGCGGGGCATCCAGTACGCCGCGGCTTCTCGACTTACAACAACTGTCTCGGATTACCGGATCGCCCGCATGCGCGGGCGATGACCTTGGAATAGTGGAGCTACCGGCCGATGGAAGGTTTGATGAAAGGCAAGCGCGGTCTGATCATGGGCATCGCCAATGATCATTCGATCGCCTGGGGCATGGCGAAGACGCTGCATGCCCACGGCGCCGAGCTTGCCTTCACCTTCCAGGGCGAGGCCCTGGGCAAGCGCGTCAAGCCGCTGGCGGAGCAGCTCGGCGTCGACGTGGTGCTGCCCTGCGACGTCGAGGACATCGCCAGCGTCGATGCCACCTTCGCAGCGCTGCGCGAGAAATGGGGCCGGCTGGATTTCGTGATCCACGCGATCGGCTTCGCCGACAAGAACGAGCTCAAGGGCCGCTACGCCGACACCAGCCGCGAGAATTTTTCGCGCACCATGGTGATCTCCTGCTTCTCATTCACGGAGATCGCAAAACGCGCCGCCGAGCTGATGACTGAGGGTGGCAGCATGATCACGCTGACCTTCGGCGCTTCGATGCGCGCGATGCCGAACTACAACGTGATGGGCGTGGCCAAGGCGGCGCTGGAAGCCTCGGTGCGCTATCTCGCCTCCGATTTCGGGCCGCGCGGCATCCGCGTCAACGCGATCTCCGCAGGTCCCATCCGCACGCTCGCCGGCTCCGGCATCGGCGAGGCGCGCGCGATGTTCGCCTTCATGCAAAAGCATTCGCCGCTCCGCCGCGGCGTCACGCTCGACGAGCTCGGCGGCTCGGCGCTGTATTTGTTGTCGGATCTCTCCGGCGGCGTGACCGGCGAGATCCACTATGTCGATTCCGGCTACAACATCGTCCTGATGCCGAAGCCGGACGATTTGAAGACGGAAGGCTAACCGGCCGCGATCTTCTCCGCGCGCTGGAACGCCGGCTGCGCCATGCAACGCGCGAGATAGGCGTCGAAGGCCGGGCGCGACGGCACCATCTTGAACAGGCGCACCGCAAAGTTCAGGCCCGATCCGATCGTGATATCGGCGGCCGAAAATTCCTCGCCGAGAATCCACGGTCCCTTCGCGAGCGCGGCTTCCAGCACGTCGAAGACCTGCGTCGCGCTGCCCCAGGCGGCCGTCGAGGTCGGGATCTCGATCTTGGTGAAGATCTGGATGATGGCGGGCTCGATGCAGCCCGGTGAGAAGAACAGCCATTGTAGATAGCGAGCGCGGCGGGAATCGGTCACGTCTGGCGCAAGCTTGGTCTCGGGTAGCGGTCGGCGATGTAGGCGCAGATCGCCGCGGCCTCGCCGAGCGCAGCATCGCCGTCGCTGAGTGCCGGCACTTTGCCCATCGGATTGACCTTGAGGAAATCCGGCGCCTTCTGCGCGCCGGTCGAGATGTCGGTCAGCACGCGCTCATAGGGCAGGCCGCTCTCTTCCATCAGCCAGAGCGTCGTGAACGAGCGCGAACGGGGCGACCAATAGAGCTTGATCATGGCAAGCGGACCTTTCATCGGTGGGAGCCGAACGGCGCGCAATTCATGGCGCGTTTGCCGCGCATTCGCAACGCACTACGCCTGGGTACAGAATGCTCCGGCTCAGTCTTCCTTGAGATAGCCGGGGAGGCCCCGGTCGAGCCTGTCTACGACGAGTGTTCGTGTCCTCTCGCGCAGCGCCGCGTTGGCCGAAGCTGCCGCGGGCGGGTCGGGGAACATCGAGTTGTCGAGCTTGGTGAGCGGGTCTTCGGTCAATCGCATACTTGCGGCGAAGTTCGCGCCGAAATTCACAAAGGGGCGCTTGATCTCCTCGTAGCTTCGGCCGTCGATCAGCGTGATCGCAATGTTGGCGAAAAGGTGCGAGTGCCGAAGGAGGCCGCCGAGACCCTGATTGTAGGTGCCGATGCCGTTCAGCGTCATGTGCGAGTTCGGCAACTCCGCCTTGAACGTAGTTGCGACGAGATAGCGATCGCAATTCGCATTCGCGGTAAAGCTCCGCACGATCACCGGCAGACGCTCTCCGGGATCCCGGATGAGGATCGTTTTCGGAT
Source organism: Bradyrhizobium nivariense (assembly GCF_029846695.2). Lineage (NCBI taxonomy): Bacteria > Pseudomonadati > Pseudomonadota > Alphaproteobacteria > Hyphomicrobiales > Nitrobacteraceae > Bradyrhizobium > Bradyrhizobium nivariense. The sequence goes on along the minus strand of NZ_JARWCR020000026.1, from coordinate 50,997 downwards.
TGTAGAAGGGCTCGAAGACGCCCTTGGGAGAGGCGATCCTGCGCACCGCGGGATCGTTGCTCGTTGCCGCGCGCACCCGCGCAAACACGAGATCATCGAGGCCCCAGTCGATTGGGACCTCGCTCACCTCATTCTCGAAGATCGTGAGGCCAAATTTCTGTATGGAGTAGTGGTCTCCGATCACCGAGATCACACCAAGCCGGCAGGGGCCGCTCTCCACCACGACTGGCTGCTTCGCAACAGGTTTGGCCTTCGCCGCCTTCTTAGCTGCTGGTTTTGCCGGCGTTGCGGCCTGAGCGGGAGATGCAGTGGTTGCGGGAGGAGTTTGCGCAGCTGCCGGAGCCAAAAGGGACAGCAGGGCAACGGCAAAGACAGCAATTCGAAACATGGCTTTCGGGAGATCAGAGGCAGGAGGACGGCGGATACGCCACACTAGGGTGGGATCGTGACAACCGCAAGCTGCAGCCGGAGACCGCTGTTTATTCGGTGGGCGGTTATCGCTTCCACCGATAATATTTCATCGCGAACCCGTTCGACGGCTCGATCTCTTGCTTCTCGAACACAAAGCCCTCGCGCTCGTACCAGCGCCAGGCTTTTTCGTTCTCGCGGATGCAGCGCAGGTACATCTCGTCAGGCAGTTGCGTGCGCGTGAAGACGAGCAATTGGCGGCCGAGCGATTGCCCCTGATAGGCCGGCGCAACGAACAGCATGTCGAGATAGAGTTTTGGCAGATGCAGCGCCAGCATCGCGGCGATCGTGCCGTTGTCGTCGGCGACGAACAGGCTCCAGCCGTCCTCGATCTCGCGCCGGATGCGTGCACGCAGGTTTGCCAGCAGGAAGTCGCTCGTCTCGCCGAGCCCGGTCGAGACCCAGCTCTCCATCCAGACACGGCCGATCTCGTCGTATTCGTCGGCGCGGGCCGGGCGGATGATGGGATGGGACATCGAGGCCTCAGGTCCGCTGGCTGCGCACGGATGGCCGTGCGCGCACCTTGCCTGCCGACAGGCACACCACCTCGGAAATCTGCAGGAGCTGCCGCGCCAGCGGGCTGGTCTTGCGCCAGACCATGCCGATGGTGCGCGAGGGCTCCGGGTCGCGGAAGCGCGCGAGCGAGACCGAGGCCGATCGCGTCTCCACCGGCACGGCCATCTCCGGGATCAAGGTGACGCCGATGCCGGCGCTGACCATCTGGACCAGCGTCGACAGCGAATTGGCATCCAGCATCTCGCGCGGCGGCGCCGATTGCATGTTGCAGAACGACAGCGCCTGATCGCGGAAGCAGTGCCCCTCTTCGAGCAGCAACAGCCGCATCTCGCGCATCATCTCCCGCGATGGTGCCGGTGTCCCCTCATCCGCGGCCGGCCGCACCAGCAGGAATTTTTCCTCGAACAGGGCGACTTCGGTGAGCGAAGGCTCGGACACCGGCAACGCAACGATGGCGGTATCAAGCCTGCCTTCCACCAGTTCCTGGATCAGCCGCGGCGTCATCGTCTCGCGCACGCGGATGTCGAGTTCCGGATGCATGCGCGTGAGATTCTTGGTGATCGTGGGCAGAAGATAAGGCGCGATCGTCGGGATCATGCCGATGCGCAGCCGTCCGGAGAACCGGTCCTGCGAGGCGCGGGCGAAATCGCCGAGCTCGTCGACCGAGCGTAAAATGTCGCGGACGCGCTGCGCGAGCTCCTCGCCAAATCGGGTCAGCGCCACCTGCCGGGCGCTGCGCTCCAGCAGCAGACCGCCGAGCGCCTCCTCCAACTCCTTGATCTGCATCGACAAGGCCGGTTGCGAGATGGAACAGGACTCAGCCGCGCGGCCGAAATGACTGTGGCGCGCCAGGGCGTCGAAATACCGGAGCTGGCGCAGCGTCAGGTTTATCATCAGAAAATCTTATCGCAGCGATCATTAAAGTCAACTTCCCCTGATCGAACGCGAAGCTTAGAGTACTTCTACCTGGTCAAAGGCGCGAGTTCGACGCCACCAGAGGAGGTATTCATGGACGACACTTCGAAGTGCCCGTTTTCGGGTGGAAAACGCGTGCCGGCGAACCGCGATTGGTGGCCAACTCAGCTCAGCATCGAGATGCTGCACAAGAATTCCGGCCTGTCCGACCCGATGGGCAAGGAGTTCGACTACGCCAAGGAATTCAAGACACTCGACCTGAACGCGGTCATCAAGGATCTGACCGCTTTGATGACGGAATCGCAGGAATGGTGGCCTGCCGACTTCGGTCACTATGGCGGCCTCATGATCCGCATGGCCTGGCACAGCGCGGGCACCTACCGCATCGCCGACGGCCGCGGTGGCGCCGGCGCCGGTCAACAACGTTTCGCGCCGCTCAACAGCTGGCCCGATAACGCCAATCTCGACAAGGCGCGCCGTCTGCTCTGGCCGATCAAGCAGAAATACGGCCGCAAGCTTTCCTGGGCCGATTTGATGGTGCTCGCCGGCAACGTCGCGCTGGAGTCGATGGGCTTCAAGACCTTCGGTTTCGCCGGTGGCCGCGCCGACGTGTGGGAGCCGGAAGAGCTGTATTGGGGTCCCGAAGGCACCTGGCTGGGCGATGAGCGCTACAGCGGCGAACGCCAGCTCGCCGAGCCGCTCGGCGCGGTGCAGATGGGCCTCATCTACGTCAATCCGGAAGGCCCGAACGGCAAGCCGGATCCGATCGCCGCGGCCAAGGACATCCGCGAGACCTTCTTCCGCATGGCGATGAACGACGAGGAAACCGTCGCGCTGATCGCCGGCGGCCACACCTTCGGCAAGACCCATGGTGCTGGCGATCCGTCGCTGGTCGGACCGGAGCCGGAAGCGGGTGCGCTCGAGGACCAGGGCCTCGGCTGGAAGAGCAAGCACGCTTCGGGCCTGGCGGGCGATTCCATCACCAGCGGTCTCGAGGTGACATGGACGACGACGCCGACCAAGTGGAGCAACAACTTCTTCGAGAACCTGTTCAAGTACGAATGGGAGCTGACGAAGAGCCCAGGCGGTGCGAACCAATGGACGGCCAAGGGCGCCGAGGCGATCATTCCTGATGCCTTCGACAAGTCGAAGAAGCATCGGCCGACCATGCTGACGACCGACCTCTCGCTGCGCCTCGATCCGGCCTACGAGAAGATCTCGCGTCGCTTCCTCGAGAACCCGGATCAGTTCGCGGACGCCTTCGCCCGCGCCTGGTTCAAGCTCACCCATCGCGACATGGGCCCGATCCAGCGCTATCTCGGCCCGCTGGTGCCGAAGGAGACGCTGATCTGGCAGGATCCGATTCCGGCCGTGAATCACGAATTGGCCAGCGATCAGGACATCGCTGCGCTGAAGACCAAGATCCTGGCCTCGGGTCTGTCGGTGTCGGAGCTGGTCTCGACCGCCTGGGCGTCGGCCTCGACGTTCCGCGGCTCGGACAAGCGCGGCGGCGCCAACGGCGCGCGCATCCGCCTCGCCCCGCAGAAGGACTGGGAGGTGAACGAGCCGGCTCAGCTCTCGAAGGTCCTGGGCAAGCTCGAAGCGATCCAGAAGGACTTCAACGCGTCATCCGGTGCGAAGAAGGTCTCGCTGGCGGACCTCATCGTGCTCGGCGGCACTGCCGCGGTCGAGAAGGCCGCGAAGGATGCCGGCGTCGACGTCAAGGTCGCCTTCACGCCGGGCCGGATGGACGCCTCGCAGGAGCAGACCGACGCTGCCTCCTTCGCTCCGCTGGAGCCGCGGGTCGACGGCTTCCGCAATTACACCGGCAAGCGGCAACAGTTCATGATGCCCGAAGAGGCGCTCGTCGATCGCGCGCAGCTGTTGAAGCTCTCCGGTCCCGAGCTGACCGTGCTCGTCGGCGGCCTGCGTGTGCTCGGTGCCAATGCGAACGGTTCGAAGAACGGTGTCCTCACCGCGAAGGTGGGAACGCTGAGCAATGACTTCTTCGTCAACCTGCTCGACATGAGCACGCAGTGGACGCCGGCCGGCACTGACGGCACCTATGAGGCCCGCGATCGCAAGACCAATGCGGTCAGGTGGACCGGCACGCGCGTCGACCTGATCTTCGGCGCGCACTCGCAGCTTCGCGCCTACGCCGAGGTCTATGCCACGTCGGATTCCAAGGAGCAGTTCGTAAAGGACTTCGCCAAGGCCTGGACCAAGGTGATGAACCTCGACCGGTTCGACCTCGCGGCTTGATCCCAAAGCTCAGCAAGCGACAAACAAAAAGGGCGGCCGCGAGGCCGCCCTTCGTGTTTCTGATGTAGAGCGTTTTCGAGCGAAGTGGATACCGGTTCGCGTGAAGAAAACGCGTCAAAACAAGAATCTAGAGCTTCGGTTCTGATTCAATCAGAACCGATAATGCTCTAGCGGAGCGATTTACTCGCCGGCTGCTTCGCGCGGGGCCTTCTCGCCCTCGCCGCCCTTGCCTTCGAGGTCTTCGCCGGTGGTCTGGTCGACCACCTTCATCGACAGGCGGGTCTTGCCGCGGTCGTCGAAGCCGAGCAGCTTGACCTTGACCTTGTCGCCTTCCTTGACGACGTCGGAGGTCTTCTGCACGCGCGCCGAGGCGAGCTGGCTGATGTGGACGAGGCCGTCCTTGGAGCCGAAGAAGTTCACGAAGGCGCCGAACTCCATCACCTTGACGACGGTGCCGTCATAGATCTGGCCGACTTCCGGATCGGAGGCGATCGACTTGATCCACTTGATGGCGGCCTTCATCGCCTCGCCGTCGCTGGAGGCGACCTTCACGGTGCCGTCGTCCTCGATGTTGACCTTGGCGCCGGTCTTCTCGACGATCTCGCGGATCACCTTGCCTCCGGTGCCGATCACTTCGCGGATCTTGTCGGTGGCAATCTTGAAGGTCTCGATGCGCGGCGCATATTCGCCGAGCTCGGCACGGGCGTTGGTGAGCGCCTTGGACATCTCGCCGAGGATGTGGATACGCCCATCCTTGGCCTGACCGAGTGCGACCTTCATGATCTCTTCGGTGATGCCTTCGATCTTGATGTCCATCTGGAGCGAGGTGATGCCCTGCTCGGTGCCGGCGACCTTGAAGTCCATGTCGCCGAGATGGTCCTCATCACCGAGGATGTCCGAGAGAACCGCGAAGCGCTTGTCTTCGAGGATCAGGCCCATCGCGATGCCCGCGGTCGGCCGCTTCAACGGCACGCCGGCGTCCATCAGCGCGAGCGAAGCGCCGCAGACCGATGCCATCGACGAGGAGCCGTTGGATTCGGTGATCTCCGACACCACGCGGGTGGTGTAGGGGAACTCATGGTGCGGCGGCAGCACCGGGTGGATCGCGCGCCAGGCAAGCTTGCCGTGGCCGATCTCGCGGCGCTTGGTGCCGCCGAGGCGACCGGTTTCACCGACCGAGTAGGGAGGGAAGTTGTAGTGCAGCAGGAACGTCTCTTTGTACGTTCCCGACAGCGCGTCGATGTACTGCTCGTCCTCGCCGGTGCCGAGCGTGGTCACGACCAGCGCCTGGGTCTCGCCGCGGGTGAACAGCGCCGAGCCGTGGGCACGGGGCAGCACGCCGACTTCGGCGATGATCTTGCGCACGGTCTTGCTGTCGCGACCGTCGATGCGCTTGCCGGTGTCGAGGATGTTCCAGCGAACGATCTTGGCTTCGAGCTCCTTGAACACGCCGCCGATGCGCAGCTTGTCGTATTTCGGCTCCTGCCCTTCAGGGAAATAGTGGGCGATCACCTTTTCCTTGACCTTGCCGACCGCGGCGTAGCGGTCCTGCTTGACCGGAATGGCGTAGGCGGCGCGCAGTTCCTGCTCGACCATGCCGAGCATTTCCTTTTCGAGCGCCGAATTGTCGATCGTGGTGACCTCGCGCGGCTCCTTCGCGGCCTTCTCGGCGAGCTCGATGATCGCGTTGATCACCGGCTGGAAGTGGCGGTGACCGAACATCACCGCACCGAGCATGATGTCTTCGTTCAGCTCCTTGGCTTCCGATTCCACCATCAGCACGGCGTCGGCAGTGCCGGCGACGACGAGGTCGAGCTGGGTGTCGACCATCTCGTCGAGCGTCGGGTTGAGGATGAACTCGTCGTTGGCGAAGCCGACGCGCGCGGCGCCGATCGGGCCCTTGAACGGAGCGCCCGACAGGGTCAGCGCCGCCGATGAGGCCACCAGCGCCACGATGTCGGGATCGTTCTCCATGTCGTGCGAGAGCACGGTGACGATCACCTGGGTCTCGTTGCGCCAGCCATCGACGAACAGCGGACGGATCGGGCGGTCGATCAGGCGGGAGACCAGCGTCTCCTTCTCGGTCGGACGGCCCTCGCGCTTGAAGTAGCCGCCGGGAATGCGGCCGGCTGCGTAGGTCTTCTCCTGGTAGTCGACGGTCAGCGGCAGGAAGTCGACGCCTTCGCGCGGCGTCTTTGCCGCGACGACGGTGGCGAGCACCACGGTCTCACCATAGGTCGCGACGACGGCGCCGTCGGCCTGGCGGGCGATCTTGCCGGTTTCAAGCTTGAGAGGGCGTCCGCCCCAGTCGATCTCGACCGAATGCTTATTGAACATAGATGTCTTCTTTCATGGGTTCTCGAAAGAAGGACGGGTCGAAAAACAAAAACCATGCGCAAGATTGCGGGACGTTGATCGAAGCGGGCGATCAGCGTCCTGCGATCCTGCCATGGTTTTTGGATTTCGGATGGCGTCCATCCTTTCGGGTCATACGGGCGCCTTGCCCGTTGTGCCCAGCCGCCGGATTGCTGCTGGACTGTCAGTCGGCACGAACGCGAACACCGAACCTTCGGTCTTCGCCCATCATGCCCCGGATGCTCGCCGTCAACGGCCCGCACCCGACGCGCACGCAGCCTCGATCAAAAACCTTTAAACAAACGCTTTCGTTCGAAACCACGCGCGAAAACGCGCGCCGTTGGGCGCGCGCAAGAACTCTTAACGACGAATGTTGTGCTTCTCGAGCAGCGCCTTGTAGCGCGCCTCGTCCTTCTTCTTCACATAGTCGAGGAGCGAGCGGCGGGTCGAGACCAGCTTCAAGAGGCCGCGACGCGAATGGTTGTCCTTCACGTGGGTCTTGAAATGGCTCGTGAGGTTGGCGATGCGTTCCGACAGGATCGCGACCTGAACCTCCGGCGAACCGGTGTCGCCGGCTTTGTTGGCATTCGTCTTGATGACTTCCGCTTTGCGTTCTGCGGCAATCGACATCGTCAATTTCTCTCGTTGCGAACGGCGCTGGCAGTCAGGCCGGTCAGGTTGAACACACGCTTGGGGATGATTTCGCCATTGCCGACTTCGGCAAGCGCGAGAAGCCGGCCTGCCACCGTGACATAGACTGTGCCGCTAGAAGTGGGCGCATCCCGTCCGCGCAACAAAACGGCCTGGCCCCGATGGAGCCTTGCCGCATCAGCCCGAGTGACGGCCAGTGCCGGGATGTCGTCCAGCGCGGTCTCAACGGGCATCAGCGCGTCGGCGAGGCTCCCCTCGCCGGACGCGGCTCTATCGCACAAAGCCTCCAACTGATCCAGCGGAATCATGTCGTTCTCGCCAAATGGGCCGACCAGGGTCCGCCGCAGCGCGCAGATGTGGCCGTAAGTGCCGAGAATCCGGCCCATATCGCGGGCCAGCGCGCGGACATAGGTGCCCTTGCCGCACTCGGCCTCGAACACGGCCCGGTCGCTATCTGGTTGATCTACAAGGTTTAAACGGTGAATCTCGACCGGCCGCGGAGCCAACTCCACGATCTCGCCGTCGCGGGCGAGGTCGTAGGCGCGCTCGCCCTGCACCTTGATCGCGGAATAGCGCGGCGGGATCTGCTCGATCACCCCCGTGAAACGGGGCAGCAGGGCCTCGATGGCCTCCCGGGTCGGGCGCTGGTCGGAGGTTGCGGTCGCCCGGCCCTCGATGTCGTCGGTGTCGCGCTCCTCGCCCCAGCACACCGTGAACTGGTAGCGTTTGCGGCCGTCCATGACGAAGGGGACGGTCTTGGTGGCCTCGCCGAGCGCGATCGGCAGGCCGCCGGAGGCGAGCGGATCGAGCGTGCCGGCATGACCGGCGCGTTTGGCGTTGAACAGGCGCTTGAGCACGGCAACGGCCTGCGTCGAGGTCATGCCGATCGGCTTGTCGAGCACGACCCAGCCATGGACGTCGCGGCGGTCGCGGCGCGGCTGGTTGCCCTTCTGCTTGCTGGCGCGCGGATCGTTGTTGACGCGGCGCGGCTCGTGATGCGGCTGAGAATTGCCGCTGATGTCCGCAAAATTATTTTTCTGCACGTCGCGCTGATCGGCCTCTTTGCCGCCGATCGTGCCGTGAGCCGGGTCCATCGTCATTGTTCTTCTTCCCGATCCGAGTCCGGATTCTGTTCCAGGTCCTTCTGCACCGCCGGTGTTCGCAAAAGCTTCTCGATCCGTTCCGCTTCGTCGAATCGTTCGTCGACGCGGAAGCGAAGGTCAGGTGCAAATTTCAGGTTAACGCGCCGCGCGACTTCGCCGCGCAGGAATTTCTTGTTGCGTTCGAGCGCAGCGATGATGATCGCGGTGTCGCGGCCACCGAGCGGCATCACATAAACTGTCGCGAGCTTCAGGTCGGGCGACATCCGTACCTCCGGCACGGTGATGATGTGACCTTCGAGGTCCGCATCATGCACATTGCCTTGCGCCAGAATCTCGGCCATCGCATGGCGAACCTGCTCGCCGACGCGCAACTGGCGTTGCGAGCCGCCGGGTGCGGAACTCTTTTTCTGATGATGGCTGGGCATGGTCTGAAAATCACCTCGTCATGCCCGTGTTTGGGGCACGAGCATTGTCATTTGTCCTGTTGAAACGAAGAGGGGTGGATGGCCGGAAAAAATCCGGCCATCGCACTCCCGCAATTCAGTTCAAAAAGATCCAGGCGCTTCGGTAAGATTTGGACTTACAGGGAGCGCTGGATCGTCTCCACGCGGTAACACTCGATCACGTCACCGGCGCGCATGTCGTGGTAGTTCTCGAAGGCCATGCCGCATTCCTGACCGGACTGGACTTCCTTCACTTCGTCCTTGAAGCGCTTCAGCGTCGACAGCTTGCCTTCGTGCACGACGACGTTGTCGCGGATCAGGCGCACGTTGGCGCCGCGTTCCACGGTGCCGTCGGTGACGCGGCAGCCGGCGACCTTGCCGACCTTGGAGATGTTGAAGATCTCCAGGATCGCGGCGTTGCCGAGCATGGTTTCGCGCAAGGTCGGCGCGAGCAGGCCGCTCATGGCCTTCTTCACGTCGTCCACGAGGTCGTAGATGATGTTGTAATAGCGGATCTCGATGCCGTTGCGCTTGGCGGCCGCGGCGGCCTCCTTGTTCGCACGAACCGAGAAGCCGATGATCGCGGCGCTGAAGCCTTCCGCGAGCGTCACGTCCGATTCCGAGATGCCGCCGACACCGGCATGCAGGATGCGCGCGGCGACTTCGTCGGTGCCGAGCTTCTCCAGCGAGCCGAGGATCGCTTCCAGCGAGCCCTGCACGTCGGCCTTGATGATCAGCGGGAATTCCTTGCGGCCCGCCGTCTTCAACTGCGACATCATCTGCTCGAGCGAGCCGCGCATGCCGGAGATCGAGGCTGCCGCGTTCTCGCGCTTCTGGTGCGCGCGGTAGCTGGTGACCTGGCGGGCGCGGGCTTCGTTCTCGACCACGGCGAGACGATCGCCTGCTTCCGGCGGACCGTTGAAGCCGAGCACCTCGACCGGCACCGAAGGACCTGCCTCCGGCACCGTCTCGCCCTGATCCGAGATCAGCGCGCGGACGCGGCCCATTTCGGCACCGGCGACGATGATGTCACCGACACGAAGCGTGCCGCGCTGGACCAGCACGGTCGCGACCGGACCACGGCCGCGATCGAGCTTGGCTTCGATCACGGTGCCTTCGGCCGGGCGATCCGAATTGGTCTTGAGGTCGAGGATGTCGGCCTGGAGCGCGATCATCTCGAGCAGCTTGTCGAGATTGGTCTTGTTCTTCGCGGACACTTCGACGTCGACGACTTCGCCGCCGAAGGATTCCACCTGCACCTCATGCTGGAGCAGCTCGGTGCGCACGCGTTCGGGCTTGGCGTCGGGCTTGTCGATCTTGTTGATGGCAACAATGATCGGCACGCGGGCCGCCTTGGCGTGGTTGATGGCTTCGATCGTCTGCGGCATCACGCCGTCATCGGCAGCAACCACCAGCACGACGATGTCGGTTACCTTGGCGCCGCGGGCGCGCATCGCGGTGAACGCGGCGTGGCCGGGCGTGTCGATGAAGGTGATCTTCTTGCCGCTTTCGGGCGACAGCACCTGATAGGCGCCGATATGCTGGGTGATGCCGCCGGCCTCGCCGGAGACAACGTTGGCATGACGGAGCGCGTCGAGCAGCGAGGTCTTGCCGTGGTCGACGTGACCCATCACGGTCACCACCGGCGAGCGCGGCTCGGTGTCGGTGGAATCGTCGATGGCGTCGAACAGGCCTTCTTCAACGTCGGACGCGGCAACGCGCTTGACGGTGTGACCCAGCTCTTCGGCGATCAGCTGCGCGGTGTCGGCGTCGATCACGTCGGTGATCTTGTGCATCGCGCCCTGCTTCATCAGCATGCGGATGACGTCGACCGCGCGCTCGGCCATGCGGTTGGCGAGTTCCTGGATCGTGATCGCTTCCGGAATGATCACCTCGCGGATGAGCTTTTCCTTCGGCTCGTTCGCGGCATGGCCCTTCAGGCGCTGGGTGCGGCGGCGGAACGAGGCGATCGAGCGCTCGCGCACGTCGTCGGCATTGAAGGCGGTGACGACGGTCAGGCGGCCGCGCTCCTTCTGCGGGCCGGGCTTGTGGGTGGGCTTGGGGGCTATCACGGGCCGCGCAGCGCCGCCGGGACCGCGACGGATCTGGCGCGGACCCTCGTCCTCGTCCGGTCCGGCTGCGACAGCGGGGCCGCGACCCACCGGGCCTCCCGGCCGCGTGGTCGTTCCGGGCCGCGCCGTCGTTGTTCCCGGGCGTGCCGTGGTGGTGGTCGTCCCGGGCCGCGCCGCGGGCGCTCCGGGCCGCGGTGCAGGAGCGGCCGAGGTCGCCGTTGCGGGGCGCGCCGCAGATTGCGGCTGCTCACCCTCGCCAAAACGCTTCTTGGCCTCGGTTTCGGCCTTCCGCTTGGCTTCCTCTTCGTGGCGGTGACGTTCATCCTCGGCCTTGCGGCGGGCTTCGGCGGCCTCGCGATCAGCGCGCTCGGCGTTTTCGCGGACAGCGCGGCGCTGGGCCTCTTCCTCGGCGTGGCGGCGCTCTTCGACTTCGCGCACCTTGGCATCGGCCAGCGCGCTGGCGCGGGCGGAACGCTCGTCCTCGGTCAGCGTGCGCAGCACCACGCCGGAGCCGGCGTTGCGCGGCGGCGCCGGGCGTGCCGGAGCAGGCTTGGGCGCGGCGGCCGGCGCGGGCTTCGCCACCTCGGCAGCCTGTGGCTCGGGGCTGCCGTCGGTGCGGCGCTTGCCACGCTTCTCGACCACGACCTGCTTGCTACGGCCATGGCTGAAGCTCTGGCGCACGGTGCCCGTTTCGACGCGCGGCTTGAGCGATAGCGTCTTGCTCGGAACGCTCAGCTTCTTGTCGCCAGGGGTCTTGGTATCAACCATTCAGCAGTCCTAATCCTGATCTGTTAGCATTGTGCGTTGCCGCACCGTCCTGTTGGGTCGTCGTTGTCTCTCAGAAATCCTGGCCGGGCTTTTCGGCAGTCTTGTCATCGTCCGCCATCCGGTATCGGACCAGCATCTGGCTACGTGACAGGAATGACTTGCTCGCCGGGCCCGCGAGCAGGGCAGCATGTATCACATTTGACCGGGTAAGTGCCAAATCCAATTCTATTGATTTCAGTGCGATAACGACGGGAATCTGCGGCTTGGCGCCGCGATTTCCGTCATTTTGACGCGCCAGCATGTCCAATTTGCGGATTCCGTCCGGGGCCCCGTCGCTGGCGTGGATCAGGACCTCGACCGTACCTCCCCGAAGCGCGCTTTCGACCTTGCCGAAGCCGGCCACGATCTGGCCCGCCTTGGCGGCAATCCCAAGGGCTTCCGTCACGCCCCGAACCAGGAGCGCCTCGATGTCGGCGGGAAGCGTCTGAGGGATGCGCAGCTCGCGCTTGAAGGCTTTGGTAAAATGGTGACGCCGCACGGCTTCCGCAACCGCCTCTCGCGAGGCTGATATCCACATTCCGCGTCCGGGCAGCTTGCGCTTGAGATCGGGAACTATGTGCCCTTGCGGCGAGACGACGAAGCGGATCAGTTCGTCGATCGGCCGGACCTCGCGGCTGACCGCGCACATCCGCATAGTCGCGGACCTTTCGGTCCGCGGTCCATGGTCGAGTTCGGGGTCAGTATCGGCGAGCATCCGGGTGACATCCTCCTTCGCCCTAAGCCGGCTGATCTTCGGTCGCCTCGGCCTCTTCCGCCGGCTTGGCGAGATCGGCCTCGGTGATCCAGCCGGCCTTGACGCGGGCCTGCATGATCATCGCTTCAGCATCGTCACGGGAGATATCGAGGCCGTCGAGCGCGCCCGGATATTTGGTCTGCTCGCCGCCTTCCTTGCGCTCGGTCCAGCCGACCAGATCGTCAGTGGCGCAGCCGGCGAGGTCGTCGACCGTCTTGATGTCGTTCTCGCCGAATTTCACCAGCATCTTCGATGTGACGCCGGGCACGTCCTTGACGGCGTCCTCGACCCCGAGTTCCTTGCGCTTGGCCTCAAGCTCGGCTTCCAGCTGTTCGAGATATTCACGAGCGCGGTTCTGGAGCTCCTGCGCGGTCTCTTCGTCGAAACCCTCGATGCCGGCGAGTTCCTTGACGTCCACCATCGCGAGTTCCTCGACCGAGGTGAAGCCTTCGGACGCCAGCAATTGGCCCACCACCTCGTCGACATTGAGCGATTCCATGAAGACGCGGGTGGAGTTCTCGAAGTCAGCCTGGCGGCGCTCCGATTCCTCCTGCTCGGTCAGGATGTCGATATCCCAGCCGGTGAGCTGCGAGGCCAGACGCACGTTCTGGCCGCGGCGGCCGATCGCCAGCGAGAGCTGGTTGTTGGTGTCGGGCACGACGACCTCGATGCGCTCGCGGTCTTCGTCGATGACGACCTTGGAGACTTCGGCCGGCGCCAGCGCGTTGACCACGAAGGTCGCGATGTCGGGCGACCAGGGGATGATGTCGATCTTCTCGCCCTGCAATTCGTTCACCACCGCCTGCACGCGCGAACCGCGCATACCGACGCAGGCGCCGACCGGATCGACCGAGGAATCGCGGGAAATCACGCCGATTTTCGCGCGCGAGCCGGGATCGCGGGCGACCGCCTTGATCTCGACGATGCCGTCATAGATCTCAGGCACTTCCTGCGCGAACAGTTTTGCCATGAACTGCGGATGGGTGCGGGAGAGGAAGATCTGCGGGCCGCGGGTCTCGCGGCGGACGTCGAAGATATAGGCGCGGACGCGGTCGCCGTTGCGGAACACTTCGCGCGGCAGCATCTCGTCGCGGCGGATGATGGCCTCGCCGCGGCCGAGATCGACGATCACGCTGCCATATTCGACGCGCTTGACAACGCCGTTGACGATGTCGCCGATGCGGTCCTTGAATTCCTGATATTGCCGGTCGCGCTCGGCTTCGCGCACTTTCTGCACGATCACCTGCTTGGCAGACTGCGCGGCGATGCGGCCATATTCCAGCGGCGGCAGGGTGTCGGCGATGGTGTCGCCGACCTGGGCACCGGGATTGGCGCGCTGTGCATCCACCAGCGAGATCTGGTTGGAATGGTTTTCGACCGTCTCGACGACCAGCATGTGGCGCGACAGCCGCAGCTCGCCCTTCTTCGGGTCGATCTCGGCGTGAACGTCAGTCTCGCTGCCGTAACGAGCCCGTGCCGCCTTGGCGATGGCGTCCTCCATCGCCGCGATGACGATGCCGCGGTCGATCGATTTCTCGCGCGCAACGGCGTCGGCGATCTGGAGCAATTCAAGTCGATTGGCGCTGACTGCCATGGCTAGTCTCCTTCGTCAGGCTCGATCTCGCCCCGTCGCGCGCGTTCGGCGGCCAGGCGATGTTTCTTGGTATTGGTCGGGGCCGGCTTCTTCGTAGTGGTCGGCGCCGGCTTCTTTGTCGGCTTGGTATTCTTGGTCGTTTTTTCGCTGATGCCGGCGTGCGGTGCGGCCGGCGGCTCAAGGCCGAGATTGCGCCGCATCTCGCGTGCCTGGGCCTTGCCGCGGCGCATGGATTCCGCGATCAGCTCGTCGGTCAGCACCAGCCGTGCCTCGGCGATATCCTCCATCGTCAGGAGAACGTCGGAAGCCTCGCCCGCCTTGACGTCGTCGCGATGCAGATGCACGCGATCGCCTTCGACAGGACCAATCGTGCCGCGGAACCGCTTCCGCCCCTCATGGGCGACCGCCATTTCGACCTTCACCAGATGCCCGGCATAACGCTCGAAATCGGAGCGGCGCACCAGCGGGCGGTCGATTCCCGGCGAGGAGACTTCCAGCCGATAGGCGCGATCGACGGGGTCGGCGACGTCGAGCACGGGCGACAGCGCCCGCGAGATTGCCTCGCAATCCTCGATCTGCATCGAGCCGTCCGGCCGCTCCGCCATGACCTGCACGGTACAGCCAGATTCTCCGGAAATTCGGATCCGCACCAGGCGGTAGCCCATGCCTTCGAGCACCGGTCCTGCGACCGCGGACACCCGTGCCGCCACGCCCGGCTCAACCACGAGCCTCGGCTCGGCCAGCAACTCGGCATCCGTGGAACCAGGGTTCGGTTCGGTCATATCAGGGGTCAAGGCGCTCGATATGGTTAAGGCTTGGTTACAATTTCAAAGCCCGCTTCGGAACTCTCCCGACAGATCGCCGGGCCGCTAATCTTCCACCAAGCCGCGTTCAGGTAATAAAAAAGAGCGGGTCCTTTCGGGCCCACTCTCACTACGCGGATCGTATGAGAAGATGAATTGGCGGTGATATAGCCCTTTCCGCACTCTCGGACAAGGCCCATCGCAAGGCAGACGAGGCTTTTTGCGCCCGGCTTGCGGCCCCGCGCAACGCTTCATTCACCTCCGAGGCCTAAATTCCCTGATTGGGGGGCGGCTTGGACCAAGGGCGCACCCGCGGCGTGCCCTGTACGAGTTTGCGTTTTCATGACCGTTGCCACGTCGCTCATTCCCGGACTGGACGATATCGTCAAACGCGGCGACCCGCGGCGTCGCGGCGAGATCGCGCGCGCCATCTCCCAATTGTTCTTCCAGGATGCCGAGAAGCTCAGTCCCGATCTCGTCGATCTCTTCGACAATCTGCTGATCGATCTCGTCCCGCATGCCGAACTCGCCTCGCGCGTTGATCTCGCCGAACGCTTCTCGCGGCTGAACAACGCGCCGCGGCATCTGGTGAGCCAGCTCGCGCGCGAAAACGAGATCATGGTGGCGGGCCCCGTGCTGCGCCATTCCCCCGTGCTCGACGACGCCGCTCTCGTCGAGATCGCGCGACTGAAGGGCCAGGGCCATCTGCTGGCGATGACCGAGCGCCCCACGCTGTCGGCTGTCATCACCGACGTGCTGGTCGAGCGCGGCGATCGCGACGTGGTGCGTCGCGCCGCGGGCAACGCCGGCGCGGTGTTCTCGCCTGGCAGCTATTCCGAGCTGATCAAGCGTGCCGCCCGGGACGGCGTGCTGACGCTCAAGATCGGCCAGCGCAACGATCTTTCGGGTGAGCACCTCAAACAGCTTCTCGACGGCACGCTCGACGTCATTCGCCGCCGCCTCTCGATCGTGGTCAATCCCGTGCGCCAGGTCGAGATCAAGCGCGCCATGGCAGCGATCGAGGAAGCCACGCTGCCGCCGGGTCCGCGTCGCGATTTCTCGGGGGCACAGCGCACAGTGCTCACCTTGCATCGCGAGGGCCATCTTGGCGAGAGCGCGCTGCTTGGCTTCGCCAAGGCGCACAAATACGAGGAGGCGATCGCTTCGCTCTCGGCGATGTCCGGCGTCCGCCTCTCGATCCTCGACCGCCTGATCGCGGCTGACCGCTACGATCCAATTCTGGTTCTGGGGCGCGTGCTGAATCTCGGCTGGCCGACTGTGCGCGCGCTCATCCTGCTCTGGTACGGGCCGCATCGCACGCCGGCCGATGCCGACCTCGAGGCGGCGCGCACGAATTTCACGCGCCTGATGCCGACGACTGCCGAGCGCGTCGTGAATTTCTGGCGCAACCGGCAGACGATCTAGAGCCGTCGAAACCGCAGATACGCCGCCTTGCGGCCCTCGCGCGTGGCCTTCCGGCCGTAGCGCGTCATGGTATAGCCGTCCCACGGCAGGCGAAAATCATCGGCGCGCTCCGCGAGCCAGACGAAATCCGCCGAGCGCGCCAGATGCGACAGCGTCCAGGCGCAGTAATCGTCGATGTCGCAGATGAAACGGAATTCACCGCCGGCTTTCAGCACGCGCGCCATCGCGGCGATGGTTCGGTCCTGGACGAAGCGCCGCTTCCAGTGCCGCCGTTTCGGCCAGGGATCGGGATGGATCAGGTCGATCCGCGACAGCGAAGCCTTCGGCAGCCAGGCCAGGAGCTCGGCGGCATCGCCCGCGAACAGACGGATGTTGCCGATGTTGGCGACCTCGATCTGCGCGAGGATCTTGGCCATGCCGTTGACGTAGGGCTCGCAGCCGATGAAGCCGGTCGTGGAGAAGTTCTGTGCCTCCGCCGCAAGATGCTCGCCGCCGCCAAAGCCGATCTCGAGTCGCGCATCGTCGGCTGCGGGGTCGAAGATCTCGCGGGCATCCGCCGGCGCTTCGCCCGCGATGTCGAGCGCAAGACGCGGCAGCAGATGATCGATCAGCTCGGCCTGGTGCTGCCGCAGCTTGTGGCCCTTGCGGCGTCCGAAGAAGGCGCGCTCGCTGTCATCGCGATCGGGGTCTGATTTGCGCTCGCTCATCGTAGCGTCTGGTACAGGCGATGGAGCAGCCGCGCGCGCGGTTCGAGCGAGGAGACATAGAGCTGCTCATAATGGGTATGCGCGCCCTTGCCGTCGACGCCGAGCCCATCGAGCGTCGCGGCGTGGGCGGCGGTGAAATTACCGTCCGAGCCGCCGCCGGTGTGAGTGTCGACCAGCTCGAAGCCGATCTCCGTGGCAAGCGTCTTCGCATGTTCGTACAGCGAGGCGCCTGCATCGCTCTTCTCGTAAGGCGGACGATTGAGCCCGCCCGTGACCTTGACGGTGACGCCATCCGTCTTCGATGTCAGGGCGAGGATCTTGCCGACCAACTCGTCCGCGTCCTTGAGGCTCAGCACGCGCAGATCGATTTCGCCATGGGCTTCTTCCGGCGTCACGTTGGGCCGCGTGCCGCCGCGCACCACGCCGACATTGACGGTGACGCCGCGCGCCAGATCGTTCATCGCTTCCAGCGCCAGGATGACGTTGGCAAGCTCGCGGATCGCGCTGCGGCCATCCTGGGGTCGCGTGCCGGCATGTGCGGGCACGCCCTTGATGAATACTTCGAATCGCCCGACGCCCTTGCGGCCGGTGACGATCTTGCCGCCGTCGCGCGCCGGCTCCGTCACCAGCACGTATTTGGCCTTGCGCCCTTCCATCTCGATGAGTGCGCGAGAGGTGGGGCTGCCGATCTCCTCGTCAGAGGTGAACAGGTGGGTGATGCCGAGCGGCGAGCGATCGGCCGTGGCGCAAAGCGCGCGAAAGGCGTGATGGGCGATGTAGGCGCCGCCCTTCATGTCGTAGATGCCGGGACCGAACGCGCTGTCGCCTTCGATCTTGAACGGCAGGCGGGCGATGAATCCCATGGGATGAACGGTATCAAGGTGGCTCAGCACCAGGATGCCTGGCCGGTCCTGGCCCCAGGTCGAGCGCGCCACGAGATGATCGCCGCAGCCATCGACGCCGGCGACGCGCTCGAGCGTCACAGGCAGGTCGCGGAATTGCGCCGCGACCACGGAGATCAGCTTGTTGACCTGTTCAGGTGCTTCCGTTGGCGTCTCGACCTCCACCCAGCGGCGGATGCCATCGAGAATAGTTTGGGAATCGAACCAATTGGAGCTGGCCATGGGCGCATCTGTGCCTTTGAATCGCATCATCCGGAAGGACGCGCATCAAAGCGCGGCCGCAAATGACGACATAGGCCAGATTTGGCGCAGTCTCAAATCGGATTGAGATCGCGCGTCAGCGCTTGTCGGGGCCTTCGCGGGCCGCGATCTGCTCGACGAGATCGACGATCGAGCGGCGCATCTTCGAATCGGTGATTCGGGTGAACGCCTTGGTCAAAGCGAGTCCTTCGGAGGTCGCGAGGAAGTCCGAGACGTAAGACGGCGATGCGCCTTCGCTGAAGCCATCCGGACCCGGCACGCCGCTTGGACCGCCCTCGAACAGGAACGACACCGGCACCTGGAGAATTTCGGAAATTTGCTGGATGCGGCTCGCGCCGACCCGGTTGGTGCCCTTCTCGTATTTCTGAACCTGCTGGAAAGTCAGGCCCAAAGCTTCACCGAGCTTTTCCTGGCTCATGCCCAACATGATGCGGCGCATCCGCACGCGACTGCCGACATATTTGTCAACAGGGTTGGGCGCTTTCGACATTTCCTCAGCCCTCCAAACATCACCTTCGGCGCAATCAGGAATGCCTCAGGTGTAAGCAACGTTCAAAATCAGACCCTGTTATTGGGAAACATTGCGGAGAAATTTAGCAATGCCCACTGTCTTTTGCAGCCGATGCAGAATGAGGAGGCCGCATGCAGTCTGTCAACCGTGGGACTACGGTTGTCAAAAGTTTCCGGCCGCATCGGCAGCGACGGCGTGATCAGGGGTGCCGTTTGGCAACACGTCGGCGGACCGCCAGAAACACTGCCAGCGCGACGAGCATGGCCGCTGGCACATCGCCCACCCGCGCATAGATGGTCGGCGGGATCGCGGCGGGCAGGTTTGCGTCCAAAATGCCTTCGATCCCGAGACCGAGGCTGGCGACGGTGCGTCCCACCGGATCGATCACTGCGGAGATGCCGGTATTGGCGGAGCGGACCAGCGGCAATCCGAGCTCGATCGCGCGCATCCGCGCCTGCTCCAGATGCTGATAGGGGCCGGTCGAGATACCGAACCAGCCGTCATTGGTGAGATTCACGATCCAGCCCGGACGTTCATTGCGTCCAGCCACTTCGCCGGGAAAGATTGCTTCGTAGCAGATCAGCGGCAGCGCGGACGGCGCGCCGGGGACCGGCAGCGCATGCCGCACGTTGCCGGGAATGAAGCCGCCGCGCACTCGCGTGAGTTGCTCGAAACCGAGCTTCTCCATCAGATCCTGGTAGGGAAGAAATTCGCCGAACGGCACCAAATGCAGCTTGTCGTACACCGCGAGCACGCTGGCGTCGTGGTCGATCACGTAGATCGAATTATAGGCGCGCGTGATCGGCGTGCCCCGCGGCAGGTCGGGCGCGCGGACCGAGCCCGTGATCAGCACCGTGCCCTTGGGCAGAAGCTCGGCGATTTGCGCCATCGCATCGGCTTCGCGGGTCAGGAAGAACGGAAAGGCGGATTCCGGCCAGATCAGGATGGTGGCATCGCGCACGCCGGTCGATTGCGGTCCGGAGGCGCGGTCCGACAAGGCCAGATATTTCTTCATCACCTCCGCCTTGGCGGCGTAGTTGAATTTCGCGTCTTGCTGGAGATCCGGCTGCATCAGGCGCAACTTGGTGCCCGCAACCATCGTGGTCGGATGCAGCGACAGGCGGATCGCGCCGAAGATGCTCATGACCAGCAGGAGCGCCGCGGCTGCGGCCGGCACGCGCCACGCCAGGCGGCGATCGGGCGTGCGGTCGATCAGCGTCGCAGGGCTCGCGAAGATCGCAACCGTCAGGAACGTCATGCCCCACAGGCCGATCAGCGACGCCGTTTGTGCCAGCGGCAGCGGCTCGGACAACGCATAACCGAACGCGTTCCAGGGAAAGCCGGTCAGCGCATGACCGCGCAGCCATTCGGTGATGGTGAGGCTTGCCGCGAGCGCAAGCACGCGCGTGGCGTTCTTGGTCCAGAGCAGGCGGGCTAGCGCAAAGCCGATCGCCGTGAAGATGGAAAGATAGGCCGGCAGGCCCAGCACGGCGAACGGCGTCAGCCAGGCGAACACATCGGCGTCGACGAAGAAGGCGTAGCCGATCCAGTAGAGGCCGGGGACGAAATAGCCGAGCCCGAACCAGTAGCCGGTCAGCGCCGCGGCGGGGACGCCGCCGTATCGTCCGGCGCCGGCGCCGTCGATCAGCCAGACCAGCACCGGGAAAGTGATGAACAGCACCGGGAAGGCGTTGAATGGTGCCAGCGCCAGCACTGAGAACGCCCCGGCGGCCATCGCGACGAGCGCGCGCTTCCATCCCCAGGTGAGGATGATGGCAAGCGCGATCTGGCGAAGTCGCTGGAACGGACTCACCGCGGGCCGGTCCCGTCGCTTGGCGGCGGGGTGGGCGTGTCGCTGGCCGCCGGTTGACTGCCATCCGGCGCAGCCTCGCGGCGTCGGCTCTCGCGCTGGGTGCGTGGCGCGGGACGCTCCTTCCGCGTCGCGATCCGCAGCCGCTTGACGCGGCGCGGATCGGCGTCGAGCACCTCGACCTCGTAATTGCCGGGGCCCGAGATCACTTCGCCGCGCACCGGCAGGCGCCCGACGAAGCTGACGAGATAGCCGCCCAGCGTCTCCACTTCCTCGCCGGCCTCGCCGGTGACGAAATCCTCGCCGATCACGGTGCGGACGTCGTCGAGGCTGGCGCGGGCGTCGGCGATGAAGGCGTTGTCGGGCAGCCGCACGATCGAGGGCGGTT
Source organism: Bradyrhizobium nivariense (assembly GCF_029846695.2). Taxonomy (NCBI): domain Bacteria; kingdom Pseudomonadati; phylum Pseudomonadota; class Alphaproteobacteria; order Hyphomicrobiales; family Nitrobacteraceae; genus Bradyrhizobium; species Bradyrhizobium nivariense. The sequence goes on along the minus strand of NZ_JARWCR020000026.1, from coordinate 30,250 downwards.
CGTCGCTGTCATGCTCGTCGTCGATCTCGCCGACGATCTGCTCGACGATGTCCTCGAGCGAGACCAGCCCGTCGCTGCCGCCATATTCGTCGACCACCAGCGCCAGATGAATGCGCGTGGCCTGCATCTGCGCGAGCAGGTCGATCGCCCGCATCGACGGCGGCACGTAGAGCAGCTTGCGGATGATGCGCGCTTCCCCGAGCGGCAGCGCGAGATCGACCGTACGCAGATCGAGCCCGGCCGGCAGCGGTTTCCTGCGCTTGGTTTTCGTCACCCCCGACACGCGCGCACGCGCGGTCATGAAGGCGAGCAAATCGCGGATGTGGACGATGCCGACGGGATCGTCGAGCGTCTCGTTGTAGACCACGAGGCGCGAATGGCCGGCGCTCTCGAAGCGGTCCATCAACTCGCCGAGCGGGATGTCGCGCTTCACCGCGATGATGTCGGCGCGATGCACCATGACGTCGGCGATGCGACGCTCGTGCAGGCCGAGGATGTTGCGCAGCATGGTGCGCTCGACGGTCGAGAAGCCGGTGTCGTCGGGCGTCGTGGCGTCGAGCACGACCTGGAGGTCGTCGCGCACCGAACCCGCCTTCCAGCCGAACAACGTCCGGATGGCGCGCAGCAGCCAGCCGTCGGCGGTCGGACGCAGCACCTCGCCTGATGTCACCACGGCCGGCAAATTGGCCGTGTTGCGCGGATTGTCGTGTATCGGGTCGGAATCCGGCATCTCAATGCGTCCCTGGGCGGTCGGCATAGGGGTCGGGAATGCCGAGATGAGCCAGGATCTCTCGTTCGAGCGCTTCCATTTCCTCCGCGTCGTCTTCGTTTTCGTGGTCGTAGCCGACCAGATGCAGGAAACCGTGCACGGCGAGATGGCTCAAATGATGATCGAACGGTTTCTGTTCCTCATCCGCCTCACGCCGCATGGTCTCGTAGGCGATCGCGATGTCGCCGAGCATGCGCGGCGCATCGCCTGGCTTCCAGCCGCCTTCCGGCTGGAGTGCGGGAAACGATAGCACGTTGGTCGGCTTGTCGATGCCGCGCCAGTTGCTGTTCAGCGTGCGGATGCCGACATCATCGGTCAGCATCACCGCCACTTCCGCCTCGGCAACGTCTTCGTCGACATTCTCGGCGGCGGCCGCCACGGCGCGCTGGATCACGGCTTCGGAATCGGGCTCCCGCTGCCAGCAATCGGCGACGACGAGGACCTCGGTAATGGGAAGGTTGGGGTGTGACATTGTCCTTGTTCGGAACGAAGGGGCGCCGTGTCCGCGCCCATATGGTCCGGTTGCTGTCTCGTCAGGATCTACCGGCGGCCGGCCGCTGCGGCGCCCCTTCGTAGGCGGAGACGATCCGCGCCACGAGCTCGTGGCGGATCACGTCCTCGGCCTTGAAATGAACTTGCGCAATGCCTTCGACGCCGGTCAGCAGGCGCGTCGCCTCGGCGAGGCCCGAGGTCTGGCCGTTCGGCAAGTCGATCTGCGAGGGATCGCCGGTTACGATCATGCGGCTGTTCTCGCCGAGGCGGGTCAAAAACATCTTCATCTGCATCGACGTGGTGTTCTGCGCCTCGTCCAGGATGATGGCGGCGTTGGTCAGCGTGCGGCCGCGCATGAAGGCGAGCGGCGCGATCTCGATCTCGCCGGTCTGCAGCGCGCGCTCGACGATGCGCGCATCCATGAGATCGTAGAGCGCATCGTAGATCGGGCGCAGATAAGGATCGACCTTCTCGCGCAGATCGCCCGGCAAGAAGCCGAGCCGCTCCCCGGCTTCCACTGCCGGACGCGACAGGATGATCTTGTCGACTTCCTTGCGCTCGAACAGTTGCGCGGCATGCGCGACCGCGAGCCAGGTCTTGCCGGTGCCGGCGGGGCCGATGCCGAACACCAGCTCGTGGCGCTTCAGCGCGCGGATGTAGGAATCCTGCGCCGCCGTGCGCGCGCGCACCGGGCGCTTGCGCAAATTGATGCTGTCGAAGGTGGATTTGGCCGACTTGGCGTCGAACTCGAACAGCGAGCCCTGCGCGATGACGGCGCGGATCGCCCCCTCGACCTCGCCCTGGTCGAGATCCTGTCCCTTCACGGCCTGCGCGTAGAGCGTCTCCAGCACGCGGCGCGCGGCATCGCAGCCGTCGCGCGAGCCGCCGATGGTGATGTGGTTGCCCTTGGAATCGACGACGACGCCGAGCCGCCGCTCGATCTGCGCGAGATGCTGGCCGTAAGGGCCGACCAGCGCGGACGCGGCGCGGTTGTCGTCGAAGTCGATGACGACCTGAGTCTCGGGCGGAACCTGCATGTCGCGGTCAAATTTGCGGCTGGAAGCGATAGTAGACGAATCCGATGCGCTTTTTGGCAAGGGTTCAGGCTCCAGTGGCGATGAGCGATAAAGCGGGCTCGCGCGTCGTGGCGAGCTCGCCGAGGAAGCTGTAGCGTTCGAGACTGTCGATCCGGACCGGCAGGATTTGTCCGATGATGTCGGGCGAGGCCATCACATGTGCAGGCTGGAGGAATGCGGTGCGGCCGACGATCTGGCCGTCCTTGCGAGCCGGACGCTCGAACAGCACGTCGACCGTTGAGCCAATCGCAGCCTTGTTGAAGGCCGATTGCTGGCTGTCGATCAGTTCCTGGAGCCGCTCCAATCGCTGGTCCATCTCGGAGGGGGACACCGTCTCCTGCATGTCCGCGGCCGGCGTTCCCGGCCGGGCGGAGTATTTGAACGAATATGCCGCACCGTAGCCGATTTGCGTGACAAGCGCGAGTGTGGCGAGAAAATCTTGCTCGCTCTCGCCGGGGAAGCCGACGATAAAATCTGATGAAAAAGCAATGTCTTGGCGCGCGGACCGGAAACGATCGACGACACGCCGATAATCATCGGCGGTATGTTTCCGGTTCATGGCGGCCAGAATCCGGTCCGAACCCGACTGTACCGGCAGGTGCACGAACGGCATCAAGGCATCGAGATCGCGATGGGCTGCAATCAAACTGTCGTCGACGTCGCGGGGATGGCTGGTCGAATAGCGCAGCCGCGCGATGCCCGGGAGCGCCGCGAGGTGCTCCAGCAATCGGCCGAGCGGCCAGCTTTTCCCGTCCGGCCCCTCGCCGTGATAGGCGTTGACGTTCTGGCCGATCAGCGTGAGCTCGCGCACGCCGTTATCGGCCAGCCGCTTCACGTCGTCTACGATCCTTGCCACCGGCCGCGAGACTTCCGAACCACGGGTGTAAGGCACGACGCAGAAGGTGCAGAACTTGTCGCAGCCTTCCTGGACCGTGACGAAAGCGGAAATGCCGCGGGCGCGGATCGCCTCGGGCCTGGGCTGGGCAAGGAAGCCGAACTTGTCCGCGGCCGGAAATTCGGTCTCGATCGCACGGCCTTCATGGCCGGCGCGCTTCAATAGCTGCGGCAAATGATGATAGCTCTGCGGTCCCACCACGACGTCGACGGCGGGTGCACGGCGCACGATCTCCTCGCCCTCGGCCTGGGCCACGCAGCCGGCGACCGCGATCTGCATGGTGCGGCCCCCGCGCGCAGCCTCGTCCTTGGCGACGCGCAGCCGGCCGAGCTCGGAATAGACCTTTTCCGAGGCCTTCTCGCGGATATGGCAGGTGTTGAGGATGACGAGGTCGGCGTCCTCGGCACTGGCCGTCTCCACGAATCCTTCCGGGGCCAGCGTGTCCACCATGCGCTGGGCATCGTAGACGTTCATCTGGCAGCCATATGATTTGATGTGCAGCTTGCGCGGCGGCGTCATGGAACTCGAAAATTGAGGTGGAGAACCGCCCTCAGATATAGGCTGGGGCGGCGAAAATCCAGCGATTGGAACCCATTGGGCTGTCATTCCGGGGCGAGCGCCAGCGGAAAGTGCGGAAATCCGGTCAAAACCTCTGGATTCCGGGTTCATGCGCGCCCCCGATGCCGCCAAGTGCCCTGAACAGGTGCCCTGGATCAGCCCGCCAGAGTGTCCGCCGCGACCCGCCGGACCAGTTCCGGCAATTGCCGCAGATCGTCGAACGTCAATCCGGCCCCCGCGGCCCGCAGCCTTTCAGCGTGGCCTGGCGGGCAATGGCTGCCACCGTGAAAGCCCAGCACGGTCATCCCGGCGGCATGCGCGCCGGTCACCCCTGGGACGCTGTCCTCGATCACGAGGCACCGCTCGGGGGCGACTTTCATCTGTGCGGCGGCGAACAGAAAAAGATCGGGCGCGGGCTTGCCGCGTGCGACCTGGCTCGCGGAAAAGATGTTCGGAGCGAGCAGATCGTAGAGACCGGCGCAAGTCAGGCCGTGGTGGATCTTCTCCGGCGTGCCGCTCGACGCAACGCATTTGGGCAAATCGATTGCGCCAATCGCTGCGGCCACATGGGTGATCGGCTGTAGATCGCTGGCATAAAATTGCAGCGTCGCTGCATTCACCTGGCTCTCGAGATCGCCGGGAAGATTGCAGCCGATCTCCTGTTCGACCATTCGCCGTGCATCTTTCTCGGACACGCCGAGGAAGCGGACCAGCACCTGCTCCGATGTGATCGGATAGCCGTGCCTGGACAGCACATCCGCGTGCGCGCGACAGGAGATCACCTCGCTGTCCACGAGCACGCCGTCGCAATCGAAGATGACGAGATCGATGGGCACTTAGCTTGTGGGCTTGTCGTCGTCGAGCGGGACGCAATAGAGTTCGAGGCGGTGATCGACCAGCTTGTAGCCGAGCTTGCGGGCGATCTCCGCCTGGAGCTTCTCGATCTCCTCGGAGGTGAATTCGATCACCTTGCCGTCGCGCAGGTTGATGAGGTGGTCGTGATGGCTGTCGCGCATCTGCTCGTAGCGCGCGCGGCCTTCGCGGAAATCATGGCGCTCGATGATGCCTGCATCCTCGAACAGTTTGACAGTACGATACACGGTCGAGATCGAGATCTTGTCGTCGACCGCGACACAGCGGCGGTATAGTTCCTCGACATCGGGATGATCGACCGCCTCTGCGAGCACGCGGGCGATGACACGGCGCTGCTCGGTCATGCGCATGCCGGTGGCGGCACAGCGCGCCTCGATGCCGGATGCCTTGGATGCGGGGGAAGGTTTAAGTCCAGTCATATGATGTCTGCCTGACGGGGCCGCTTTCTGCCATCAATGTTACGACAAGTCACGTCGCATCAGAAGTGCGTTCAATTGTTCCCCGTTCGGCTGCTTATAATAGCGTTCGCGCCGTCCGACCACCATGAATCCGGTTCGGTCGTAGAGCCGCCGCGCCGGTTGGTTATTTTCCTCGACCTCGAGAAATATTGTGCGCACGCCGCGTCCTGCCAGGTGGCCGAGATGGGTCATCAGCAGCGTGCGGGAGAGGCCGCGGCCGCGATGGGCCTGGTCGACTGCGATCGAGAGGATTTCCGCCTCGTCTGCGCCGATCCGCGACACCGCAAAGCCGATCGTGTCGCGGCCGAGGCGCAACCGGTGCACCAGCGTGTTGCGCTCACTGAGCATGCTCTCGAACTCGGCTTCGCCCCAGCCGCGCGCGAAGCAGGCGCCGTGAAGCTGCGCCAGCCGCGCGACGTCGCGCGCGACAGCCGGCTCGACCGCGACCGTGCCGCCGCGCCACCATTGCGACACCCATCTCATCATGAGCTTGCGGCTTGCGCTGCGAGCGGCGGTTGTGCGGCCGGCTTTGCATCGGGCGCGCGTAGATAGAACGGCCGCGCAGGATTTGTCTCGGGATCGGCCGCGGCGCCAAGCCATGCGACCCAGCCGATGTCGGGCGCGGGCTGCGCGTCGACCGCGACCGGCTGCGGGATATCTTTCGGCCAGCGCTCGGCGAGGATCCTTGCGGCATTGCCGACCAGATGCGGCGCGCCGAATTGCGAAGCCGCGATCGCCTCGTCGACGGGAGCGACGCCCGGCCGTACCAGCTGGCTGCCGTCGCCGGCCACGATCTGGAAGTAGACGTGATCGTGCCGGGCATCGATGGCCGAGATCACCGGCGCCGCTCCGCTCTGGCCGACGACGGCGGCGGCATAGGCCGACAAGGTGGTCAGACCGACTGCGGGCCGCTTCGCGGCAAGCGCAAGGCCGCGGGCCGCCGAGATGCCGACGCGCAGGCCGGTGAAACTTCCGGGCCCCATGGTGACCGCGATGCGATCGAGCGAGGTGAAGGCGAGATTGGCTGATAGCATCACGCGCGCGATCATCGGCATCAGCGCTTCGGCGTGGCCGCGCTTCATCAGAAGCTGCTCCTGCGCAAGGAGCTGGCCGGCGTCGGTGTCGAGCACGGCAGCCGCGCACGCTTCCAGCGCGGTATCGATGGCGAGGATCAGCATGGAACGATCGTAGCACCATCCGTCATGGAATGCTCGTCATCATGGCCGGGCTTGTCCCGGCCATCCACGCCTTTGCGGCCCCCCAGCCTACATCGGCCGGACTTCGACCACGTCCGGCACGAAATGCTTGAGCAGGTTCTGGATGCCGTGCTGGAGCGTCGCGGTCGATGACGGGCAGCCGGAGCAGGAGCCCTTCATGTTGAGATAGACGACACCGTCCTTGAAGCCGCGGAAGGTAATGTCGCCGCCGTCATTGGCGACCGCCGGGCGCACGCGGGTCTCGATCAGATCCTTGATCATGTCGACCGTCTCGGCGTCGGCCTCGTCGAAGAACTCGTCCTCGTCGTCGAGATCGGCATCGCTCGCGGCCGCGCCGTCGGCGAGCAGCGGCGCGCCGGACATGTAGTGCTCCATGATGGCGCCGAGGATCGCGGGCTTGAGCTGTTGCCATTCACCGTTCGCCTTGGTCACGGTGATGAAGTCCGATCCGTAGAACACGCCGGTGATGCCGGGCACGTCGAACAGCTTTTCGGCGAGCGGCGAGCGCGTGGCCGCTTCGCGGCTCGCAAATTCCATCGGGCCGCCGTCGATCACGACGCGGCCGGGAATGAACTTCAGCGTGGCGGGATTGGGGGTGGCTTCGGTTTGAATGAACATGGTTTTCTCCAGACGTCGCCGGTTCAAGGCCGGCGCGTGCTCTATCCACTAGCAGATGGCGACGGCGAACGCACGGTCAAGGGGGGAGCTGACCGTTCACCTGTTATATCAGCGGGTTAAGGTGCCCGTTTCTCCCTCTCCCGGCAAGCGAGGCGAGGTGAAGCGCAGCAGCCTACGACAGCGAATCCACGCTTTGGTCGCTCAGCGCGCCCGAAATGACCGTCACCGGCACCGGGAACGTGCCCAGCGCGTGCGCGAGCAGCGAGACCAATGGCCCCGGGCCCTCCGCGCCCGGATTCGCGGCGAGCACCAGCATGGCGATGTCGGGGTCCTCGTCGATCACCGCCAGCAGCTGTTCCATCGCCGCACCTTCACGGATGACCCGCTCCGGCGTGATCGCGGCGATGCCGTTGGCGCGGCCGGCGGCGCGGTCGAGCGCGGCTTCTGCCGCCTCATGCGCTTCGGCGCGCATGATGTCGGCGACCCCGAGCCATTCCTGGGTCTGCTGTTCGGGCTCGATGATGCGGAGCATCACCACGCCGCCGCCGGCGCGGATCGCCCAGCGGCTGGCATAATAGACCGCACGATCCCATTCGGCGGTGTCGTCGACGATGACGAGGCATTTGGGCTTGTGACCCGGCTCGAAGCAAAGTCGCTTGCTGGTCATGCATGTCCCGGCGTGTGCACGGCAGACATGCTGCCACACTCCGTCCCGCTTGGGGAGAGGAGAAGCGGCCGGCGCCGTGGGCGTCGGCCGCGTTTCGCGAACTTATTATCAGCGCCGGCGGATGAAGCCGACGATGTCCTTCGAGAGCTTCATGGTCTCGTCGGCGATCGCGCGGGCCCGGTCGGCGCCGCCGTTCAGGATGGTGTCGATATGACCGGGGTCGGCGACGAGGCGCTTCATCTCGCCGGCGATCGGCGCGAGCTTCGTGACGCACAGGTCCACCAGCGCGTTCTTGAAGCTGGAGAACTGGCCGCCGCCGAAATCCCTGAGCACGTCGGCCTTGGAGCGGCCGGAGAGCGCGGCAAAGATACCGACGAGATTGTCGGCCTCGGGGCGCGCTTCCAGGCCCTTCTCTTCGGTCGGCAGCGGCTCGGGATCGGTCTTGGCCTTGCGCACCTTCTGCGCGATGGTGTCGGCATCGTCGGTCAGATTGATGCGCGAATTATCGGACGCGTCGGACTTCGACATCTTCTTGGTGCCGTCACGCAAGCTCATCACGCGCGTCGCCGGGCCCGTGATCAAGGGTTCCGGCAGCGGGAAGAACAGGCCGTCATTGGCGCCCTGGCTGCGGATCGAGTCAGCGAAGTCGTTGTTGAATTTTTGCGCGATGTCGCGCGATAGCTCGAGATGCTGCTTCTGGTCCTCGCCGACCGGCACGTGGGTAGCGCGGTAGAGCAGAATGTCGGCCGCCATCAGCACGGGATAGTCGAACAGCCCGACGGACGCATTCTCGCGGTCCTTGCCGGCCTTCTCCTTGAACTGGGTCATACGGCCGAGCCAACCCATGCGGGCGACGCAGTTGAAGATCCAGGCGAGCTCGGCGTGGCCCGAGACCTGGCTCTGGTTGAACACGATGTGCTTGTTCGGATCGATGCCGCTGGCGATGAACGCGGCGGTCACCTCGCGGGTGTTGCGCGCGAGCTCGACCGGGCCGCCCCAGACGTCCACGCCCTGCGTGATCGCGTGCATGTCGACGACGCAATAGATGCAGTTGTGGGTTTCCTGCATCTTCACGAAGTTGACGATCGCGCCGAGATAATTGCCGAGGTGCAGATTGCCCGTCGGCTGGACGCCCGAAAAAACCCGTTCAACGAATGCCATGGCAGCTTTCCTGCAAGAGACGGGGCGTCGTTTCCAACAGCGGCGCTGCCCCGTCAAGGGTATTTCGCTAACCCCAGGCGCCGGGATCGGGCCGGGCGGGGCGCTTCAGGGCACCGGCCGCCTCGCGCCAGGACGCGACGCGGAGGATTTGCAGGAGCAAGCCGTAGACGGCGATTCCGGCGGTGATCTGTGAGCCTAGCGCAATGAAGCGGATGAGCCCATGGGCCTCCGAAGGCATGAGGCCTGCGGTCAGCCACAGCAGGCCGCCCATGGCGAGTGCGGCGAGCACGATCCGCGGCAGTCGCTTGCGGGCGGCGGCATCGACCGAGAACCCGAATTCACTGCTGCCTTTCCGGAGCAGCGAGATCGCACTGCTCCAGGCACCGGCCGCGATGCCGGCGGCGATCCCGCTTGCGCCAAAAAAATGACCGAGCAGCACCGCGAGCGCGATCGCGACCACAAACCCTTTGGCAGTTGCCAGCAGCGGCGCCATCGTGTCGCTGCGGGCATAGAAGGCCGGGGACAACGCCTTGATCAGCACGTGCGCCGGCAGGCCCAGCGCCAGCCACATCAGTGCGCGCGCCGTTGCCGCGCTGTCCTCCGCGCCAAAGGCGCCATGTTCGAACAGCAGCCGTACGATCGGCTCGGCCAGCACGATCAGGCCGAGCGTGGCCGGCAGTGCCAGCCCTGTCGCAAGTTCCAGCGCGCGCGATTCCGCATGCGCGACCGCATCACGGTCGCCGCTCACCACCGCGCGCGTCAGCTCAGGCATCAGCACCGTGCCCATGGCGACGCCGACAATGCCGAGCGGCAGCTCAATCAGGCGGTTGGCGAAATAGAGCCAGGACACGGCGGAGGGTGTGCCGGATGCGATGATCGCGCCCGCAACGATCAGCCATTGCGGACCAGAGCTTGCGATCATGCCGGGAATGGCCTTGGCGAAGAAGCCACGCATCTCCGTGTCGAAGTCTGCACGCAGCGGCGTGGCGAGGCGTGCGCTTCGCTGCGACAGCAGCATCAGGAGTTGCAGCAGGCCGGCGATGCCGACGGTGGCCGCCAGTATCCACGCGGCGAAGATTGCATCGGCGTGCCACAGCAGGAGTGCCGCGATCGCGGCGATCAGGGCGATGTTGAACAGCAGCGGCGAGAACGCCGTGAGCGCAAACCGCCCCTGCGCGTTGAGCAGCCCCATCAGCACCGTGACGGGTCCTGCGAAGGCGAGATAGGGCAGCATCAGCCGCGCGTTCCGGACGGCGAGATCGAGCGTTTCGCTGCCGAGGAAGCCCGGCGCGATGATCGTGACGATCAGCGGCATCGACAGCGCAATGACGATCGAGATCGCGATCAGACCCGCGCTGACCGTTCCGAGCACGCGTCCCGCGAACGCCGCTGCGGCCTCCTCGCCGTCGCGGTCACGAACGCGCAGCCATGCCGGGATCAGCGCCGCATTCAGTGCCCCCTCGCTGAGCAGGCGCCGCACCACATTGACGAGCTGAAACGCCGCCAGAAACGCGTCCGCCACGGCGCCGGTGCCGAGCAGTGCCGCGATCAGGGAATCGCGGGCGAAGCCCAGCAGTCGTGAGGCCAGTGTTCCCGTCGAGACGGTCAGGAAGGAGCGGATCATTGCGCGTTCATACCATAGCGTTTTCGAGCGAAGTGGTCCCGGTTCGCGTGAAGAAAACGCGTCAAATACGCCTCGTTGCTTGCTCGCGCAGGCCCGGTCGTGATACGCCGCGAGCCAGATTTCAGACCGGACAGGAAGCGGATTTCTCCGGTAATCGCAATCCGCCAAACAGGATCAAGGTGAATGGCTGACGTGAAATATGACGTTCTCGGCATCGGCAACGCGCTGTTCGACGTGCTGGTCAAGACCGATGAAGCCTTTTTGGGCAAGCACGGCATGACCAAGGGCAGCATGTCCCTGATCGACGAGGCGCGGGCCGCCGCCATCTACAAGGACATGGGCCCGGCGACGGAAGTTTCGGGCGGCTCGGCTGCCAACACCATCGTCGGCATCGGCAGCCTCGGGGCGCGCGCCGCCTATGTCGGCAAGGTCAAGGACGACCAGATCGGCAAGCTCTACGTCCACGACATCCGCGCTGCCGGCGTCGCCTTCAACACGCCCGCGGCGAAGGATGGCCCTGCGACCGGCTGCTCCTACATCCTGGTGACCGGTGATGGCGAGCGCACCATGAATACCTATCTCGGCGCCGCGCGGGATCTGTCGCCCGCCGACATCGACCCGGCCGAGATCGCTTCGGCCGGCATCGTCTATCTCGAGGGTTATCTCTGGGACCCCAAGAACGCCAAGGACGCCTTCGTCAAGGCGGCCAAGATCGCCCATGATGCCAAGCGCAAGGTGGCGCTGACGCTGTCGGATTCGTTCTGCGTCGACCGCTACCGCGACGAGTTTCTCGCGTTGATGCGCAACGGCACCGTCGACATCGTCTTCGCCAACGAGTCCGAGCTGCACTCGCTCTACACGACCTCGGATTTCGACACCGCGCTGAAGCAGCTGCGCAACGACGTCAATCTCGGCGTGGTTACCCGCAGCGAAAAGGGCTGCATGGTGGTCTCGCCGGAAGATGCCGTCGCCGCGCCTGCATTCCCCATTGCCAAGCTGGTCGACACCACCGGCGCCGGCGACCTCTTCGCTGCCGGCTTCCTGTATGGCCTGGCGCGCAACCTGCCGTACAAGCAGTGCGGCGAACTCGGCGCGCTCGCGGCTGCCGAAGTGATCCAGCACATCGGTGCGCGGCCGCAAGTGTCGCTCAAGGAGCTCGCCGGGCAGCGCGGCCTGACGGGGTAGCCTCGTCTCTCACCTCGTCATTGCGAGCGTAGCGAAGCAATCCAGTCGGTCTCCGCGGAGGGACTCCGGATTGCTTCGCTACGCTCGCAATGACAAGCTCTTTCCACATGCTCCGCTGTCATCGCCCGGCTTGACCGGGCGATCCAGTACTCCGAGACGTCCGCGGTTTATTGAGAAGCCGCGGCGTACTGGATCCCCCGCCTGCGCGGGGGATGACAGTCGTCGGATGGTGGGGGCAGCTCCCTTATGCCGCCTTCTGCCCACTGCTGGCATCCAGCCCGGCATAGACGGCGCGCTCGAAGCCAGCAAAAGTCTCGAGGCACTTTGCATCCGCGAATGGCAGCAGCTGCATCAGGATCACGCCGGTGACGTCGCGCACCGGGTCGATCCAGTAGTAGGTGTTGGCGAGGCCGGCCCAGGCGAGGCTGCCCGCGCTGCGCCCCTCAGCTGTCTTGGCGGTGTTGATCATGAAGCTGAGGCCCCACTTCTTCACCTGCTCCGGATAGAGATCGACGTCGTTGGTGTACATCGGCGCCGCCGTGGTCAGCTTGCCCATGGCGAGGTCGCCGATGTGATTCTGCCCCATCGTCGCGATGGTCTCGGCCTTCAACACCTGATTGCCGTTGCCGCGGCCCTTGTTCAAAATCATCTGGGTGAACTTGATATAGTCGGCCGCGGTCGAATAGAGGCCGCCGCCACCCATGTGGAATTCCGGGTCCTGCTCGAGCTCGAACGGGATCGCTGCAAGCTGGCCGTCCTCGCCGCGCGCATGCATGCCGACCAGGCGCTTGCGCATGTCGTCGGTGATCTTGAAGGCGGTATCGCTCATGCCGAGCGGTGCGAACAGATTGTCGCGCAGATAGGCATCGAGGCGCTTGCCGCTGACGGCTTCCACCGCCTTGCCGACGAAATCGATATTGGTGCCGTATTCCCAGCGCGTGCCGGGATCGGTCATGATCGGCGTCTTCAACGCCGCGTTCTGGCAGGTGGTGATGGCGGGGATGCCGGTCTTGTCCAGATAGACCGCGAGATCGCCGTTCCACATGTTGTAGCAGAAGCCTGCCGTGTGGGTCATGAGCTGACGCAGCGTGATCGACCCCTTGGCCGGACGCAGCTTGGCTTCGCCCTTGGCATCGAAACCTTCCAGCACCTGCGGCTTGGCGAGATCGGGCAGCACCTCGCCGATCGGCGCGTCCAGCGACAGCTTGCCCTGCTCGACCAGTTGCATCGCGCCCGCTGATGTCACCGCCTTCGTCATCGATGCGATCCAGAATACGCTGTCGGCGGTCATCGCATCCGGCTTGGACAGATCGCGTTTGCCGAACGCGCCCTGATACAGCACGTCGGTACCGCTGGCGGCGATGGCGACGACACCGGGAATCTCCTTGGCCTCGCTCTTCTGGCGCAGAATCTCATCGATCTGGGCTTTGCCTTGCATACGCGTTTCCTCCGGTTTGATTATTGTTGGAAGTGATCGATTGTCCTCCCGCGTGCTCCGCGCGGCAAGCACATCCACGTACCTGCTGCGGTCGCGATGTCGTGACTTGACGGTCCGCGCCCAGCGCAGGACGACAAGGCGGCTGAACTGCAACACTCCGTCACAATCTGCGGTGGATCGCCGCAACCAGCCGTGGCCGTGGATGGGTGCTGGCGATATGTTTCGACTGTTTGAAGCACTTGAAACATTTTGTGAGTTGCGGCGTTCAGCTCTCGGCCGATCGACGGCCAACGTTAAGACTTGATGCAAATTTGGCGGCCGCCCACCGGCCGCGAGGGGGACCTCAGATGATTTCGACCTGGAGCGAATGGAAGCGCTATCCCCGTCCCGGACGGGGCGACAATCTCGAAGCGCCGATCGCGCCCGGCATCTACGAGGTCCGCATCGCCGGCACCGGCGCGCTCTATTCGTTCGGCGCGGTCGACAATCTGGCGCAGTCGCTGGCACTGCTGCCGGTCGGCTCGAAATCCTGGTTCGGCCGCCGCGACACCTCCGATGCCCCCGCCCTCGAATACCGGACCTGCGCAACCTCCTCGAAGGCCGACGCCAAGGCCGCCGCCGAGCGCATGATCGGCCGGCGCGAGACCTATATGAGCGGCGCGGCGTAAATCCGCCGCTCCGAGCTTGGCTCCCAGCAGATGTGCGTTGCGGGACGGTGCATTGCGCGCCGCTTGTCCCTATATTCCGGGCAACCTGAAAAGCCTCCAGGAGCAACGCCATGACCCCGACCGCCGCCGCACGCGCTCAGCACGCCACGTCCAATCTGCGCGACCGATTGAAGGACCCGTCGCTTCTGAAGGAGGCCTGCTACATCGACGGCGCCTGGGTCGGCTCGCCGGTCTTCGCCGTCAACAACCCCGCGACCGGCGTCGAGCTTGCAAAGGTTCCGCAGCTTTCGGCCGATGACGCCACCAAGGCGGTCGAAGCCGCCGAGCGCGCGTTTCCGGCCTGGGCCAAGCACACCGCCAAGCAGCGCTCCAATATTTTGCGCAAATGGTTCGAGCTGATTGTCGCCAATCGCGAGGACCTCGCGCTGATCCTCACCTCCGAGCAGGGCAAGCCGCTCAGTGAAGCCCTCGGCGAGGTCGACATCGGCGGCGCCTATGTCGAGTTCTTCGCCGAGGAGGCCCGCCGCGTCTATGGCGAGACCATTCCGACGCAGCGGCCGGATGCGCGCTTGCTCGCGATCAAGCAGCCGATCGGCGTCTGCGGCGCGATCACCCCGTGGAATTTTCCGAACTCGATGATCACGCGGAAGGTTTCGCCGGCGCTTGCGGCCGGCTGCACCGTGGTGCTGAAGCCCGCCAATGAAACGCCGCTGTCGGCGCTGGCGCTTGCCGCGCTCGCAGAGAAAGCCGGCGTGCCCAAGGGCGTCTTCAACATCATCACCGGCGATGCAGCGCCGATCGGCAAGGTGCTGTGCGAGCATCCGGCCGTGCGTTTCGTCGGCTTCACCGGCTCGACCGCGGTCGGCAAGATTCTCTACCGGCAGGCCGCCGTCGGCGTGAAGCGGCTCGGCCTCGAGCTCGGCGGCAACGCGCCGTTCGTGGTGTTCGACGACGCCGATATCGATGCGGCGGTCGAAGGCGCGATCGTCTCGAAATACCGCAACATGGGCCAGACCTGCGTCTGCGCCAACCGCCTCTACGCCCAGGACAAGATCTACGACGAGTTCGTGCAGAAGCTGTCGAAGAAGGTCGCGGCGATGAAGATCGGCGACGGCACGGAAACCGGCGTCACGCAGGGCCCGCTGATCAATTTGAAAGCGGTCGACAAGGTCGAGCGTCACATCGCCGATGCCGTCAAGCGCGGCGCCAAGATCGTCACCGGCGGCAAGCGCAGCGAGCTCGGGCGCTCGTTCTTCGAGCCGACCGTCCTTGCCAACGTCAAGCCGGATTCGCTGGTGGCGCAGGAGGAAACCTTCGGCCCGCTCGCGCCCGTCATCCGCTTCAAGGACGAGGCCGACGTGATCGCGATGTGCAACGCCTCGCCGTTCGGTCTCGCCTCCTACTTCTACTCCCGCGATCTCGGCCGCGTCTGGCGCGTCGCCGAAGCTTTGGAATCCGGCATGGTCGGCGTCAACACCGGCCTGATCACCACCGAAGTCGCGCCTTTTGGCGGCGTCAAGGAAAGCGGCCTGGGTCGCGAAGGCTCGCATCACGGCATGGAAGAATATGTCGAGATCAAATACGTGATGATGGCGGGGGTGTGAGGCCGCCGCTCCTCCGTGGCCGGAAACATGGCATCTACGGCGTTCGCCGGCACCGTCTGACCGCGTAAATGTTGCTGCGACGCGGGCCGAATCCAACGGCCCGCAAGCAGGAGCACGTCATGACGAAGTTGAGTGAACTGGCGATCGAAGCGCACGGCGGTCTTGGGCGCTGGAAGCAGTTCGAACAGGTCTCGGCCGATCTTAGGCAGGGCGGGGTGCTTTGGTCCCTGAAGGGACAGGCGCAAACCCTTCAACAGACGACGGTGACCGTCGGCTTGCGCAAAGAGTGGGCCTCTCACGCGCCCTTTGGTCCCGAGCATCGGCGGTCGAGATTCGAACCGGGACGGGTCGCGCTCGAAACTGCAGATGGCGCAGTGCTCGAGCAGTTGCTGAATCCGCGGAGCAGTTTTTCTGATCACACCCTGCAGACGCCGTGGACGGAGCTTCAGCTGGCATATTTTGCCGGCTGCGCGATGTGGACCTATCTCAACACCCCATTCCTGCTCGCGTGGCCGGGTGTCGAGACCGAGGAGATGGAGCCGTTGCGAACGAATGATGGGCTCTGGCGCCGCCTGGCCGTCCGGTTTCCGAAAGACATCGCGACCCACAGTACCGTGCAGACGCTTTATTTCGATTCAGAGGGGCTGCTGAAGCGCCATGACTATGACGTCGAAATCGCCGGCAATACTCCGGGCGCACATCTGATCGACGACTATATCGAAGTCTCGGGCATCCGTTTTCCGACCGAGCGGCGCATCTTCGCGCGGCAGCCCGACGGCAGCTTCAGCACCGAGCCTCTGGTCGTCTCGATCGATCTGTCGAATATCAGGCTGAGCTAAGTCCGGGACGCTACAGCGTGGCGAGGGGCCCTGCCTCCTTGCGGATGGCGCGAGGCGCCTCGCCATGGACGCGAACAAAGGCTTGGCGCATGCGCTCCCGGTTGGCGAAACCGGTCTCGCGTGCGACGGCCTCGATCGGCAACCGGGTCTGCTCTAGCATCAATTTCGCAGATTAGAGGCGCAATGATTCGATCGCCTTTGCCGGCGTCGTCCCGGTCGCCGAACGGAACAGACGCGTGAATTGTCGCGGGCTGAGACAGGCGGCGCGCGCCAGATCGTCGATGGTGAGACTCTCGCGCAGGTTTTGCCGGGCGTAGCTCAGCGCCTTCTGGACCCTGTCCTCGCTTGTTTCGAGATCCAGCAGGGCAGAATGCTGCGATTGCCCACCTGGGCGGCGGTGATACATCACCATGCCTTTCGCGACGGAGCGCGCTCTTTCCGGGCCGAGGTCTCGCTCGATCATGCCGACGACCATGTCGGTCCCGGCACTCATGCCGGCAGACGTCCAGATCTGCCCATCTGCAATGAAGATCTTGTCGGCGTCCACCTCGCAGCTCGGAAATCTGGTCTGTAATTCCTGCGCGTAGCGCCAGTGGGTGGTCGCCCGCCGGCCGTTCAACAGCCCGGCGTCTCCGAGCACGAATGAGCCAAGGCAAATCGACGCGACACGCCGCGCTCCCGGGCCGCCGCCCGAAGAAGCCGGATCAGGCCCGGTGACGAGGTCGGAACTTCGAGGCCGGCCGCAACGATGAGGGTGTCGACCGAGGCCCGGTCGAACGGCTCCGTCATGACCTGCATCCCCGCGGACGAGGTGACCAGCCCGCCGTCCTCCGAGAACGCACGAACGTCGTAAATCTTCTCTCCTGCTTGCTTGTTGGCCACGTCGAAGGCAGCGACAGCGCCAAAACAAACAGCCTGGAAGCTTGGAGACAGAACCAAGCCGATTCTCATGGTGACTCCTGGATGCGACGCCCCCGGAAAACCTGACTGTACGCCTCCTCCCCCGCCAATTGCATGGCCGACATGCCGGCATCTACGTCCTGTCGATGCCGTCAGTCGGCTGATACGTCTCCGCCATCAAGCGTGTGGAGACGGCATGTATATGGCGCCCGTCATATAATGCCGCGCCGGCCGTGCTGCCAGCCTCCGCCTCTCGCGCTCACAGAAAAAAGGAGAAGGCATGTCACTTGAAACGGCCAAAACGAATTTCATCGAAGCTGGCGGCATCCGCTTTGCGTTCAGGCGTCTCGGCGCGGCAACGGCGACGCCGCTCGTCCTGCTTCAGCATTTCACCGGCAACATGGACTCGTGGGACCCGGCCGTGGTGAACGGGCTCGCGGAAACCAGGCCGGTCATCGTCTTCGACAATGCGGGCGTGGGCTCGAGCTCCGGCGTGACGCCGGACCGCGTCGAACAGATGGCGGCGGATGCCGAGATATTCCTCAGGGCGCTCGATATCGCCAGCGTGGATCTTCTCGGCTTTTCGCTGGGCGGCATGGTCGCTCAGATCCTCGCTTCAAACGGCTCTGGCCTCGTCCGTAGAATGATCGTCGCGGGAGCGGCGCCGCGGGGCGGCGAGGAGCATCTGCTGAGCGTCGTGAGGGATGCCTTTGCCCGCAGGGCCGCAGACGTCAGGTTGCCGCTGTTCTTCACACCGTCAGACGCCAGTCAGCGCGCCGGGAGAGAATTCATCGCACGGGCAACCGTACGCTCGAAGGACCGCGACCCGGAAAGCGGCGAGAGCGTGAGCGGACCCCAGGCAAAGGCGATCATCGCCTGGTGCGCCCAAAAGAACGAAAGCGCCCGCATGCTTCGGGCGATCAACCAGCCCACTCTCATCGTCCACGGCAGCGACGACACCATGTTCCCCAGCATCAACGCCTACAACAAGTTCAAGGCCATGAAGGATGCGCAGCTCATCCTGTATCCCGACTCCGGGCACGGCGCACTTTTCCAGTACCCGGATTTGTTCGTCGCACATTGCAGAACTTTCCTGGACGGCTGACCGCTTAATTTGCGTCGCGAGCTCGTTGCTCAGCTTTTGCTTCGACGCAGTTCGCCGGGACTGTGCCCGAGCTCGCGGCGCATCCATTTGGCCAGATGGGATTGATGGGAAAAGCCTGCTTCCAGGGCGATATCGCTTAGCTTGCGACCGCCCTGGAGGAGAAGCTGGCGCGCGTGCTCCACCCTCCTTCTCAGGATGTAGCGATGGACCGTGACGTCCATGGCCGCCTTGAACCAGGTCCGCAGATGTGAGCTGCTGACGCCGGCCTCGCGACAGAGAATGTCGATGGTGAGCGGCTGGTCGAGGTTTGCCTCGATATAGGCCAGGACTCTCTGGAGCTGCGTGTCCGAGAGGCGAATGGTCTCGTCCGGCGCATCATTCGCAAGGCTGAGCAACTCGACTGCCAGCGCCATTCCAACGTTTTCGGCAAACAAGGGGCCGCTTGGCGAGCCGGCTTTCACATCGCTTTCGAGAGCCTGTCCTAGCAAAATGATGCGATCATTCCGCTGCATATGATGATGCGTGAGTCGGGCGGACGCCGGTTGCCGGCTCCTGGAAGCCGCATGGTCCAACATGCTCGGCGCGAGCCGGATCTGAAGCGACTGGTAGGGCGTTTCCGCCACGAAACCGCCGATGGCTCCGGACGGGACTACATCGATATCGCCGGCCCGACGCAGATATTTGTGTCCGGTCTCGAGACAAAACGAGCGCGTCGCAGGGCTGAGATGGATGACGATCCGGTGATCTCCGATCGGCTCCAGCGCAACGGAATCCGGCTCAATCCGCATGGCCGCGGCGGTGCGGCCGGTCGATGTCGGCGCCGAACTCGATCTCGTACGCATGGGCCGGGCTCTCCGGGGCTTGGCGGAACGTGATCGATATTTGGCGCATCGTGCGCGATTTTCAACGGCTCAGGCGTCAAGAACTCATCTGTCGTTTCGTGACAAATGAGGATGCAAAGTGAGTCATTACGTGATTGTCGGAGCCGGTCCCGTCGGACGTGAAACGGCTCGTCTTCTGGCAGAGGAAGGACACAGCGTCATCCTCACCAGCAGGAATGCCGGGTCGCTGGACGTCGGAGATGTGCGTACCGTTTCGTCGGATGCTACCGATGCCGCTCAGCTCGCCGCGCTCGGCAAGGGCGCGGATGCGATCTTCATGTGCGCCATGGCGGCCTATCATCGATGGCCGACCGACTTCTTTCCGATCATGGATGGAACGGTGAAGGCGGCCGAGCAGGTTGGTGCCAGGCTGGTCGTGCTCGGGAATGTCTATGGTTACGGCGAGCGGGCTGCGAGCCCCCTCACTCCGGACCTGGAGCCGGACCCGACCACCAGAAAAGGCACGGCCAGGCACATCATGTGGCAGCGGGTGGTTCGATCGAACGTTCCCGCTCTCGAGGTCCGCGCAAGCGACTATCTGGGCCAAGGTGCGGTGGCGTATTTCTCGCTGCTGGCACTCCCATCGTTGCTCAAGGGCGAGCCGATATCTTTCCTCGGCGATCCTGACGTGGCGCATGCCTGGTCCTTCACCAAGGACACCGCGAAGACGCTGGTCGCAGCGTCACGCTTCACCGGAGAATGGGGTCGCGCCTTTCATGTGCCGTCGCAGTCCGCGTCCGTACGCGAGCTGGTGCGAAGATTCGCGGTCGCGCTGAAGATCGACGCCCCCAATTTACTTCCGCTCACCGCGGCCGATCTGGAAAGCATCGGCTTCAGCGAAGGGATCGAGATGTCCTATCTGTTCGAAAAGCCGCTCCTACTCGACACCGGTGAAACGGAGAAACTTCTGGGGGTCATCGCGAGCAGCCTGGACGTGATGATCCGCGATACCCTGTCGCGAGAACAAGCGAAGTGATCGGCACTGGCGGTCTTTCGTTCGGCGCGTAGCCCGGACAGGACGCCGCGAAATCCGGGACGTCAGGCTCATGCGGGCTACAGGCGGATCACCGCCGCAGCACCGCGATCGTCCGGTTCGCGAACGTCAGCCGCTCGGCCATGACTGACACAAAATAGGTCAGCAGCTTATGGCTGAGCGCGGGGTCTTCGTCCTTGATCGCGTCGAACTGGTGCGTGTTGAGTACATAGAGCACGCTGTCGACCTCGGCCTGGATTGTCGCGCTGCGCGGTGTGTTCGACACCAGGCCCATTTCCCCGATCGTGGTGTAGCGGCCGAGGCTGCGTACGCGCGTGGTGCGGTCGTCCTCGGCGGGGACCATGATGCCGACGCGGCCGTCGAGGATGAAGTGCATGGAATCGGCGGGGTCGCCGGCCCGCACGATGATTTCGCCGGCTTCGACCTCGAGGCGCTGGCAGCGGTGGATCAGCGCGTCGGCGTCGTCCTCGCTGTCGAGAATCCCTGTAAACCAGTCGCGCAGGCTGGCTTCTTCCTGCGCCAGCTCCTGATGCAGCGAGATGAGCTCGTTCTCGCACCATTCCAGCGCGCGATCGAGCTCTGGGATGATGGTGACGCCCTCGCCGACGAAGTCGCTGGAGCGCAGCACCTTCTCGGCGGCGGCCGACAGATGCACCAGGATCAGCTCGACGCCGAGATCGCCTGCGCTGCGCTTGATCTGGGCAAAGCTGTAGGCGGCTGACGAATCGACGCCGGTGACGAGCTTGAAGTCGAATAGCAGATAGCGGCACTCCGGGCGTTCCTGGAGCAGCTGCTTGACGTGCTGGTAGAGCCGGTTGGCGGAGCCGAAAAACAGATAGCTCTGGAGATTGAGGCCCCGGATCTTGCCGCCATGGGCCAGCAGCACCTCCTGGTCGTCGCGCGAGCGGTCGAGCGAGGAGCGGTATTCCGAGCCGTCGAAACTGTACTTGATCGACTCCACCCGTGCGGCGCTGAATGCAAACGTCGCGCAGCCGATGATCACGCCGATCAGGATGCCCGGCACGAAACCCCAGGCGACGATGATCGCGATGATGGCGATCAGCGAGAGATATTCGAGCTTCGACAGCCGCTTGCGCGACTCGATGATCCATTTGTGCAACTGGTCGGCGCCGAGATAGAGCAACAGGCCGCCGAGCACGAACTTGGGGATGAAGCCGAGCAGTTCGGGCGCGACAGCGAGCATCAGCAGCGACAGCCCCGCGACGGTGAGGCCGGACAGGCGCCCGCGGCCGCCGCTGCTGAAATTAAGCATCGAGCGGCTGGTCGAGCTGCAGCCGGGGTATCCGCCCAACATGCCGGTCAGGATATTGGCGGCGCCGGTGACGTTCAGCTCACACTCCAGATTGGCTTCGCGATGCGTGGCAACCTCGATGCCGGTGGTGTTGAACAGCGTACTGGAGGCCGTGACGAAGATGACGGCGACGACATTGCCAAGCAGGTCCGGTATGGCAAACCAGGGATAGCGGGCGAGATCGGCGGTATGCCAGGGCAGCGTGAAGACCGCTTGCGGCGGGGGCTGAAAGGTCCAGCCCAGCGCGCGCGCGTCATCGAAGGAAACGCCGGAGATCCAGAACGCCAGATGCGCGGTGAGCACGCCGCCGACCAGGATGATCGGCAACCCGAACGGGCTGCGCGAGCGGTGCCAGGTCAGATACAGCACCAGCGCCATCGCGCAGGCGGCCCCGAGCTCCAGCAAGATGGTGCGGTTGGCGAAGTGCGACAGCGTCGCGAATTGCAGCGGCTGGTTGGTGATCACCCGGACCGCACCCATGGCGATGAGAAGTCCGGTGGCGCCGAGGAAGCCGCCGACCACCGGATAAGGCACGTAGCGGATGGCGCGGCCCAGCCGCGTCAGGCCCAATCCGCACAGCACCAATCCTGTCAGCATCGTCGACAGGCCGAGCGTGATCAGGATCGGCGACAGCAACGGCGCCGACAGGTTCGCCGTCTCGATGCGCTCGACCACCGAGGCCGCCAGAATTCCCGTCACCGCGGCGGTCGAGCTGTCGGGGGCTGCAATCGCGAAGGGCAGGGAGCTGCCCAACCCGACGACGACCGCAAGCACTGCGGAGCTGACGAAAGTCGCCGTGATGCCGTAGGACAGATAGGGCGACAGCGGCCCCGCGAAGATCAGCAACGAATAGGACAGCCCGAACGTAACGGTCAGGACGCTGGCGGCGCTTCCGCCCAGTATATCATTCAGCGCACGCTTGAGGGCCGGATTGAGCCCCGTCGACGGAGTGAAGCCAATTGCTGGATCGGTCACGCCGTGACACTCGCTCATGAAAATTCCCGTCCGAGACGTAGACGACTGCGAGCCTAGCGCAACAGGATTCTTGCAAGTATGAAGTATCCGATAGTTTCGGTGCGATGCCTGCGCTAAATCTTCAGCTCCGTTCCCGTCACCCGGCGATATGCCTCCAGATACCGCTTGCTGGTCGCGTCCACCACGCTTGCGGGCAAAGGCGGCGGCGGGGCGTCGCCGTTCCAGCGGCCGGCGCGGCGCTCGACGTCGAGATAGTCGCGCAGCGGCTGCTTATCAAAACTCGCCTGCGGCTGGCCGGGCTTGTAGGCGTCGACTGCCCAGAAGCGCGAACTATCCGGCGTCATGACTTCGTCGATCAGGATGATGCGGCCGTCCTTGTCGCGGCCGAACTCGAACTTGGTGTCCGCGATGATGATGCCCTGCTCGCGGGCGAGCTCCTCGCCGAGCGTGTAGACCGCGCGCGTCATGCTCTCGAGCGTGTAGGCGACCTCGTCGCCGACGACCGCGCGCATCTGCGCGATGGTGATGTTCTCGTCATGGCCGGTCTCGGCCTTGGTTGCCGGGCTGAAGATCGAAGGCTCCAGCTTCTCGCTCTCGACGAGACCTGCTTTCAGCTTCTCGCCGGCCAGCGTGCCGCTTGCTGCATACTCCTTCCAGGCCGAGCCCGAGAGATAGCCGCGGATCACGCATTCGATCGGGAATACGGTGGTGCGGCGAGAGAGCATGGCGCGGCCGAGGATCTCGGCGCGATGCGGCTTCAGCGCCGGCACGGCCGCGATGATCTCGTCGGTGTCGGCGCTGATCATGTGATGCGGCACTACGCCTTCGAGCTTGTTGAACCAGAACGCGCTCACTTGCGTCAGCACCGCGCCCTTCATCGGGATGGTCTCGCCCATCACGACGTCGAAGGCGCTGATGCGGTCGGTGGTGACCAGCAGGAGGCGGTCGTCGTCAACGGCGTAGATATCGCGCACCTTGCCGCGCCCGATCTTGGGGAGGGGCAAGTCGCTGGAGAGCATGGTGGTCATCGGCAGAACTTTCGGAGCAAGGCCTTGCGACAGGAAATCCGGCCGCACCTGATAGCGCGACCGGAAACCGGATTAGCCTATTCCGGCAGCGGAATGAACTCATGTTCCTGCGGAACCGCCGCGAAGCGACCGGTTTTCCAGTCCTGCTTGGCCTGCTCGATCCGCTCCTTGCTGGAGGAGACGAAATTCCACCAGATGTGGCGCGGCCCCTCCAGCGCATCGCCGCCGAGAAACATCATCCGCGTGGCTTTGAGCGCCTTCACCGTGATGCGGTCGCCCGGGCGGAAGATCAGCAGTCGCGGACCCTCGTAGCGCTCGTTCGCGATCTCGACCTCGCCGTCGACCACGTAGATGGCGCGTTCCTCGTGATCGGGATCGAGCGGCACGCTCGCGCCCGCCGCCGCCGTAACCTCGGTGTAGAACCAGGGCGACACCATCGTAACCGGCGAGGCGATGCCGAAAGCCGAGCCCGCGATCACCCGCGCCGTGAAGTCGCGCTCGGAGATCATCGGCAAGTCACCCGCGCCGTAATGCTGGAACGACGGCGCGATTTCTTCCGATCCGGCCGGCAGCGCGATCCAGCTTTGCAGGCCGAGCATCTGCTGGCCCGAGGCGCGCTGCGCATCCGGCGTGCGCTCGGAATGCGCGATGCCGCGTCCGGCTGTCATCAAATTCATTGCGCCGGGCGCGATCTCCTGGACGTTGCCCTCGCTGTCGCGATGCATGATCGCGCCGTCGAACAGATAGGTGACGGTGGCAAGCCCGATATGCGGATGCGGCCGCACGTCCATGCCCTTGCCGGAGACGAATTGCACCGGCCCGAAATGGTCGAAGAAGATGAAGGGCCCGACCATCTGCCGCTTGCCATGCGGCAGCGCCCGGCGCACCGCGAATCCGTCGCCGAGGTCGCGCGTGCGCGGCACGATGACGAGATCGAGCGCATCGCAGGACATGGGATCGCCGAGCACGGGATCGTTGGAGGGCTGCCAGCTCATGATGGGCTCCTTTTGGCTTTCTTGGTGCCGATGCTAGCAGAAATTTGCACCGCCGTCGCGGCAAAGCCGGGTTCAGACGTTGTGAGGCCAGCAGTGCCGCATGCACGAC
Source organism: Bradyrhizobium nivariense (assembly GCF_029846695.2). NCBI lineage: Bacteria > Pseudomonadati > Pseudomonadota > Alphaproteobacteria > Hyphomicrobiales > Nitrobacteraceae > Bradyrhizobium > Bradyrhizobium nivariense. Next base: position 5,809 of record NZ_JARWCR020000026.1, on the reverse strand, counting down.
TGTCATCGTCCGCGAAGGCGGGCGATCCAGTACGCCGCGTCCACTCGGTTCGATCACTGCCGTCTCGGAGTACTGGATCGTCCGGTCAAGCCGGACGATGACAGCTGTGGTGCGGATGGTCCTTGAAAAAATCAGCCCGCCGGACGATGTTCGGCTCGCTCATACCGATCGGCCACAGCATCTGATGACATCAGCCGCCCTTGAACTCGCATTCCGTTCGGCCGCCGTCGCGCTATTGCTGGTGCTGGCGGCGGCATTGCTCTCGGATTTCCGCAATGTGCTGGCAGCCCGCCTCGGCGCGGCCTTTGCGCTGGGCTCGGCCGCGCATGCCGCGAGCTATTCGGTCGGCGTATCGTCGCTGGTCCCGGCATGGCATGCGCCGCTGATCGCGCTGTCGACTGGAAATATAGTGGTGTTCTGGCTGTTCACGCGCGCGCTGTTCGACGACGACTTTTGCTTGCGCTGGTGGCACGGATTGATCTGGTTGCTGGTGACGGCCTTCAGCTTTGTCGGGTGCGTCTGGATCGCGCCGGGCGGTAACGTGCGGTTCTCCCTCACGGTGGTCAATCTGATCGTGCTCGGCTTCATCGCGCTCGCGGTGGGGCAGACGATCGCCTCGTGGCCGGCCGATCTGGTCGAGCGCCGCCGCCGCGTTCGCGTCTTCATCGTCTGCGCCGCCGCGCTCTATGGCGGGTTGAACGCGCTGCTCCAGATCCTCGTCGTCGGCAGCGACGTCGGCGATATCGCCAACACCATCAATACCGGCGTGCTCGCCAGCATCGTCGCGGCGATCGTCTATGCCATGATGCGCGTTGACGGGGCGGATCTGTTTCCGGCCGCGGCGGAGCCCGCACCGCCGATTGTTTTCAGTCAGCCTGCGGGCGAGGACATCGCCGACCAAAAGCTCATCGATGCCCTGATGCGGCTGATCGCGGACGAGCGGATCTATCGCCAGGAGAACATCACCATCGGCGTGTTGGCGGGCCGGCTGAAAATTCCCGAATACCGGCTGCGCCGGCTGATCAACCAGGGGCTCGGCTACCGCAACTTCAATGTGTTCCTGAACAACCACCGGATCGAGGAGGCCAAGGCCGCGCTCGCCGATCCCGCCCAGGCCGAGGTCCCCGTCATCACCATCGCGATGGATTCCGGCTTCCAGTCGCTCGGCCCCTTCAACCGCGCCTTCAAGGCGGTGACGGGTGTGACGCCGACGGAATATCGGCGGTTGAAGGTGAGTGCTGTCTAATCTTTAGTGTACTGAAATATCTAGGTTATTTCAGAATCGGCGAGCTACTTGCGGGTTTCAGCTACGCCATCTTCCAAATCCGGCGAGCGGCCTTGCACAAATGCCGCTTCGTCTTCGGGACACGCCCCAAGCCGGAGAAAGCCTGTGCCCCGCCGCCGCAAGATCATCCTCCTCACCATCACCATCGCCTGTGCCGGCCTCGCCCTCGGCGCCGCGCGAGCCCGCGACGTGCCCAAGGTCGCGACCGGCTTCATCGCCGATGTGCTCTGCTCGGAGACGTTCGTCTCGGGCCTCGATATCAGGCGCAACCTCGCCGAGACCATTGATGCGATGCCGGGCGCCGGCCTGCTCTCCTGGGCGATGGACTACCAGGTCGACCGCGCGCGCAAGGACGTCACGGTGACGCTGTTCGGCATCGGCCGCAGCCACGCCGTCTATCGCGAGGGCCTCGGCTGCACGCTCGAGCAGGGCGCTGGAATGGTCGACGTCGCGCTGCCGCCGGATGACAAGCAGCCGGCGTTGCTGCCCGAGATCGCCGGACCGGGACTCGTACCGCCGCAGAGTCTGGAGCTTTCAGCCGCGCTCGACCGCGCTTTCACCGAGCCCGCGCAACCGCCTTATCGCCGCACCCGTGCAATCGTCGTCATGAAGGCCGGCCGCATCATCGCCGAGCGCTATGCCGACGGCATCGGACCCGAGACGCCGCTGCTCGGCTTCTCCATGACGAAATCGGTGATCTCGGCCCTATCAGGCGTGCTCGTGCGTCAGGGCAGACTGAAGCTCGACGGGCCTGCGCCGGTCGCCGCCTGGAAGAATCCGGACGATCCGCGCCACGCCATCACCGTCGATCAGCTGCTGCGACACACCGCGGGTCTTGCGCTCGGCAGCTCATTGCAGGCTTCGCTCGGCTCCGCCTTCGAGCCGGTCAATCGCATGAAATTCGCCGAAGCCGACATGGCTTCCTATGCGGAGAGCATGCCGCTGGAGACCGCACCTGGAGCCGTGTGGAACTATCACGACGGCAACATCCTCATCCTCTCGCATCTGATCCGCGAAGCCGCCGGCGGCAATCCCGCAGACGCACTTCGCTTCGCGCGCCGCGAATTGTTCGCGCCGCTCGGCATGCGTCATGTCACGCTCCAGCTCGACGGCGCCGGCACGATCGAAGGTTCGAGCGAGATGCTCGCATCCGCACGCGACTGGGCGCGCCTGGGTCAACTCTATCTCAACGACGGCGTCGCCGGTGGCAGGCGCATCCTGCCCGAGGGATGGGTGACCTACTCGGCGTCGGCGACGCCGAATGCCTGGGTCGGCATCGGCGCCGGCTTCTGGACCAATCAAGGCGACAGTTTTGGTGCGACCTTCCGCGTCGATCACGGCTGGCCGCGCGATGCCTTCTTCGCCAAGGGCACGATCGGGCAATACACTATCGTGATCCCGTCGGAGCGCTTGGTCATCGTGCGGTTGGGCCGTTCGCCGAACTGGCCGCCGGAAGCGGACGGTGTGTTCGATCTTGTGCGCGATGTGGTGGCCGCGACGCGTGAGAAGGGAAAGTTGGCTGGGGCGGATTGAGGTGCTCTTTCTTCCCTTCTCCCACAAGGGGCCCACAAGGGGCGAGGGTGCACTGCCTGCGCCGCACCAGCTCGAAGCTGCTACCTCCCCAGCTGCGTCGCCTTCGCCACGCGGTCGAACCGCTCCAGCGTCATGATCGCGTCCGCGAATTTCTCCGCGCGTGCATTCAGCACGGGCCGCGCCAGTGTCAGAAATTTCTGCTGCATCGCCTGCGCATCGGGGAAAGAATTCGGCTCGCCCGAGGGATCGGCGTAGAGCCGCTCATGCACGCCGTCCTCGGTGGTGATGCTGACGCGGGCGCCGAACGGATGGGTGCGGCCGACCTCCAGCCGGTCGTCCTGTACCACGTCGAACTTGTCGGCGAGCGCGTCGATGGCGGCGTCGCCAAGACGGTTGTAGTCGTCCCAGCCAAACGAGCCCTGGTCGAGCGCGAGCGCACCGGTGAAGAACATCGAGAACTGGCCGCCGACGATCGAGGTCGGATGCCGCTTGGTCGCGGCATCGCCGGTCAGCGTGATGCCATTGCGATGCAGGCCGATCTCGACGCGCTTGACCTGATCGGGCGTCAGATTGTGCTCGCGCCGCATCGCGATCAGCGCGTCGATTGCGGCGTGGGTATAGCGGCAGCTCGGATACGGTTTGACGCCGATCTTCATGGTCTCGTAGGTCTTGCCGAGCTCGGCGACCGCCTTGTCCGGATGCGCATCGTCGGTGTAGCCGGCGAGCAGGCCGTGCTTTCCCTCGACCGATTCCGTCGCGCCGACGAAATCGTTGCGCGCCAGCGTCGCGGCGATCACGCCGTTCATCGCAGCGGCGCCGACCTGGTAGCGCTTGTTCCAGCCGCCATTGACCAGAAACTGCAGCGAGCCCGCGGCCTGGCTGCCGGCGACGCCGAAGGCGGCGATGAGCTGCTGCTCCGAGAGGCCGAACAGTTTGCCGGCGGCCGCCGCTGCGCCATAGGTGCCCGCGGTGGCGGTCGGATGGAAGCCGCGCGCATAATGCGAGGTCGGATCGAGCGCGTTGCCGAGCCGGCAGCAGACCTCATAGCCCGCAACGATCGCGGTCAGCACGTCGCGCCCGGAGGCGCCGACCATCTCGCCGACGGCGAAGGCGGCCGGAACCACCGGCGCGCTCGGATGCAGCGATGAATCGGCGTGGGTGTCGTCGAAATCGAGGGAATGGCCGAGTGCGCCGTTGAGCAGCGCCGCGACCGCCGGCGTCCAGGTCTTGCTGTCGCCGAACACGGTGGATTCGCCCCTGGTGTCGAGCGCCAGCGCCTCCAGCATTTTCAGGATCGAGGGCGTCGATTCCGCTTCGCTGCGGGCCCGGATGGCGCTGCCGAGGAAGTCCAGCGTCAGCACTTTGGCGCGATCCAGCACCTCCGCCGGAATATTCCCGTATTTCAGGCTGGCGACATAGGCAGCGAGCGTTGCGGTTTCGTGGGCCATCGTGTTTCCTCGTTTTGGCGCGCAAGTTAGGCGGGCTGATTTGGCCTTTCAAGCGGCCTCGGGGCCGCGGGCATCAGCTATGCTTTTGCCTGGCTCAAGAGCATCGGACCGGGACGTTTGACCATGGCATTCGCAGGCAAGCTGTTTGAACTGGTCCGATCGCGGCGGACGCAGCTGGGGCTGGCGATCCGGGTCACGGTGGCGGCGACCGCGGCCTATGCGATCGCCACCGCGCTGCATCTGCTATTGCCGCTCTGGGCAGTCCTGACCTCGCTGATCGTGACCCAGATGAGCGTCGGGCGCTCGCTGAAGGCGACGCGAGACTACATGCTCGGCACCATCGGCGGCGCCGTCTATGGCGGCGCCATCGCGATCCTGATCCCGTACTCCAGCGAGGCGGGTCTCCTCGGCCTGCTGGTGCTTTCGGTCGCCCCGCTCGCCTTCATCGCCGCGATCAATCCGAGCCTCAGCGCCGCCACGGTGACGGCCGTGATCGTGCTGCTGGTTCCGACCATGCATCACTCCGATCCCATGACCTCGGCGATCGATCGCGTCAGCGAGGTCGGCGTCGGCGCCATCACGGGATTGCTGGTCTCCTTCCTGGTGCTGCCTTCGCGCGCGGTACGGCAGATCCGCGCCAGCGCGGCAAAACTGCTGGAATTGATCGCGGAGGCTTTCACCGAATTGCTCGCAGGCCTGACCCGCGGCCGCGACAACGACGCGCTGCACCGGATCCAGGACGGCATCGGCACGGCGATGGTCGGCCTCAATGCGATCGGCACTGAAGCCGAGCGCGAGCGCGCGGCGCGGCTGTCGAGCGGGCCCGACACCGGTCCGCTGCTGCGAACGGTTCTGCGCCTGCGCCATGACGTCGTGATGATCGGCCGCTCGACCGTGGTGCCGCTGCCGGCCGAGGTGCAAACGCGGCTTGCCGCGCCGCTGACGGAAGTCTCGACCGTGATCGCACGCTTCCTGCGTTCGGCCGCCGCGGCCTTGCGCGAAGGCGCCGGCGCCCCGCCGATCCATCCCGTGCACGTTGCGCTCCAGCATTATGCCGAGGCGGTCGCCGCCGTGCGCCAGGACGGCCTGATCCGGGGGCAGCCGAGCGACACCGCGGAGCGCTTCTTCGCGCTCGGCTTTTCGCTGGAGCAGATGCACCAGAATCTCTGCGATCTCGACCGCGTCGTTGGCGAATGGTCGGAGGCCGCGGCCGACAAGCCCGCGCGCGTGGCGGAGTGAGCTTGGGCGTGCACTCAGAAGCGTCGGCTGCCGACGGCAAAGCGCCGTAGAACAGGTAAACGAGCTTTAGCAGTCTGCTGAAAAACTATGAAGTCGAGAGTTTTCTTGTCTTTGTTCGGTCGCTGTCGGGGCGGAGCGCTGGAGGTTGGATGTCGTGTTCGGCTTGGCGCCGGGTTGCCCCGGCGCGGGGTGGCTATGTGGCAAGTAGTTTGGGAATGCGGATCAGGTTGTAGGCGATCAGATTGAGCAGGAAGTCGGCGGCGACCCGAGCGATGCCGCGATGTTTGGTCTTGCGCATTGTCCC
>NZ_JARWCR020000025.1:0-106534 GCF_029846695.2 Bradyrhizobium nivariense | reverse complement strand
CCAGCCCTCCCCCGCAAGCGGGAGAGGGAGCCCACTGCCGATGCCGCCGCATCGTGCACACCATATGCGATAGCCCCGCCCTGGAGGGGGAGGGTAAGAGCCTACTGCACGAGATCGGCAACCGTGGTCGCGGCCTTGAGGCCGGTGCCGGTGAGGACCGCGACCGTGGTCTCGTTCGCCTTGATGGCACCAGTGGCGGATAGTTTTTCCAGCGCCGCGGCCGCGCTGGCGCTGGTCGGCTCGGCGAACAGGCCCTGCCGCGCCAGGCGCCGCAGCGCGGCGACGATCTCATCCTCGGTGAGCGCGACCGTGCCGCCGCCGCTCTCGCGCAAGGCGCCGATGATCTCGCGCAGCCGTAGCGGATTCTTGATCGCGGTGCCTTCGGCGATGGTCTTGTTCACCTCGCGAGCTACAGGCGTGTCGACGCCCGCCTGAAAGCTCGCATCGATCGGCGAGCAGTTTTGGGGCTGCGCCGCGAACAGCCGCGGCAGCTTTGCGATCTGGCCTGCCTTGCGCAACTCGCGGAAGCCGAAGGCGCAACCGAGCAGAGAGCTGCCGGCCCCGACGGGAACGATGACGTTGTCGGGGGCGCGAAAGCCGAGGTCTTCCCAGATCTCATAGGCGAGCGACTTGGTGCCTTCGAGGAAGAACGGCTGCCAGTTGTGGCTGGCGTAAAAGGTCTGTTGCGACTGGCGGATGGCCTCGGCCTCCGATTCCTCGCGCGGGCCCTCGACCAGTTGCACGGCGGCGCCGTAGGCGCGGACTTGCGCGATCTTGGCCGGTGACGTCGATGCCGGCGCCAAAATCTTCACGCGCATGCCGCCGGCGGCACCTACCCCCGCCATCGACGAGCCGCCATTTCCGGAGCTGTCTTCCAGGATGGCGTCGACGCCAATCTGGCGCAGGAAGGACAGCATCACCGCCGAGCCGCGGTCCTTGAAGCTGCCGGTCGGGTTGAACCATTCGAGCTTGAAGAACGGACGCAGCTCGTCCCAATCCTGCTGCACCAGCGGCGTGCAGCCTTCGCCGAGCGTGATCGGCTTTGCGATCTCGACCGGCAACGCCGCCCGGTAGCGCCAGAGCGATCGCGTGCGCGGCTCGATGTCCTCGCGCGATATGCCCGCCCCCGGCGTCACCAGCAGCGGCGTGCGCTCGTCCGAGCACCAGCGCGGCAGGTCCAGCGGATAGAGCTTTCCATTGCGGGGGTCGATATAGCTGGCGGCAGGCATGGCGGTCTCCAAGGAAGGCGATAAGGCAAAGGCGATACGGCAAGGGCGATCTGTGCGATTGGTCTGATGACACGTTTTGTCCGGAAACTCGACGCCCGCCGCACAATCCGCGCACGGCCCCTTGAAAACGTGAAAACCATAATTACTTCATTGCCTTACAGCGATGGCGGCGAGGTCGGCCAGTGCGGTGGCGTGGCACCCACGCAAGTCCTGCCGGCCCGCTGATGACGGGAATTTGGCCACCAACCGCCCTGGCCTGCGCAGCACGATTAACTTGTCTGTCGCGACTGCCCGCTACAATATGTTGGATTGAGCTCGCGCCGCCGGTGTTCCGCATCGGCAGCGCGGCCGAGCCAGGCCCGTCCGAGCGGCGGGCCGTTGGCTTTTTTGGAGTTTGGTCATGAGCCGCGCGAACCGTACCGACCACATCCGCCTGACCTCCCATCCGGAGCCGGGCCGGAAGGCCGCATTCCCGATCCACTGGGGCGCCGCCGACGCACGCGCGCGCGGGCCGATCATCGGCACGGTGTCGCGCGCTGGGGATCGCAACGTGATCGGCAGCCATGGCGGCTCCTATGCGATGTACCGGGCGCTCGCGGTGTCCGCCGGCGCGCTCGATCCGATCCGGCGTCCCGATCTCACCAACACCTTTCCGGCCGCGACCATCGGGCCATTCGAGCAATGGCGCGATCCCGCCAAGATCGTCGCGCTCGATCCCTGGGGGCATCTCGTCGCGGAGAATTTCGGCAAGGAGATCGCCGAGGGTTCCGACATCAGGCCGAGCATCGCGGTGACGCGCGCGCGGCTGGACCTGCCGGAGATCCGCGAGGCGCTCGCCGCCAAGCGCCTGCGCGCCGACGGCGACGTCGTGCACGCCAATGGCAGCGTGTCGGTGGTGAAGATCGCGATCGATCCGGTCTGGCATCTGCCCGGCCTTGCGACGCGCTTCGCGACCAACGAGACCGAGCTGCGGCGCACGCTGTTCGAGCAGACCGCCGGCATGTTCCCCGAGCTCGTCACCCGGCCGGACATGAAGGTGTTTCTGCCGCCGATCGGCGGCACCACGGTCTACATGTTCGGCGATGTCACCAAGCTGCCGGACCATCGCACCAAGATCACCTGCCGCGTGCATGACGAGTGCAACGGCTCCGACGTGTTCGGCTCCGACATCTGCACCTGCCGTCCCTACCTCATTCACGGCATCGAGGAATCCGCGCGCGGCGCGCAGGAGGGCGGGCTCGGGCTCGTGATCTACAACCGCAAGGAAGGCCGCGCACTCGGCGAGGTCACGAAATTCCTGGTCTACAACGCGCGCAAGCGCCAGGAGGACGGCGACGCGGCCGCCGCCTATTTCGAGCGCACCGAATGCGTCGCCGGCGTCCAGGACGCGCGCTTCCAGCAATTGATGCCCGACACCATCCACTGGCTGGGCCTGAAGCGCATCGACCGCTTCCTGTCGATGAGCGACATGAAGCACGACGCGCTGACCTCGCAGGGTATCGACATCGTCGAGCGCGTGCCGATCCCGCCCGAGCTCATTCCCGCCGACGCTTATGTCGAGATCGCCGCGAAGAAGGCCGCCGGCTATTACTCGGACGACATCGCGCCCGAGAAGGACGTCAACGGCGTGGTCGGGCGTTCGCTGGAAAAGTATTGATCGATTGATGTCGGATTCTTTGGAACGAGAGGCCCGCTCGCTGCTCAGCGCAGGAGCGGTTCGCGCGCGTGCTGGCGAGATGTTCGAGATCGGCCTCGCCGGCGGCTTGAGCCACTTCACGATCGATCTCGCTCGCATGGACGGCGTTGCGGACGCCGTGCTCGCGGTGACGCGCAAGGCCTATCCGACGCTGGAGATTCCCTTCCATGCGCGGTGGCGACACTTTGTGCTTGGCGGCGTCGACCGCTGGGCGCGGCTTGCGGACGCGGCCTCATGGCCCGATCGCGCGGCGCGGGCGCGCGCGGAGTTCGACCTTGCCATCGTCAGCGTGCTGCTCGATGCCGGCGCGGGCGCTGTCTGGCGATACCGCGACGCCGTGACGGGACAAGGCATCGGCCGGTCCGAGGGGCTTGCGATCGCAAGCCTCGACATGTTCGCAAGCGGCCTTTTTTCCGGCGATTCCTGCGCACCGTTCAGGGTCGATGCCGACGTGCTCGCAAAGCTGCCGCTCGCTGCGCTCACATCGGCGTTTCAGGTGAACGATGCCAATCCGCTGCTCGGGCTCGAGGGGCGGACCGATCTGCTGCGACGCCTGGGCAAGCTGGTGGCGGAGCGAGCGGACGTGTTCGGCTCGCACGACACGCCGCGGCCGGGCGGGCTGTTCGATCACATCGCGGCGCAGGCGAATGGCGGCGCGCTTCCCGCGCCCGCGATCCTGTCGGCGGTGCTGAACCAGCTCGGACCGATCTGGCCGTCGCGGCTCGAGCTTGCCGGGATTCCGCTCGGCGATTGCTGGCGTCATCCCGCGATCAAGGCGGACGATGCGACCGCGGGTCTGGTGCCCCTGCACAAGCTGTCGCAATGGCTGAGCTACTCGCTGATCGAGCCGCTCCAGCGCGCCGGATTTAATGTCACCGATATCGACGGCCTGACCGGGCTTGCCGAATATCGCAATGGCGGCCTGTTCGTCGATCACGAGGTGCTGCGCCTGCGCGATGCCGCTGATGCCGAGCGCGCGCATGCGGTGGATTCGCTGCTCGTCGTGGAGTGGCGCGCACTGACCGTGGCGCTGCTGGACCGGCTTGCCGCACTGGTTCGCGCAAAGCTCGGCCGCACCCCCGATACATTGCCGCTCGCCAGCATTCTGGAAGGCGGCACCTGGGCCGCGGGCCGCGCCATCGCGTTCGCGCGCCGTCCCGACGGCGCACCGCCGCTCAAGGTGATCAGCGACGGCACGGTGTTCTAATCTCTCGTTTGAGTCCGCGGAAACGACCCCTCATCCGGCGCCGTAGCCGATGCAAGGCATCGGCGTTCTTAAGAAACGGCGGCCTAAAGGCCGCCTATGCCACCTTCTCCCACAAGGGGAGAAGGGAAAAAGCAGGAGCATCCCATCATGGAAGGCGTCACGATCGTCGATCATCCGCTGGTGCAGCACAAGCTGACGCTGGTGCGGGACAAATCGATCTCGACCAAATCGTTTCGGGAGCTGATCAAGGAGATCGGCATGCTCCTGTGCTACGAGGTGACGCGCGACCTGCCGCTCACTGACGTCGTGGTCGACACACCGCTGGCACGGATGCACTCGGCCAAGATCGCGGGCAAGAAGCTGGTGTTCGTGCCGATGCTGCGCGCAGGCACCACCTTCGTCGACGGCATGATGGACCTGGTGCCGACCGCGCGCGTCGCGCATATCGGCATCTACCGCGAGCCGCACAGCTTTGCCGCGATCGAGTACTTCTTCAAATCGCCGTCCGACCTCGGCGAGCGGCTTGCGATCGTGGTGACGCCTGTGGTTGCGACCGCCAACACGGCCGTCGCCGCAATCGACCGGCTGAAGGAGCGCGGCGCCAAGGATATCCGCCTCGCCTGCCTGATCGCCGCGCCGGAGGGACTCGAACGGTTGCGCGGACTGCATCCGGACGTCCCGATCTGGACGGCCGCGGTCGACGAAGGTCTCGACGAGAACGGTTTTATCCTGCCGGGCCTTGGCGACGCCGGCGACCGCGCTTACGGGACGAGATAAGCGCGAAGCTCAGAGCTTCCCGCTGCCGCAAATTTCCTTCAGCGCCCGCCACTCCGTATCCGTGAGCAGCGGCGGGCCGCTGGCAGGGCGATCCTCTTTCGTCATGCGCGCGAGGCGGTCCTCGGTCAGCGGATGGCTCGCCAGGATCGACGTGAGGCCGCCGCCTTCCTTGCCGGTGATGCGGAACATCAGTTCAGCCGCGGGCTTCGGCGAGCGGCCGAGCGCGTGCATGATCTCGATGGCAAACGTATCCGCAGCGGTTTCGGCCTCGCGCGAGTAGGAGGCCTCGACCACGCTGCGCGAGGCGAAGATCACGGCGCTCGAGCCGGTGACGTCGCCGAACAACAGGCCGATCAGGAACGAGGTGCCGCCGTTGTAGATCAGCCCACGCATGTTGTCGTGATGCTTGAGATGGCCGAGCTCGTGGGCGAGGATGCCCGCGATCTCGTCCGGGTTTTCGGCCTTGTCGAGCAGGCCCTTCAGCACGAACACCTTGCCGCCCGGCAGCGCGAACGCATTCGGCACCGGGGTCGGCAGCACGCCCGCCGTCATGGAATCGTCGTCGAGGCCGGCGGCATCGCGCAGCCGATTGACGAGTTTGATGAAGGCCGCTTTCCCTGCCGCATCCTCGCACATATTGCGGCCGAAGATGGTCTTCACCTGGACCTCCGACGCATCGCCAATGCGCCGCTCGATCGGTTTCGGAACCAGCGGCGCAAGGCGATCGGCAGCGAGCGGCACGCCGAACAGCACGACGCAGACGATGGAGACGGCCGCAGCCATCGACCAGCCGACAATTTTTGCGACGCCGCGGCGCGAAGTCTGGTGCTCGTCGAGCCGTACGCAGCGGGCGGTCACGTCCGAGGCGAGCAGAGCGTCGCGAATTTCCAGCCGCGCCAGCGGCGGCGCGGAAGCGCAAGCGAGCCGCAAAATGCCGACCGGGCTGTCGGCGCGGCGGATGTCGGCATAGGGCCAGACTACGGGCGTCCCACCCTCTTCGAGGATCTCGAGCGCGTCACCGAGCGTCAGCGCCACCTGCCGCCGGCGGCTCGACACGCCGTCGAAGAAGATCGTCGGCTTTGCGGATTGCGCCGGGGCCTCAGCGAACACGTCACTCACAGCTCAAAATCCCGCGACATCGAGTCCATCGGCAAAGCCTTCGCCCAGTGCGCTGGCGAGCTCGCCGCTGCCGCGCACGTCCGCCGCGGCCCCGATGTCGTGCACCTCGACGGTTTCGAGCACCTTGGCCCAGAGATCGCGCTGGAGATAGACCCGCATCACGATGTTGAGGGCAAGGGCGACTGCGAAGTAGCCGATCACCATCATCAGCAGCATCGGAATGCTCTTGGAGGCATTGCCTGGCCCTAACGCCTGCTCGACCGAAAGGCCGCTCAGCGTGACGACGAGCATGGTCGCTCCGCCGATATAGGCGCCGAAGATCGCCGAGAGCAGCGTCCACCAGCCGATCACCTTCCAGTACAGGCCGTAGAACGCGTTGGTCGGCAAATTCGAGGACAGGCTGACGCCGCCAATGCGGATGCCGTCGAGCCACCAGCGCCACTCACGCGCCTTGAACTGGGCATAGAAGAACGGCGCGAGCGGGAAGATCACCAGCGCGATCGGGCTGAGCAGCCACAGCCACCAGCCGCGCTTGAAGAATGTCCAGCCGTCGCCTGCGAATTCGCCGCGCAAATCGCCGTAATGGGTGTGCCGCATCTTGTAGCGTTCGAGCGAAGCCTCGCGCCACGGCAATGCGAGACCAAGCGTCAGGAACACCAGCAAGCCCCACAGCATGGCGCGGAACGAATAGGCCCAGCCCGATCCGTCCATCCAGAACCGCACGCCGCGCCAGACCGTGCGCGTCAGGCGATAGCGCCGCGCGCGAAAGATCGCGAACTGGCCGAAGGCATAGAAGCTGATGAACAGCGGTGTCGAGGCAAAGCCCTGCCAGCGCTCGAACTCGATGCCGACGAGGAAATAGGCGAGGTAGATCGGCACCAGGATCGCAAGCGCGAACAGGAAGCCGACCAGGAGCTCCTTGGCCCGCCCGGTATATTCGGCGGCATCGCCGTCGACCGCGGTGTTCGCCCACAGATGACGGCGGATGTCGGTGACGAGCCAGAACCGGTAGAAGCCGAAGGTGACGAGCTCCAGCAGGGCACCCCTGGTGACCAATTTGCGAAACTCGGTGCGGTTGCCGGTGAAATCGACCCGCGTGGGCGGCAGCGGCGGGGGTAAGGGTTCGGAGCCCATGGGGACCCATTGCATGTCGTTCACGGCGGCAACCTCGGGGTGCGGACCTGGTTCGATCAAACTATAGATCAGAGATTAGTCGATCCCCAAGATGGGCGGGTTCGATTTAGCTCGATTCCGGTCGATTTCTTGCACGATTCCCCGCCAAACGGGGTGCGCAAGATCACGTTCACACGGCGGCGTGACGGCCGTCCGACGCTCTCCTGAAGGTTGGCTGTGGCAAAACTCTCCCTTGCTCCGACGCAGACAACCGGCTGTAATTGCAAATCAAATACCGCAGCGCAGAATTCAACGAGAACGCGCGGTTCACGCCAGGGAGAACGAGTCATGCATGGGACCATCGAGAGCGCGGCGAAGCTCGACGCGTTACGCGCACGCGCCACATCACTGCCGCTGGAGCAGTTCGATCCGGGCGATCCCGAGCTGTTCAGGACCGATACGTTCTGGCCCTATTTCGATCGCCTGCGCCGGGAGGATCCCGTGCACTATTGCAAGGACTCGATGTTCGGGCCGTATTGGTCGGTGACGCGCTACAACGACATCATGGAGATCGAGACCAATCATTCGGTATTCTCCTCGGCCTCCTCGCTCGGCGGTATCACCATCCGCGACATCGATCCGGATCTGCGCCGCGAGAGCTTCATCTCGATGGACCCGCCGCGCCACGCGGCGCAGCGCAAGACCGTGGCGCCGATGTTCACGCCGACGCATCTGGACAATCTCGCCCTCAACATCCGCAAGCGCTCGGCCGAGTGCCTCGACAATCTGCCCGTGGGCCAGGTGTTCGACTGGGTCGACCGCGTCTCGATCGAGCTCACCACACAGATGCTCGCGGTGCTGTTCGATTTTCCCTGGGAGGACCGCCGCAAGCTGACGCGTTGGTCGGATATCGCGACCACCATTCCCGGACCCGACGGCCTCGTCGCCACCGAAGACGAGCGGCAGGCCGAGCTGACGGAATGCGCGGGCTATTTCGCGCGGCTGTGGAAGCAGCGCATCGAGCAGCCGCCGAAGAGCGACCTGCTGTCGATGATGGCGCATGGTGCCGCCACGCGCGACATGGACGCGAAAAACTTCCTCGGCAATCTCATCCTTTTGATCGTCGGCGGCAACGACACCACCCGCAACACCATGTCCGGCTCGCTCGACGCGCTGAGCCAGCATCCGGAGCAATATCGCAAGCTGCGCGAAAACCCGGCGCTGCTCGACAGCTTCGTGCCGGAAGTAATCCGCTGGCAGACGCCGCTGGCACATATGCGGCGCACCGCGCTTGCGGACTTCGAGTTCCGCGGCAAGCAGATCAAGAAAGGTGACAAGGTCGTGATGTGGTACGTCTCGGGCAACCGCGACGCCGACGCGATCGAAAAGCCCTACGAATTCATCATCGACCGCGCCCGGCCGCGCACGCATCTCTCCTTCGGCTTCGGCATCCATCGCTGCGTCGGCTTGCGGCTTGCCGAACTCCAGCTCAAGATTATCTGGGAAGAGATCCTCAAGCGATTCGACCACATCGACGTGGTCGGCGAACCCAAGCGCGTCTATTCGAGTTTCGTGAAGGGTCTTGAAACGCTGCCGGTGAAGATTGCGGCGTAGGAAAATCTCCCTCTCCCCGCATCCGCCTTCGCCAAAACTTCGGCAGACAGGGCGGGGAGAGGCGAAGGAAGAGCCAACTGGAGCCACGACCATGAATATCCAAGCGCCGGTTAAAGTGGACAAGGCCGAACGCATGAGCAGGGCCCGCGAGGAGGCCTATGCGACACCGCTGGCGCAGTTCCACCCGGGCGCGCCCAGGCTGTTCCAGGACGACACCCTGTGGCCGTGGTTCGAACGGCTGCGCAAGGAAGAGCCGGTGCATTACTGCACCAACGCGCCGATCGAGCCGTATTGGTCGGTGGTGAAGTACAACGACATCATGCATGTCGACACCAACCACGGCCTGTTCTCCTCCAATTCAACGCTCGGCGGCATCGGGATCCGCGACGTGCCGGAAGGTTATGACTGGCCGAGCTTCATTGCCATGGATCAGCCGCGTCATTCGTCGCAGCGCAAGACGGTGTCGCCGATGTTCACGCCGACACATCTGGACGAACTGGCAAGACTGATCCGCCAGCGCTCGCAGACCGTGCTCGACAATCTGCCGCGCAACGAGACCTTCAATTTCGTCGAGCGCGTCTCGATCGAGCTGACGACGCAGATGCTGGCCACCCTGTTCGACTTCCCCTGGGAAGAACGGCGCAAGCTGACGCGCTGGTCCGATGTCGCGACCGCGCTGCCCAAGAGCGGCATCGTTGCGTCGGCCGAAGAGCGCCGCCGCGAGATGGACGAGTGTTACGCCTACATGTCCAGGCTGTGGAACGAGCGCGTCAATTCCGCGCCGCGCAACGACCTGTTGTCTTTGATGGCGCACAACGACGCCACGCGCTTCATGGACCCCGACAATCTCATGGGCAACATCATTCTGCTCATCGTCGGCGGCAACGACACCACGCGCAACACCATGTCGGGCTCGGTGCTGGCGCTGAGCGAGAACCCGGATCAGTACGAGATGCTGCGAAAGAATCCCGCGCTGATCGATTCCATGGTGCCCGAGGTGATCCGCTGGCAGACCCCGCTCGCGCATATGCGGCGCACCGCGCTTGCCGACACCGAGATCGGCGGCAAGCAGATCAAGAAGGGCGACCGCGTCGTGATGTGGTACGTCTCGGGCAACCGCGACGAGGAGATGTTCGAGAGGCCGAACGAGTTCGTCATCGACCGCCCGCGGCCGCGCACCCACCTCTCCTTCGGCTTCGGCATCCACCGCTGCGTCGGCATGCGCCTCGCCGAACTCCAGCTCAAGATCGTCTGGGAGGAGATGCTGAAGCGCTTCGACCGCATCGAGGTGGTCGGCGAGC
Source organism: Bradyrhizobium nivariense (assembly GCF_029846695.2). Lineage (NCBI taxonomy): Bacteria > Pseudomonadati > Pseudomonadota > Alphaproteobacteria > Hyphomicrobiales > Nitrobacteraceae > Bradyrhizobium > Bradyrhizobium nivariense. Next base: position 96,478 of record NZ_JARWCR020000025.1, on the reverse strand, counting down.
CCAAGCGGATCTATTCCAGCTTCATCAAGGGGTATGAGTCGCTGCCGGTGAGGATTCCGGGGTAGGCTCCCCACTGTCATGCCCCGCGAAGGCGGGGCATCCAGTACGCCGCGGCACCTCCGTATCCCATCGCCGTCTCTGGAATACTGGATCACCCGCCTTCGCGGGTGATGACAGCGGAGCGCGAAGCTACGAGCTCCGCCAGCTATAAAATTTCGGCATGACAGCTCGCGCCAGATGCGATGGGCCTGCCGCAGACTTGTGTCCTAATCCTGCTGCAAATTCAGACCGGCGCTCAAGCCAACCTGATGTCCCACAACCCGTCCTTGCGGCAGGCGGCAACCTCCTCGCGCAGCAGGGCGGTGACGGCGAGCGAAGCCGTCGAGACCGGACGGTCGATCGGAGAGGCGAATATGAGCTCGCGCGTCATCGGCTTCGAGACGACAGCGGTTTCCAGCCGCCCGTCCGCGACTTCGCCGTGGACCGACGAGGGCGGCAGCAGCGCGAAGCCGAGGCCTTCCTCGACGAGACTCGTGAGCACGCGGAACGAATCCGCCTCGAGCTGGACGTTGAGCTTGATCTTGCGTTGCGCCGCCGCGTGCTCGATCAACGCGCGGAGGCCGTGGGAATGACTGGGCAGCACCAGCCGCTGCCGCAGCAGCCAGCCGACATCGACGTTCTTCTTGCGCGCCAAGCCACAGCCGCGCGGACCGACCGCGACGATGTTGTCGCGACCGAGGCTCTCGACGTTGAGATGCAGGTCGGCGGAGCGGCCGTAGAGAATGGCGAGATCCATCTCGCCGCGATGCAGCCATTCGACAAGATGACCGCTGTAGCTCTCGACGATGCGCAGCGAAATGCCGGGAAACTTTTCGACGCAGCGCCGCGCGAAGCGCGCCGACAGCACGCAGCTCACGGTCGGAACCAGGCCGAGCACGACCTGGCCGGATGGCGGCCCCTTGGACGACTGGATGTCGTCGCGGATCTGGTCGATCTGCCGCACGATGCCGGAGGTGCGCGCCAGCAAGAGACGGCCGGCATCCGTGAGCACCATGCCGCGGCCGTTGCGGGTGAACAGTTCGATGCGCAGCTCGTGTTCCAGCAGCTTGATCTGCCGGCTCAGCGCCGGCTGCGCCACGCGCAACGTGTCGGACGCCTTGGAGAGGCTGCCGAGCTCCGCCACGCAACTGAAGGTCCTGAGCTGACGGAAATCCATGCTTGCCAATCCTGGAAGGCTACTCCATACGCTATAGCAAATGAGCATAGGGGGCTGGCATTGTTTTCACAACGCCGGGGGATCGGCCGGCGTTATCTTGACTGCCGCACATTCGGGAAACGCCATGAGTGAAGAACACCACACCGAAGATCACGCCGACATCCGCGAAGCCGTCGCAAAGCTCTGCGCGCAGTTTCCCGGCGAATACTGGCGCAAGCTCGACCGTGAGATGGCCTACCCCAAGGCGTTCGTCGACGCGCTGACCGAGGCCGGTTATCTCTCGGTGCTGATCCCCGAGGAATATGGCGGCGCAGGGCTCAAGCTTTCAGCGGCCGCCGCGATCCTCGAAGAGATCCAGCGCGCGGGCTGCAACGGCGGTGGCTGCCACGCCCAGATGTACACGATGGGCACCGTGCTGCGGCACGGCAATGACGAGCAGAAGGCCAAGTATCTGCCGAAGATCGCGAGCGGCGAATTGCGGCTGCAGGCCTTCGGCGTCACCGAGCCGACCAGCGGCACCGACACCACCTCGCTGAAGACCTTCGCGCGCAAGGACGGCAATGCCGGCTACATCGTTAACGGCCAGAAAATCTGGACCAGCCGCGCCGAACATTCCGACCTGATGCTCTTGCTCGCGCGCACCACGCCGAAGGACCAGGTCAAGAAGCGCACCGACGGTCTCTCCGTGTTCATCGTCGATATGCGTGAGGCCAAGAACAACGGCCTCGAGATCCGCCCGATCCGCACCATGATGAACCACGCCACCACCGAAGTGTTCTTTACCGACATGAAGGTGCCGGCAGAAAATCTGATCGGCGAAGAGGGCAAGGGTTTTCGCTACATCCTCTCCGGCATGAATGCCGAGCGCATCCTGATCGCGGCCGAATGCGTCGGCGACGCCAAATGGTTCATCGCGAAAGCCACCAACTACGCCAAGGAGCGCACGGTGTTCGGCCGGCCGATCGGCCAGAACCAGGGCATCCAGTTCCCGATCGCCAAGGCCTACGCCTCGATGCGCGCGGCCGAACTGATGGTGAAGGAAGCCACGCGCAAATACGAGGCCGGGCTCGACTGTGGCGCGGAGGCCAACATGGCCAAGATGCTTGCGGCCGATGCGTCCTGGGAAGCGGCCAATGCCTGCATCCAGACCCATGGCGGCTTCGGCTTCGCCGAGGAATACGACGTCGAGCGAAAATTCCGCGAGACGCGGCTCTACCAGGTGGCACCGATCTCGACCAACCTCGTGCTGTCCTTTGTCGCCGAGCACGTGCTCGGCATGCCCCGCTCGTACTGAGGCCGCATCATGGGAGCACTTGACGGGATCAGGGTGATTGCGGTCGAGCAGGCGGTGGCGGCGCCATTCTGCTCCTCGCGTCTGGCGGACGCGGGCGCCGAGGTTATCAAGATCGAGCGACCCGAAGGCGATTTCGCCCGCGGCTATGACGCGGCAGCCAAGGGCCAGAGCAGCTACTTTGTGTGGCTGAACCGCGGCAAGCAATCGGCCGTGGTCGATCTCGCCACCAAGGAAGGCTGCGCCGAGCTGGAAAAACTGATCGCGAGCGCCGACGTGCTGATCCAGAACCTCAAGCCGGGCTCGATGGACAAGCTCGGCTTTTCGCGCGAGCGGCTATTGAGGGACTATCCCAAGCTGATCTCCTGCACGATCACCGGCTATGGCGACGAGGGCCCCTATGCGCATCGCAAGGCCTATGATCTGCTGATCCAGGCCGAGAGCGGCCTTGCCTCGATCACCGGCAATCCCGACGGCGCCTCGCGCGTCGGCATGTCCATCGTCGACGTCGCGACCGGCGCCACGGCGCATGCGGCGATTTTGGAAGCGTTGATCGGGCGCGGGCGTACCGGCAAGGGTGCCGACATCCGCATCTCCATGTTCGACGTGATGGCGGACTGGTGCACCGTGCCGCTGCTCAACTCCGAGGCCGGCAATCCGCCGAAGCGCATGGGGCTGCGTCATCCCTCGATCGCGCCCTATGGCGTGTTCACCTCCAGGGACGGCAAGGACATCCTGATCTCGATCCAGAGCGAGCGCGAGTGGAAGACGCTTTGCGCAAAAGTGCTGGACCAGCCGGATTTGTCCGCCGATCCCCGCGTCGCCAACATGGTCGAGCGCGTGCGCAACCGCGACTTCACCGACAAAACGGTCGCGGATGCCTTCGGCAAGATGACGCGCGACGAGCTGCTCAAGCGGCTGTCCGATGCCGACATCGCCTTTGCCGAGGTCAACACCATGGCCGACCTCACCAACCATCCGCATCTGCGCCGCATCGAGGTGGACACGCCGCAGGGACCTGTCAGCTATCCCGCGCCGGCGCCGATCATCGTCGGCGAGACGCGCAGCTATGGCGCGGTGCCGGCGATCGGCGAACGTCCCCAATCCAGGAAATAGCAAGAGCGAGGCGCCATGACCGGGAAGCTCGACATCGATCATTTGCGGCAATGGATCGGCCGCAGCGACGAGGCAACCGACACCGTCACCGCGCAGCTCGTGAAGGGTCTGCGCGCGACGCTGTTCCAGGAGGTCGGTGCGCCCAAGACCGGCGATGTGGCGCCGCTCACGGTGCACTGGTGCCTGGCGCAGCCGGTGTTTCCGAAGTCGATGCTCGGCCCCGACGGCCACCCCACCCGCGGCGGCTTCCTGCCGCCGGTTCCGCTGCCGCGCCGGATGTGGGCCGGCGGCGAGATCGAGTTCCTGCAGCCCTTGCGCGTCGGCGACGAATCGACGCGGACCTCGCGCATCGCCGACGTGCAGGTGAAGACCGGCTCGACCGGCACGCTGTGCTTCGTCTCGGTCGAGCACAGCATTTCCTCGCCGCGCGGCATCGCCATCCGCGAGCGGCAGGACATCGTCTATCGCGAGATGACCACCAGGACGCCTGCGACCGCAAAGGTGCCGCCTCCGCCGCCGAAGGCGCAGCATCGCGAGACGCATGTGTCGGATCCCGTGCTGCTGTTCCGCTACTCCGCGCTGACCTTCAACGGCCACCGCATCCATTACGACCGCAACTACGTCACTGAGGTCGAGGGCTATCCGGGCCTGATCTTCCACGGACCGTTGCAGGCAGCGCTCATCATCGAGATGGCGGCCAAGCTCCGCGGCGGCAAGGCACCGAAGAAGTTCACCTATCGCGGCCTCCAGCCGCTGTTCGAGGGCTCGGAGTTCTCCATCAACGCCAACGAGACCGAGGCCGGCATGGAGCTGTGGACCGCGAACGCGGAGGGGCAGCCGACGATGAAGGGCACGGCGGTGTGGTGATAGTCTCTGCTCGTCATTGCGAGCGCATCGGCGATGTAAAAGCTAGACCCTCACCTGAGGAGCGCGCCCTTCGCGCGCGTCTCGAAGGGCGAGGCCGAGAGCCAGGCCTGCATCCTTCGAGACGCGCGAAGACGCGCTCCTCAGGATGAGGAATTGGGAGGGAACGGAAACGATGTCAAAAAACGGCAAGACCGGCAGCAAATCCGTCACCGTGAAGCAGGCGACTCTCGACCTGCTGCGATCCTTTGGCATTAAAAAAGTCTTCGGCAATCCCGGCTCGACCGAGCTGCCGTTCCTGAGCGACTGGCCCGAGGACATCGACTACGTGCTGGCGCTTCAGGAAGCCTCCGCGGTCGGCATGGCCGATGGTTACGCGCAGGCGACGCGCAATGCCGGCTTCGTCAATCTGCATTCGGCGGCCGGCGTCGGCAATGCGCTCGGCAACATCTACACCGCGCACCGCAACCAGACGCCGCTCGTCATCACCGCGGGCCAGCAGGCGCGCTCGATCCTTCCCTTGCAGGCGTTCCTGTATGCGGAACGTGCGTCCGAATTCCCGCGGCCCTATGTGAAGTACAGCGTCGAGCCGGCGCGGCCCGAGGACGTGCCGGCCGCGATTGCGCGCGCCTATTACACCGCGATGCAGCCGCCCTGCGGGCCGACCTTCGTGTCGGTCCCGATTGACGACTGGGCACATGCGACTGCTCCGGTCGAAGCGCGCAAGGTCAGCCGCGAGATCGGTCCCGAGGCTGACGCAATAAAGGCGCTGGTCACGGCGCTCAGTTCAGCAAAACGCCCTGCCCTCGTCGTCGGCCCCGGCGTCGACCGCGCCGGCGCGGTCGATCTGATGGTGCGCGTGGCCGAGAAGGCGAAGGCCAGCGTCTGGGTCAGCCCGTTTTCGGCGCGCTGCTCGTTCCCGGAACGCCATCCCCAGTTCGCAGGCTTCCTGCATGCCTCGCCGGCGCAATTGTCGGACGCGCTGCGCGAGCACGACCTCGTCGTCGTCATCGGCGCGCCGGTGTTCACCTTCCACGTCGAAGGCCATGCCGCGATCTTCGACGGCGGCGCGTCGATCTTCCAGATCACGGATGACCCGGATGCCGCTGCGGTAACGCCTGTCGGCACCAGCATCATCGCAACGATGAAGCCGGCCCTCGCAATGCTGCTCGACCTCTTGCCGGAGAGCAAGCGCGCGGCGCCAGAAGGCCGCACGCTGCCACCGGCACCGCAAGCCGCCGATCCGCTGCCGGTCGAGTTCCTGCTGCATTCGCTGTCGCAGGCGATGCCCGATGGCGCGTCACTGGTCGAGGAAGCGCCCTCGCACCGGCCGGCGATGCAAAAGTTCATGCCGATGCGCGGCCAGGACAGCTTTTACACCATGGCGAGCGGCGGCCTCGGCTACTCCCTGCCCGCCGCGGTCGGCATGGCGCTCGGCAAGCCGAAGAGCCGCACGGTGTGCCTGATCGGCGACGGCTCGGCGATGTACTCGATCCAGGCGCTGTGGACCGCCGCACAGCGCAAGCTGCCGCTCACCATCGTCGTCATCAACAATTCCGGCTACGGCGCGATGCGTTCGTTCAGCCAGGTGATGCAGGTGAGGAACGTGCCGGGGCTCGAGCTGCCGGGGATCGATTTCGTCAGGCTCGCCGAGGGCATGGGCTGCGATGCGGTGCGCGTCAGCAAGGCGGCAGAGCTTGGCGAGGCGCTGAAGCGCGCGATGGCGTTCGCCGGGACGAGTCTGGTGGAGGTGGCCGTGGATTCGGCGGTGCCGGTCTTGTACGGGCAGAAGCATTAGGTCGCGCCGCCGATCCCAGATGTCGTCCCGGCGAAGGCCGGGACCCATACCGCGTGATCTATCGATTGTGCGCAGTGCTGATCCCGAACAACCAATCCTCGCTAAACTTCTCCCTGGGGTTATGGGTCCCGGCCTTCGCCGGGACGACCAGGAGTTTTTGGACAACCGTCTGTAAGCAAAAACTACGACGCCAGGAATCCTCCATCAGCCGCCAGCACATGCCCGACGACATAGGATGACGCGTCGGACGACAGCCACACCACCGCCTCCGCCACCTCCTCCGGACTCCCCATCCGCCGCAGCGGCAGACCTGCACTGACGGTTGCGATATCGCCGACGCCGGCGCGCATCATCATGTCGGTGACGACGCGGCCGGGTGCAATGGCGTTGATGCGGATGCCGCGCGGCGCATTCTCCATCGCGGCCGAGCGCGTCAGCGAGATCGCGGCGGCCTTGGAGGCCGAATAAAGCGAGAAGCCGGGATTGGGATTGCGCACGCCGCTGACGGAGGTGTTGACGACGATGCTGCCGCGTCCTTTCGCAAGCATCGCCGGCAATTGATGGCGCAGGCACAAGAACAGCGCGCGGACATTGGTGTCGAACACGCTGTCGTAGACATCCGTGCCCTGCTCCTCCAGCGGCGCGCGGCGCTCCTGGAAGCCGGCATTGTTGAAGGCGACGTCGAGCCGGCCGCAACGTTCAATCGCGGTGCCAACGAGGCGCGCAACGTCGTCCTCTTGCGTGATGTCGGCCTTGAGCGCGATGGCGTCCGCACCGAGTTCGCGGCAGGCGACAGCGGTGGCCTCGATCTCGGCTTCGCGCCGGCCGGCGACGACAATCGCTTCCGCACCTTCGCACGCCATCCGGAGGGCCGTTGCGCGGCCGATGCCGCTGCCGCCGCCGGTCACCAGGCAGACCTTGCCCTTCATTCGCATCCCGGCCGGCAAAGTTCCGCTCATGGCCCACTCCAAAACGCTTGCGCGCCGCGTTGCGTGCAGATAGTTGTATGATACAACTATATGAAGGAGTCAAGCATGGCCGCGCTGCAGCTGATTGACGACATTCGCGCCGCCTCGCGCCTGATGGTACGCGAGCTCGGCTTCATGGACGCGACGGTGGCGGCATCGGACTATCCGCCGTCGGCGGTGCACACGATCCTGGAGATCGGCATCCGCGGCCCGATGACATCAGGCGAGCTCGGCGATTTCCTGCGGCTGGAAAAGTCCAGCGTCAGCCGGATGGTGCGCAAGCTGGTCGATTGCGGCGAGCTGCGGGAGACACAGGATGAGACCGATGCCCGGAGCAAGCTGTTGTCGCTGACGGCAAAGGGCCGCTACACGCTGGAGGCGCTGCACGCCTTTGGTCGCCAGCAGGTGAGCGGCGCGCTGGCGGCGTTGACGGGTGCCGAGCAGCGCACGGTACGCGAAGGGATGATGCTCTATGCGCGGGCGTTGCGGCAGAGCCGCGCGGAGGACGAGGCGCAATCGGCGGCGTAGCTGCACCCTCGGTGTCATCGCCCGGCTTGACCGGGCGATCCAGTACTCCGAGAGGGTAATGGCTGCGCCGACGGGCCGCAGCGTACTGGATGCCCCGCTTTCGCGGGGCATGACAGCGTCAACTGTGGAAGCACCGTCAACTACGTCCCGAACTCGTCCCGCATCTTCGCCTGGATCTTGGCCATGCCGCCGATCCAGCGGTCGTAATTCTCGGTCTTCTTGCGCATGTAGCCGAGCACCTGCGGGTGCGGCAGGATCAAGAACGTCTCCTGCGCGAGGCCGGCGAGCACGTCTTTGGCAACCTGCTCGGGCGAGAGGTCACCGTCGCCGGATTGCGGACCCTTGGGGATCGCGCGCAGCATGTTGGTGTCGACGCCCTGGGGGCAGAGGATCGAGACACGGATGTTGTGGGCCTTGTGCGAGATCGCGAGGTTTTCGGCAAAGCCGACCGCGGCATGCTTGGTGGTCGAATAAGCGGGACTGCCGACCTGCGACAGCAGGCCCGCGGCCGAGATGGTGTTGAGGAAATAGCCGCCGCCGCGCGCCTTCATGCGCGGAATCAGATGCCGCGCCGCATAGACATGCGCCATGACGTGGATCGCCCAGCTTCGCTGCCACGGCTCGTCGGAGGCGCCGCCGGCGTTGACCGACATCGGATCGAAACCGCCGCCGATGCCGGCATTGGAGCAGAACAATTCGATCGGGCCGAACTGCCGCTCGGTCTCCTCGATGACATGGGAGACGTCCTTTTCCTGCGCGACGTCGCATCTGAAGGCCGCGCCATCCACCGTGGCCGCGACCGCCCTCGCGTTGGCGGCATCCATGTCGGCGACCACGACCTTGGCCGCGCCCGCCTTGTGAAACGCCTCGCACAGCGCCTTGCCGATGCCATTGGCGCCGCCTGTGACGACCACGACCTTGCCGGTCACCTGCATGCGACGTCTCCTCTTGTCTTATGACGCTTCACGTATCTTATTCCGCTTCGCTTATACCGCTTCGCTTATTCCGCTTCGCGGAGCTTGCTCAGCTCAACACGAGGTCGAGCACCGCGGTATAGTGGCACGCCGCGCCGGCCAAGACAAAGCCGTGCCAGATCGCATTCTGGAAGCGCAGCCGCCGCCAGGCATGGAAGATCACGCCAAAACTGTAGAACAGGCCACCGGCAAGGATGAAGCCCAGCACCAGCGCAGGCAGTGCCTTGACCACGGCATCGTAGAGCATCATGCCGCTCCAGCCCATGGCGAGATAGATGCCGACCGCGACGCGGTCGAACCGGCCGGGGTAGAGAAGTTTCAGCACGATGCCGAGCAGCGCCACGCACCAGACGCCGGCGAGCAGCACCAGCGCGAAGACGCTGTCCTTCACCTCCAGGATGAACGGCGTGTAGGTCGAGGCGATCAGCAGATAGATCGCGGAATGGTCGAAGCGCCGCAGCAGCCATTTGGCTGGCGAGACCGGCCAGAGATTATATGTCGCCGAAAACACCAGCATCGAGAGCAGGCCGGCGACATAGATCGAGACGCCGACGATGTCGGTCGCGTCGGCATAGACCACAGCGAGCACGACCAGGACGGTCGCGGCGACGATGCCAGCGAGGACGCCGACCGCATGGATGATTCCATCGGCGATCAACTCGGCGCGGTCGTAATTCCAACCGATCGCATCGGCGGCGGCGTGGACGGAGGTGGATGCAAGCTGTTTCAGTTGGAAGACGGTCATGGCAATCCGCAAAGTGAGGCAATACCCTCTGGTATGGGTGTTTCGGGACCGGCGCGTCGTTCAAACGGCTGATTTGCCGACAAAGGAGGTGGAAGTATGAAGCTTGATTTTCCGCACGCAATTGCCACTTTTGTGATCGGTCACACATTTTCTCCCGCCGAGCTCCCTTAACGTTCAAATGGCATTCAGTTTCCAGGATATGGTCGAAGAAGCGCGGCTGTCGGCGAGGGCGCTGATCGACTATGGCGAGCACTTCTTCAACCCGACGGTGCGGCTCGGGGTCACCGGCCTGTCGCGGGCCGGCAAGACGGTGTTCATCACCGCGCTGATCCACGGTCTGACGCGCGGTGGGCGGTTTCCGGTGTTCGAGGCCTATTCATCCGGCCGGATCGCGCGGGCGCATCTGGCGCCGCAGCCGGACGATGCCGTGCCGCGCTTTGCCTATGAGAGCCATCTGCGCGCGTTGATCGAGGAGCGGCACTGGCCGAACTCGACCGTCGACATCAGCGAGCTCAGGCTCGTCATCGACTACCAGCGCCACAACGGCGCGGACCGCACGCTGACGCTCGATATCGTCGACTATCCCGGCGAGTGGCTGCTCGACCTGCCGCTGCTCCAGAAGAGTTTTGAGCAATGGTCGGCCGAAAGCCTTGCGCTGTCGCGCGAAGCGCCGCGCGCACATCTGGCGGCGGACTGGCACGCGCATCTCGCAACGCTCAAGCCCGAGGCGCGCGAGGACGAGCAGGCGACGCTCACGGCCGCAAAGCTCTTCAGGGGCTATTTGCAAGGCTGCCGCGACGAGCGGTTTGCGATGAGCCTGCTGCCGCCCGGCCGCTTCCTGATGCCGGGAAATCTCGCCGACACGCCGGCGCTGACCTTTGCGCCGCTCGACGTTCCCGCAGGCGGCCAGGCGCCGGAGGGATCGCTATGGGCGATGATGCTGCGCCGCTATGAGGCCTACAAGGACGTCGTGGTGCGGCCGTTCTTCAGGGATCATTTTGCGCGGCTCGATCGCCAGATCGTGCTGGCCGATGCGCTCGCCGCGTTCAACTCCGGCCCCGAAGCGCTGCACGATCTCGAAGCCGCACTCGCGGGCATTCTCGACTGCTTTCGCATCGGCCGCAGCACGTTCCTCTCCGGCCTGTTCCGGCCGCGCATCGACCGCATTCTGTTCGCGGCGACCAAGGCGGATCATCTGCATCATTCCAGCCACGACAGGCTCGAGGCCGTGCTGCGCCGCGCGGTCACCCGCGCCGTTGCGCGCGCGGAAAATACCGGCGCGGAGATCGACGTCGTCGCGCTCGCCGCCGTCCGCGCCACGCGCGAGGCGCAGGTCGCGCATGGCCGTGACAAATTGCCGTCGATCCTGGGGACACCGGCCGCGGGCGAAAGCACCGGCGGCGAATTCTTCGACGGCAACACCGAGGTGGCAACCTTTCCGGGCGACCTTCCGCTCGATCCCGAGCCGCTGTTCAACGGCACCGATGCGTTCCGCGGGCTCTCGACCGAGGCCGCCGAGAAGAGCGATTTTCGCTTCCTGCGCTTCCGTCCGCCAAAGCTCGAACGCGGGGGGCCCGAGGAGCCAGCGTTGCCTCACATCCGCCTCGACCGTGCCTTGCAGTTCCTGATCGGAGACAAGCTGTCATGAACGACCGATCCCAGCCGCGGCGGCCGGCGACGTTTCGGCTCGACGATCCCGGCGTCGTTGTCACCGAGGCCGACGAGACGGCACGGCTCGGCCGCACCACCATCCAGATCACGCCGGAACCCGATCCACTGGCGTTGCCGGCGCCGATCGCGCCGGCGCTTCCGGCGCGGCGCGGCTTTCCCTGGGGCGCGCTGTTCTGGTCGGGCGTCGCCGGGTTGACGCTGCTTGGCGTCGGGCTCGGCGTGGTCCACCTGATCGAGGATCTGTTTGCGCGCAGCGAAAGCCTCGGCTTTGTCGGACTGGCTCTTGCCTTCATCACCGCGCTTGCGCTCGCGGTGGTGATCGGACGCGAGGCGTTCGGGCTGGCGCGCCTGGCAACGATCGAGAAGCTGCATCAGCGCGCCGCCGCTGTCCTTGCCAGCGACGACCGCAAGGAGAGCCGCCTCATCGTGCAGGATCTGCTCAAGATCGCGCACCAGAACCCGCAGCTCGCGCGCGCCCGTGCCGCGCTGGAAAGCCATGCCGGCGAGATCATCGACGGCGCCGACATGATCCGGCTCGCCGAGCGCGAATTGATGTCGCCGCTGGACATTGAGGCGCGGCGGCTGGTGTCGTCAGCCGCGCAGAAGGTCTCGATCGTCACAGCGGTTTCGCCCCGCGCGCTGATCGACGTGTTGTTCGTGTTCGTGGCGTCGCTGCGCCTGATCCGCCAGCTTGCCCGGCTCTATGGCGGCCGCCCGGGCGCACTGGGCATGATCCGCCTGCTCCGCCACGTCATCGCCCATCTCGCCATCACCGGCGGCATGGCCGCGAGCGACAGCCTTGTGCAGCAGATGCTTGGCCACGGGATCGCGGCGAAGCTGTCGCAGCGGCTGGGCGAAGGCGTGCTGAATGGATTGCTGACGGCGCGGCTGGGTCTGGCTGCGATCGACGTCACACGACCGCTGCCGTTCGCGGCACTGCCGCCGCCGAAGCTATCGGATCTCGCGACGGATCTGCTGCGGAAGAAGGACGAGGAGTAGCGCTCTTTCGCCTCTCCCCGCTTGCGGGAAGAGCGAGAAGAAAGCCAGCACGCGCCACTGGAACAGCGGCGAGTCCTTCGGCGGCGACAGCTCCGGAGTCCAGCCTGAGAGCTTCTCCACCACATAATTGTCCATCACAAGACCGCGCCAGCGTCGCTCGACCTGGCCGAGCGGCTCGCGCTTGGCCGGGATCGAATCCCACAGCGACGAACGATTGTCCGGCTCGCGCCCGACATAGATGCCGGCGTGGCCTTTGATCCGGTCCATGCCGGGATCGCGAAAGTCCTGGAAGCGGCCGCGCTCGTTGATCTCGATCACGGGCACGCGGCCCCTGAACAGCCAGCGCATCATGGCGTAGGTGCGGTAGTCCGCGGTGGCGATCCAGGTCGCGCCGGTCTCATCCAATGCGGCCTGCGCGCGCGCCGCGACCTGCTCGTAGCCGGACTCGGCACCGACCGGATCGATCTTTCCGAGCAAATTCCAGGGCGCGGCGACGTAATAGAGGAACACGATGACGACAAAGGCGATGCCCGAGACCACCGCCGTGTTGGCCCAGAACAGCGACGACCTGATCATGCGCGCCGGCCATTTTTCATGCGACAGCATCGTGAGGTTGACAGCGGCGGCGGCAAAGCCAACCGGCCACATGAACATCGGCCAGGTGTCGCCGACCCGGAGGGTCAGCGATTTCGTCAGAAAATAGAGAAACGGCACCAAGACCGCGGTCGACAGCAAAATCGCGACCGGCTCGCGCGTGCGATAGCCGCGCCATGCCGTCAGCACCAGCCCCGTCAGCACCACCGGCAGCATGACGAAACCGACCAGCCCGAATTGCAGGCCGATGTAATCGCCGATGGTGCGGAACGAGATGCCGTAATTGGTGGTGGCGCGCACGCCCTGGAAGCGGAACGAGGCCCAGTCGTGCTGCACGTTCCAGATCAGGACCGGCGAGAACACGGCAATTGCGGTCAGGACAGCGAGATACGGATAGGGGCTGCGCAGCCAGCGCCAGCGCCAATCCGGCACCAGCAGAAAGGCGGCAACCGCCGGCGCGAACATGATCACGGTGAATTTCGACAGCATCGCCAGCCCGGCGAACAGGCCGGCCGCAAGCCACCAGCGGCCGTCGCCGCCCTGCGCAAGCCGCACCAGGCACCACATCATCGCCACCGCAAACGGGATCATGGCGACATCTGGCGCGACCTTGGCCATCAGCAGGCCGTAATAGAGCGCGGCCTCCGGCATCAGCACTGCGAGCACGACGGCGCGCGCATCATGGGTGAGGCGGCGGACGATATCGGCGAGCAGAAGCTGCGTCACCAGCATCGCGACGATGCCGCCGAAGCGCACACCGAGCGTGGTGTCGCCGAAGATCGCGGTGCCGAACCGGATCAGCCAGGCGATGCCGGGGGGATGATCGAGGAAGCTGAGCGCTGTCTCCTGCGACCAAGTCCAGTAATAGGCCTCGTCCGTGCGCAGCTCGATTGCGGAGGCGTAGACGATGCGCAGCAGCGTCATCGCGGCGATGATCGCCGCGGCCACGACGAGGGACCGGCGCGCGGCGCCGTGGGGGGGCACGGTGATATCGGGAGCTGTCGTCACGGCCGCGCTTTTCGCCAACCTGGGAGGGGGAGTCAATGTGGGGTACCGTCGTCCCGGATCGGCGCGTGCTTGGGGCGCTCTTGTCCGGGACGATACTGGGATTGCGGCGGCTTGCCGCGTATGTGATCCCGCAAGCTGCCCACCCCCCGGAATTAAACGCTACGCTGGCTGTTCTCCTTGGTGAACTGATACAAGCGAATCATGGCCACCGCCCCTGCACAGATGTCCGAACTCCTCCGCGCGACCAGCATACGCCAGGTGCGGCTGATCTGCGGCGTCATCCTGTTCGCCTATGTGGTCAGCCATTTCCTCAACCATGCGCTCGGCAACATCTCGGTCGATGCCATGGAGATGGGGGTCTACTACCACACGCTATTCTGGCAGTTCCTGCCGGTTGCGATCATGTTTTACACGGCGGCGCTCACGCATATGGGGCTCGGCATCTACGCGCTGTATCAGCGCCGGCAGTTCCGCTGGCGGACGGTCGAGCCGCTGCAGCTCGTGCTGGGCTTGAGCATCCCCGCGCTGGTCATGGCGCATGTGATCGGCGTGCGGCTCGGCCAGACGCTTTATGGACACCAAAAACTCTACCCGCAGGAACTCTATCTGTTCTTCGTCGCGTCGCCGGGTCGGATCTGGACGATGACGATCCTGCTTCTCATCGCCTGGGTGCACGGCTGCATCGGCATCTACTTCTGGCTTCGCCTCAAACCGTTCTTCACGCGCGCCGCGCCCTATCTGCTCGCGGCCGCCGTGCTGATCCCGACGCTGGCGCTGCTGGGTGTCTACCAGGGCGGCCGCAGCGTCGAGGTCGAGGCCGATGACGGGGAATGGCGGACGCATAATCTCACGCGCCGCCAGCTTGGCACGGCTGCCGAGGCCGCGACGCTCGACCGCATCACCGGCGGCCTCACCGCCGGCTATCTCGGACTGCTCGCCCTGGCGCTGCTGGCGCGCGGCGGGCGCGCCTTGCGCGAGCGGCGCGGCGGCATGATCGCGCTGTCCTACGGCAACGGCAAGACGGTGCGCGTCCCCAAGGGCCTCTCCGTGCTGGAAGCAAGCCTGCGCCACAATGTGCCGCATGCCAGCGTCTGCGGCGGCCGCGCCCGCTGCTCGACCTGCCGCATCCGCATCATCGGCGATCATGGCGCCCTGCCCGAGCCGTCGCAGCGCGAGGCGTTCGTGCTCACCCGTGTCGGCACCAGCGATCCCTCGATCAGGCTCGCCTGCCAGCTGCGGCCGACGTCGGATCTCTCCTTCTTCCAGCTCTTCACCGCCCATACCCTGTCGGCGAACGCGCAGGTCTCGACGCCCGCCAGAATCGGCCAGGAGCGCTATCTCGTCAGCCTGTTCGTGGACATGCGCGGCTCGACGCAGCTGGCCGAGAAGCGGCTGCCGTTCGACACCGTGTTCATCGTCAACCGCTTCCTCGGCGCGGTCTCGCAGGCCGTGATCGAGAATGGCGGCCAGCCGAACCAGTTCGTCGGCGACGGCATGCTGGCGCTGTTCGGGCTGAGCGCCGATCCGCAGACCGCCTGCCGGCAGGCGCTGAAGGCCGCCGCCGGGATCGCCATGCATATCGACGAGCTCAACGAGCTCCTGGGCCACGATCTGCGCCAGCCGATCCGCTTCGGCATCGGCATCCACGGCGGCGAGGTCATCATCGGCGACATCGGTTATCGCGATCACATCGTCTTCACGGCGCTGGGCGATGCCGTCAACGTCGCGGCCCGGCTCCAGGACATGACCAAGACACTGGCCTGCGAAGCGATCGTCTCGGAGGAAGTTCGCCGCACCGCGGGCCTCGCCGACGATGCGCTGCCGCAGCAGGAGGTCGCGATCCGCGGCCGCGACGAACCGATGGCCGTGCGCGTCGTCGCGGACGCCAGGAAGCTGTCCGTGCTAGTCGATCGCGGCGAGCGCGTAGCGGCGTAAGGCAGCCACGAAGGCGGTGCGCTCCCTCTCCCGCTTGCGGGAGAGGTTGCAGCGAGCCCGCGGCGGGATTGATCCATCAAACCGAAGATCATCGCGGCATAACACCGGCTTGCTGCAACGCAACGGCATGGGCCTGCTGCGAAAGCACGAATTGACTTCACCTCAATCGTTGCGACAGATGAGCGCGGGATCGCGATGATGACCGTTATCCAACGAAAAGCTCCGGGAGGAGACCACATGTTCGATCGACGCGACCTGCTCAAAGGAGCGGGCCTTGCCGCTATTACGGCCGCACTGAACTCAACCAAAGCGCTGGCACTCGACACCGTCACCCTGCCCTTCGCCAATGGCGAACGGCCATTGGTGAAATATCCGCAGAAGCGGCCGATGATCGGCCTGACCAGCCGGCCGCCGCAGCTCGAGACGCCATTCGCGGTGTTCAACGACGGCCCTATCACGCCGAATAATGCGTTCTTCGTGCGCTATCACCTTTCCGACCTGCCCTACAATCTCGACCCCGACAAGTTCACGCTCGAGATCAAGGGCAAGGTCGACAAGCCGCTAAAACTGTCGCTGAAGGACATCTTGAAGATGAAGGCGAGCGAGATCGTCGCCGTCAACCAGTGCTCCGGCAACAGCCGCGGCTTCTTCGAGCCGCGCGTCGCCGGCGGACAGCTCGCCAACGGCGCGATGGGCAATGCGCGCTGGCGCGGCGTGCCGCTGAAGGCGGTGCTGGCGATGGCGGGCGTGCAGAGCGGCGCGAAGCAAGTTACCTTCAACGGCATGGACGGCCCGGTCAGCGACAAGACGCCCGATTTCGTCAAGGCGCTCGATATCGATCACGCCACCGACGGCGAGGTGATGCTGGCCTATGGCATGAACGGCGAGGACCTGCCGTTCCTCAACGGCTTCCCGCTGCGCCTGATCGTGCCCGGCTATTACGGCACCTACTGGGTCAAGCATCTCAACGAGATCACCGTCGTCGACAACGTCTATGACGGCTTCTGGATGAAGTCGGCCTATCGCATTCCGGACACCCCGAACAATGCGGTCGAGCCGGGCACGGCGCCGAAGGCGACGATCCCGATCAACCGCCTCACCATCCGTTCCTTCATCACCAGCCTCAATGACGGAGCCAAGCTGAAAGCAGGCGGCACGACACTGCGCGGCATCGCCTTCGACGGAGGCAAGGGCATCAAGGAGGTCGCGGTCTCGACCGACGGCGGCAAGACCTGGACCATCGCCAGGCTCGGCAAGGATTTCGGCAAATACTCATTCCGTGAATGGAAGCTGCCGGTGAAGCTCGCGGCGGGCGCCTATGAGCTCAAGGTGCGCGCCACCGGCAATGGCGGCGAAACCCAGCCGGATACGCCGCGCTGGAATCCGGCGGGTTATTTGCGCAACGTGGTCGAAACCGTCCGCGTCAGCGTGGCCTGAAGGGAGAATGATCATGCACCGCACCGTTCTCCCCGCCATTACGCTCGCCCTCGCCGCAATGGTGGGTTCGGCATTTGGAGCACCGGTCAACTACAAGACGCCCGACGAGGTCGCCGTGTTCAAGCCCGGGCCCAATCTCGAGGTGGTGCAGGGCAATTGCACCGCCTGCCACTCGTCCGACTACATCGCCACGCAGCCGCCGATCAAGGACAAGAAAGGCTTCTGGCAAGCCGAGGTGACCAAGATGATCAAGGTCTATGGCGCGCCGATCGACGATGCCGATGTCGGCAAGATCGTCGATTATCTGGCCACGACGTATTGACGGCGTGCCGCTCAATTGACCGCGAAACGGGCAAAACCGGCAAAAACGCCGCGAAGTTGAGCGGAATTCGGCGAAATGCCGATGTGGTTTGAGCTACCAAGCCGGCCACATTCCGCGTATCGTAATAGGACCGAACCGGCCGGTTGGCGGGGACTGGCGGTTCGAGATCTCGGAGGAAGACCCGCGGAGAAGTCGTGATGGCTAAAGGTACGGTCAAGTGGTTCAACCCGACGAAGGGTTATGGATTTATCCAGCCTGCGTCGGGCGGCAAGGATGTGTTCGTGCATATCTCGGCAGTGCAGAAAGCCGGTCTGTCGTCCCTGAACGAAGGACAGACGGTGGAATATGAAGAGATCGCAAACCGAGGCAAAAGCTCCGCAGAGAACCTCAAAGTATAAGCCCGCCGGCTTTTGCTAGCTCCCGGATCGATTCGGGAGCCGGGCCAAGAAAATTTTGGAAGACGGTCAGTGCATTCGACGACAGGCGTTGCGATTGCACACGGAGAACTGTTTGCCCGCGAAGACCGCCCGTTCAACGCCACAGCAATGACAATCGCGACAGCACTTCGTTAGTCCACCGGCAACGGTGCGTCGCGCTTGATCTCTTCCATCACCGCATAGGTTCGCGTCTCGCGCACGCCCGGCATCGACAGCAAGGTCTCGCCGAGGAACCGCCGATACGCGGTCATGTCTGCCAGCCGCGCCTTCACAAGATAGTCGAATCCGCCGGCAACCATGTGACACTCCAGCACTTCGGGCGCGAGTTTCACCGCGCGGGCAAAGCGCTCGAAATTGTCGGGCGTGGTCTTGTCGAGTAGCACCTCGACGAACACCAGGAGCCCGAGGCCGAGCCGGTGCGGGTTGAGCCGCGCGCCATAGCCCTCGATAAAACCCTCTCGCTGCAAACGCTTCAGCCGCTCGCCGATCGAGGTCGGAGACAGCCCGATGCGTTCGGCGAGCTCGACATTGGCGATTCGCCCGTCCTGCTGCAAAATCGAGAGGATCTTCCGGTCGATTCGATCGAGTTCCATATCTTCTAAGGTCATATGGCTGATGACCTTAATTTTCTAAGCCAAATCAGCTAATTTGTCTATCGAGCTACGGTGGCGCGGGCATTATCCTGGATTTGAGCCACAGGACACGCCATGCCGAACATTCCGCCTCCCTTCATCGCCCCCTACGCGCCCGATGATGCCGAGATCGCTGCGCGCCTCTTGCCGGCCTCCCATCTCGGTCCGCCACAGGAGGCGCGGATCGATCGCACCGCGACGCGGCTGATCGAGGCCATCCGCAAGCGCGACGACCGGCTCGGCGGGGTCGAGGACATGCTGCGGGAGTTCGCGCTCTCGACCAAAGAAGGACTTGCTTTGATGGTGCTGGCCGAGGCGCTGTTGCGCGTGCCGGACGCGCGCACCGCCGACCAGTTCATCGAGGACAAGCTCGGCGAGGGCGATTTCATCCACCACGAGACCAAGTCCACGGCCTTCCTGGTCAACGCCTCGGCCTGGGCACTGGGCCTGTCGGCGCGGGTGATCCAGCCCGGCGAGACGCCCGACGGCACCATCGGCCGGCTGGTGAAGCGGCTCGGCGCACCGGCCGTGCGCACCGCCACGCGCCAGGCGATGCGGCTGATGGGCGATCATTTCGTGCTGGGGGAAACCATCGAGCAGGCGCTGGAGCGGGGCCGGCCGCGTTCCGGTGAGAGGCCGCGCTATTCCTTCGACATGCTCGGCGAAGGCGCGCGCACGGCCGCTGACGCCAAGCGCTATTTCGACGCCTATGCGAGCGCGATAGAAACCATCGGCAGGTCCGCCGGCAGCCATCCTTTGCCCGATCGGCCCGGTATCTCCGTCAAACTCTCGGCGCTGCATCCGCGCTTCGAGGCGGTCAGCCGCGAGCGCGTGATGGCTGAATTGGTGCCGCAACTGCTGGACCTGGCGCAGCGCGCCAAGGTCCATGATCTCAACTTCACCGTGGACGCCGAGGAAGCCGACCGGCTGGAGCTGTCGCTCGACGTGATCGCGGCAACGCTCGCCGATCCCTCGCTTGCCGGTTGGGACGGATTTGGCCTCGCGATCCAGGCCTATCAGAAGCGCGCCAGCGCCGTGATCGACTATGTCGACGCGCTCGCCCACGCGCATGACCGCAAGCTGATGGTGCGGCTGGTCAAGGGCGCCTATTGGGACACCGAGATCAAGCGCGCGCAGGAGCGCGGGCTCGACGGCTACCCCGTGTTCACGCGCAAGGCGATGACGGATCTGAACTTCGTCGCCTGCGCGTCAAAACTGCTCGGCTTGCGGCCGCGCATCTTCCCGCAATTCGCCACCCACAACGCGCTGAGCGTCGCGACCGTGCTGGAGCTTGCCGGTGAGAACGGCGGCTTCGAATTCCAGCGCCTGCACGGCATGGGCGAGGCGCTCTACGAGCAGCTCGCCAAGGATCACCCCGATATTACCTACCGCACCTACGCCCCGGTCGGCAGCCATCGCGACCTGCTTGCCTATCTGGTGCGGCGACTGTTGGAGAACGGTGCCAATTCCTCCTTCGTGGCGCAGGCCGCCGATTATCGCGTGCCTGTTACGGCGCTGTTGCAACGTCCAGCGGATGCCATCGTCCGGCCGCAGCAGGCGGCCCATGCCAAAATTCCGCTGCCGGGCGACCTCTACGCCCCCGAGCGGCGCAATTCACGTGGCGTCGAATTCGGCGCGCGTGCCGCGCTCGACCGGTTGCTGACGGAGGTCAAGGCCGAGACGGCCGAGCTCAAGTCGATCACTGAGGCAACGCCGGATCAGGCCCATGCGGCCGTGGCCGCAGCGCGCGCGGGCTTCACCGCCTGGAGCCGGACTCCGGCAGCCACACGCGCGGCGGCGTTGGAGCAGGCCGCGCATCTCCTGGAGAACCGCGCGCCCCATTTTATCGCGCTGCTGCAACGCGAGGGCGGCAAGACGCTCGACGATGCACAGTCGGAGCTGCGCGAGGCCGCCGACTTCTGCCGCTACTATGCCGCGCAGGGCCGCAAGCTTTTCGGCAACGATGTGGCGATGCGAGGCCCGACCGGCGAGAGCAACACGCTCGCCATGCGCGGCCGCGGCGTCTTCGTGGCGATCTCGCCGTGGAATTTTCCGCTGGCGATCTTCCTCGGCCAGGTCACGGCAGCGCTGATGGCCGGCAACAGCGTGGTGGCAAAACCCGCCGAGCAGACGCCGCGCATCGCACGCGAGGCCGTAGCTCTGCTGCACGAGGCCGGCATCCCGGCAAGCGCGCTGCATCTCGTCACCGGCGACGGCCGCATCGGCGCAGTGCTGACGGCGCATCCCGACATCGCCGGCGTCGTCTTCACCGGCTCGACGGAGGTCGCGCGCAGCATCAACCGGGCACTGGCTGCCAAGGACGGACCGATCGTGCCGCTGATCGCGGAGACCGGCGGCATCAACACCATGATCGCGGATGCGACTGCGTTGCCCGAGCAGGTCGCGGACGATGTCGTCACCTCGGCGTTTCGTTCCGCCGGCCAGCGCTGCTCGGCGCTGCGGCTGCTGTTCGTGCAGGAGGACGTCGCCGACCGCATGATCGAGATGATCGCGGGCGCGGCGCGCGAGTTGAAGATCGGCGATCCCAGCGACGTCGCGACCCATATCGGTCCGGTGATCGACGTTGAGGCCAAGCAGCGCCTCGATGCGCACATCGCACGGCTGAAGACCGAGGCGCGGCTGCACTTTGCCGGCACCGCGCCGGAAGGCTGCTTCGTCGCACCGCATATTTTCGAGCTTAGGGATGCCGGCCAGCTCACCGAGGAGGTGTTCGGCCCGGTCCTCCACGTCGTGCGTTATCGTGCCGAAAATCTCGAACGCGTCCTGCAAGCCATCGAGCGCAGCGGCTACGGGCTGACGCTCGGCGTCCATTCGCGCATCGACGATACGATCGAGGCCATCGTCGACCGGGTCCAGATCGGCAACATCTATGTCAACCGCAACATGATCGGCGCCGTGGTCGGCGTGCAGCCGTTCGGTGGCAACGGCCTGTCCGGAACCGGCCCGAAAGCCGGCGGTCCGCACTACCTCGCGCGCTTTGCGACCGAGCAGACCGTGACGATCAACACCGCAGCAGCCGGCGGCAACGCTGCCCTGCTCGCAGGGGATGAGTGAGGCGCCGCGAGGAGCGTTGCATCCCGGCAAAACATCGGTCTAATGCTCCCATGGCTTGCCCCGCCAATTCCAGCGCGCGGGAAACAACATAAGTGAGGGAGCAACGCCGCGATGGAAAAGGGCATTTTTGCAGGGCTCAAGGTTCTGGACTGCGCGAGCTTCATCGCAGCGCCCGCGGCCGCGACCGTGCTGTCGGATTTCGGCGCTGACGTCGTCAAGATCGAACCGCCCGGCACCGGCGATCCCTACCGCAATCTGCCCAACATTCCGGGCTATCCGACCAGTGAGCACAATTTCGCCTGGCTGCTTGAGGCCCGCAACAAGAAGAGCATCGCGCTTGACCTCGCAAAGCCCGAGGCGCAGGCCGTGCTCTGCAAGCTCGTGGAAGAGGCCGACGTCTTCATCACCAACATGCCGCCACCGGTGCGCGCCAAGCTCGGCATCACCTATGACCACCTCGCCCATCTCAACGACCGGCTGATCTACGCCTCCTTCACCGGCTATGGCGAGAAGGGCGAAGAGGCCAACAAGCCCGGCTTCGACAGCAACGCCTATTGGGCGCGTTCCGGCCTGATGGACCTCGTCCGCGCCGACACCGACACGACGCCGGCCCGCTCGGTCGCCGGCATGGGTGACCATCCCTGCGCCATGGCGTTCTACGGTGCCATCGTCACCGCGCTCTATCAGCGCGAGAAGACCGGCAAGGGCTCGCATGTCGCCTCCAATTTGATGGCGAACGGCGTGTGGGCCGCCAGCGTGCTGGCGCAGGCAAAACTCTGCGGCGCCAAGTTCGCCGAGCGGCGGCCACGCGAACGCGCGCTGAACGCGGTCGCCAACCACTACCAGTGCAAGGACGGCCGCTGGCTGATCCTGTCGCTGCTGAGCGAGGAGAAGCAGTTTCCGACGCTGGCCAAGTGTCTGGGCCGCGAAGACCTCATCACCGATCCGCGTTTCGCCACCAAACCCGACCGTCACGCCCGCTCGATCGAGCTGATCAAGATCTTTGACGAGACCTTCGCGACCAAGGATCTCGCCGAATGGCGAAAGATCCTCGACGGCAACGGGCTGGTGTTCGGCATCGTTGGCATTTTGGACGACATTCCCAACGACAAGCAGATGCTCGACAACGAGGTGCTGGTGCCGTTCGAGAACGACACCATGCTCACCATCTCCAGCCCGATCTGGATCGACGGCGCCAAGAAAGTGCAGCCACGCAAGCCGCCCGGCGTCGGCGAGCACAGTGACGAGATTTTGCGTGGCGCGGGATACGACGAGGCCGCGATCAAGCAGCTGCGAGGGTCGGGAGCGGTGGGCTAAGAGGCTCCGCTGGTGATACATCCACGCTGTCGTCCCGGCGAAGGCCGGGACCCATATCCCAGAGAGGAAGTTGTCGGACGAAGCTGGTAACTCCAAGTCTTCGCCAAACCACGTTCGGTGGTTATGGGTCCCGGCCTTCGTGCGCAATTGCGCACTAGGCCGGGACGACGTTGGGGACGTAGATCGCTTCAACAATCACCGTCATTGCGAGGTCCCATGCCCAGCTATCGCCTGCACTACTTCCCCGAATCCGGCAACAGCTACAAGCTGGCGCTGATGCTGACGCTTTGCGGCGAGAGGTTCGAGCCGGTCTGGACCGACTTTGGCGGCGGCGTCACGCGCACGCCAGAATGGCGCAAGAGCGTGAACGAGATGGGCGAGATTCCCGTGCTCGAAGTCGACGGTGTGAAGATGACGCAAACCGCGCCGGTCCTGCTCAGGCTCGCCGAACAATACGGCCGTTTCGGCGGCGAGACGGCGGATGAAAAGTTCGAGCTGCTGCGCTGGCTGTTCTGGGACAACCACAAGCTCACCGGCTACATGGCGACCTACCGCTTCATGCGCGCGTTCACGCAAAACAACGATCCGCAGGTGATGAAGCACTTTCGCCGGCGGCTCGAGGATTTTCTCGGCATTCTCGACGGCCATCTCCAGCACAATGAATTCGCGACCGGCACCAAGCCGACGGTCGCCGATATTTCGATGATGGCCTATCTGCACTATCCGAGCGACGAGCACGGCTTCGATTTCGCGGAAAGCCATCCCGCCATCCACGCCTGGCTTGGCCGCATGGCCGCACTGCCCGGCTGGCAGCCGGCCTACGAGCTGCTGCCCGGCAAGCGGATGACGAATTACGCGAAATGATGGCCCTGCTATCGCAGCGCCAGCCAGCCGAGCGTGAACAGGATTCCGCCGATGATGACGACGACCGCGACCGCCCAGGTGCTGACGCGGATGCTGCCGGTGACCTGCTTGGCTTCTTCATTGCGCGCGATCTCGCGATTGCGCTCCTTGTTGGCGTCGCTGGTGTCCGTCATGGGTCATCCAAATCGCTTTGTGTGCCTAACGCGTCTTGATGAAGCACATGCCGATGCGGTGCGAGGCCGAAGCAGCCTGACAGGTCAAATCTTTAGCACAGCTCCATGACGTAAAACTCCTGTCAACCGATCCCGATCCCGCATTTCCCAGGGAACAATGCGCGCCCCAGCCGTCCTGATATTCGGTCCCGGCCAGCTCATTGCTACCGCGGGTCTGCGGTCGACTGGCAAATCCGCGTGAGAAATCAGGGCGTTTGCCTGCGGCAATCGCGGTCAGAATGTCGCGGCGGCGCACCTGGTCGCCAAGAAAATGCGGCGAGGCCGGCACGATCGTGGCGTTGGACGGCTTGTCCGCAAGCCAATCGACGCCCGGGAAATGAAAGCCGCCGATGCCGCGGGTCTGGTGGCAGCCGGCACAGGTGACGTCGTTGAGGCGGCGCTGGAAACCCGCGACCGAGCGGACGTTCTGCATGTCGATGCCGCGCGCCGCCGCCTGCTTCAGCGCACCGACCACGTCATTGTCGGTGAAAACAGGCTCGCCCTTGCCCTCTTCCTTGCCCTCCCCTTGCATCATGCCGAACTCCGGCTGCAACGAGGAAGCATCGAGGCCGGCGGGCGTCGGCACGATCGCGGCCTTGGCCAGGAATTTTTCCGGGATCAGTATCGTGCCGCGATCGAAGTCGCGAAGATGATCGGGCGCAAGCAGCCAATCCCTGAAGTCGCGCCGGAGATCATTGTCGGCGAGGATGCGGTCACGATCGATCTGGTTCTCCATCGTCGATTCCTCGAACGTCTTCGAAGCGGCGTCGTACTTGAACACCTTGAGCAGATAGTCGGAGCGGAAATCGTGCAGCGCCGATCTCGGCGCAACCGAGATCTGGATGTTGGTCTCGATGCGATCAAGCATCGCATCGAAAGGATAAAAGCTGCTGCCGATCAGCCCCTGCCAGTCGCCATTGCCGAGCCAGCGTCGCGCGACCTCGGCGCAGGTGATCGGCTTGCCGCTCCCGTCCGTCTGGCGCGCATCGCGCGCCTTCATCACCAGATTGAGCGTCATCGGCAGCCGCGCCGCTGTCCTGCCGCCGTCCGGCTTGGTCTCGAAACGCGCGAGACGGTAGACCAGTCGGATCTCGCCGCAGGACTCTTCCGAGACATAGGCGCGGTCCATGCGATTGACGATGCCGGCCAGCACGAAACGAGTGTCGCCGGATTTCAGATTGGCCCGATCGAACAATTGCACGTCAAAGCCTTCGCCGACGCCGATGGTCTCGGTCGGATAGGCCGCTTTTTGCCGGGCGACGTAGCGGTCGAGCTCCGCGTCGATCGCGGGGGGAATTTCCTTGAGCTGCGGCAACCACGAGAACATCAGATCGGTCGTCAGCGGAAAGCTCGCGTTCCGCTCCGGCCACAACAGGCGCGAGATCGTGAGTGCATCGTGCTGGTCGAGCTCGCGCAGGAGATCGGGATCGGTGATCGCCGTGCCGCGCGTGAGTGGCGCGGTCTCTGCCGCCGAAATCGAAACAGCGCCGCCAAACAATGCGGCAGCGGCAACGAGAATTCGCAACGCGCGGCTCATGCCCTAGGTAACACCGCGCAGGGACTGCTATTCAAGCAAAAAGGCGCTTCACATGGTGGTGAAGCGCCTCTTTGCAAGTCGGATATGAGCCGCTCAGCGCGCGACGATCAGGCCCTTGCTGGTGACGACGACCCAGCGGCCGTCTTGGCGGCGGATCGCGTCGACACGGCCAACCCCCGGGATGGGGTCGCCGGCGTAGACCTCGTAGAGGCCACCGCGGCCCTCGACCAATGCGCCGCCGTTGGAGACGTCGCGCAGCACCCAGCCTTCGACCGTCGGCAGCCGGCCGACCTCCGTCTTGGGTGCGGCGGGCGCCGGCGCAGCTGCTGCGGTCGCAACCTGGGTCGGCGCGATCGAGCCGGTGGTTTCTTTCGCGGGCACGGCGGCTGCGGTCTGGGCGGGGGCTGCCGGCGGGGTGGCACGGAGCTTGTCGACGGTCTCGGACAGCTTTGCGATTTTGGCCATCGGCTCGGCCTGCGCCTTCTCGAGCTTGTCGAGACGGTCGTTGGCCCGGTTGAACTGACCGAGGCCGGTCTTGGAGGTGTGCTCGAAATTGGCCTTGAGCGCGACGACATCGGCGTCGATCCGGGCGACCGAGGATTCCAGCGCGCTGGTGTCGGCGACCTGTGCCGGCGCGGGGGCGGCGAAGTGCATCATGCCGGCGGTCGCGAGCGCGCCGCTGATGGCGCCGACGCTGGCCGCAATCGCCACCACCGCGGCCATCGCCGACAAGCGGCGCTTGCCGCCGGTCTCGCGCGGCTCGTCCGCCTTCACATGCGGCGCAAACTCCTCACGGTCCCAGGACCGCTCCGCGGGTGCCATGACGATGAGCTTGCCGGGCTTTGGCTCGGACTTGGTCTCGGACTTGGTCTCGGCTTTGGTCTCGGCTTTGGCTTCGAACTTCGGCACCTCGATCCTCGATGCCTCGATTTTTGGCGGCTCAACCTTGACTGGATCAGGCTTGACTGGATCAGGCTTGGGCGGCGCCTCGTGGTCGGGGGCAATCGAGGGGGCCTCGATTCCAGCAGCCTCGACGGCCTGCGGCACGGTCGCTGCGGCTTCAGCGACGCCAGTATCCTGGACGGCCTGCTCGGGCATTGGTTCGCTCACGGCTCAAATACTCCAGTCTCGGTTGACCTTTTGGTAACTTTCATTGCTTGCGAATTCCTTACCTGCGGACCCGCTTACCAAAATTTTAGGAACTCATCCGGGGCCGAATTTGGCCGGGAAAGTGGAACCGGTGTGGCGGCGTGCAACAAATTGTCAGCGGGGCGGCCTTGCGGCAGGCCATGCTCTCGCCGAGCGGGCTGTTTGCCCGTCCCTGTTACCCGGCTAACATGACTGTCCTGTCAGCCAGAACGGCTCCAGAAGGCCCTTGGGGGTGTCATGACGATCGAGAAGTGCATCAACGAGTTTGGCGTCGATGACATCATCTTCGAGGAGGGCTCGACCGGCCGCGAGTTGTTCGTTGTCCTCGACGGGGAGGTCGAGATCGCCAAGATCAGCGGCGCCGGCAAGACCAGCATCGTCAAACTCGGCAAGGGCGAATTCTTCGGCGAGATGGCCGTGATCGACGGCTCCGCACGTTCGGCGACCGCGATCGCAGCAGCGCCGAACACGAAGGTGATGAGGGTCAACCATGCCCGCTTCGTCTATCTCGTCAGCCAGCAGCCGGCGTTTGCGCTGATGGTGATGGACGCTCTGTCGAAGCGCCTGCGCGCCGCCAACGCGGTCAGCTACCGGGCGGCCCAATCATGAGCGACGGCAAGCCGACGGACTTTCCGGTCCTGATGAAGAACGACACCTGCTCGCTGATCCAGGCGGCGGACGACGTCTACCAGATCCGTTTCTCCAATCGCGCCGCCAACGTCTATCTCGTGCGCGGCTCGGCGCGGACCATCCTGATCGATGCCGGGCTGTCCTCGAACTATGCGGCGATGGTAGAATGCCTGAACTTCGTCGGCTGCCCGCCGGAGAAGATCGACATGGTGGTGCTCAGCCACGAGCATCTCGACCACATCGGCGCAGCCTGGCACTTTAACGAGCGCCGCACCTTCGTCGCCGCCCATCGCCTCGCCGCCAACAAGATCATGCTGCGCGACGACTTCTCGATGCTGCGAAAGATGTTCAACGAGCCGAACGTGCCTGTTAACATCGACATCTGGCTCGAGGAGGGCAATCTGATCGACCTCGGCAATTTCCGCCTCAACGTGATGTACACCCCGGGCCACACCTCGGCCTGCATCACGCTGTTCGACCAGGATAAGGGCCTGCTGTTCGCCGCCGACACGCTGATGCCCGGCGGCGTGATGGGCGGCGTGTTCGGCTCGGGCAGCATCGCCGACTACATCCAGTCGCTGGAGCGGCTGAAGGGGCTAGACTCGAAGATCCTGTTGTCGGGGCACGGGCGGCTATCGGACACACCGCAGCAAGACGTCCGCATCGCGATTGCGAGGTCGCATGGATTGCTGGACGACACCGCGCAATTGTTCGACGCGCTGGATGCGCGCTCGAACTTCGAGCCGATCATGCAGTCGGTGCGGGATTTGAATAAGCTGGATGATTAGGGGCCACAGGCGTCCGTCCGCGAGGCGAAGCACCGATGCCCCCACAACGTCGTCCTGGCGAAAGCCAGGACCCATACCGCGAGGTCCATCGGTTGTACGCACCAGGCGTACCGAACCATAAATCTTCGCCAAACGTCTCCCTGGGGTAATGGGTCCTGGCTTTCGCCAGGACGACATCGGAACTCCATCACCGCCTGCTTGCAGGAGTTACATCACCACCGGCGCATCCGGCAGCTCGTTGGGATGCGATCCGCTTAGCGGGAAATGCCTTGCCAATTCCAGCGACACGGCCTCGATTCCGTCGATCACGCCGCGCTCGAACTGGCCGGAGCGAAACTCCGCCTCCATTGCACGGCAGATACTCTCCCAACGCTCGGCACCAACCTTCGCATCGATGCCGCGATCGGCGACGATCTCGACGTCGCGGTCGGCGAGCAGGAGATAGATCAGGACGCCGTTGTTGTGCGCGGTATCCCATATCCGCAGATGCGAGAACACGTCGAGCGCGCGCTCGCGCGCGGGTTGGTTGCGAAACAGCGGCCCGCCGTCGAGCGCGCCTTCGACCACGAAACGGACCTGGCCGGAATGGCTGGCTTCGCCGCGCTTGATCGCCTGCTCGATGCGGTCGAGCACGCCTTTGGGAAACACCCGCTTGGCACGCCAATGGTGCTGGAGCAGATGCCGGGCGATGCGCTTGATGCTCATGACTTACCAGCTCCCCGAGGCGCCGCCCCCGCCAAAACTACCGCCACCGCCACTGAAGCCGCCGCTCGACGACGACCCGCTGCTCCAGCCGCCGGATGAGGAGCCGCTCGACCACGAGCCGCCGCGCGACGATCCCGTGCCCGATCCCGCCCCGAACAGATCGGCGATAAAGGTCAGGACAGCGCCAAGCACGCCGACGCCCAGTCCGATGACCGCGGAGCCGATCACGAACCAGGCGAGGACACCGACGATCGCTCCAGTTATCCCCGAACCGAACAGCCGCCCGAATATGGAGCGCAGGATGCCGCCGATGACCAGCGGACCGAACAGCACGAAGTAAAAAAGCGGCTCGATATCGTTCCAGTTGCCGAAATTCACGCTGCGCGAGGGCGTCGGCAGCGGCTCGCCGTCGATGACGCGGATCATGCGATCGACGCCCGCCGTGATGCCGCCGGCGAAGTCGCCCGTTCGGAACTTTGGCGTGATGCCCTCGTCAATGATGCGCCGCGAGGTGACGTCGGTGAGCGCGCCTTCGAGCCCGTAGCCGACCTCGATGCGCAAATGCCGGTCGTTCTTGGCGACCACCAGGATCGCGCCGTCGTCGATCTTCTTGCGCCCGAGCTTCCAGGCCTCCGCAACGCGGATCGAGAACTGCTCGATCGTCTCCGGGTCCGTCGTCGGCACGATCAGGACGGCGACCTGGCTGCCCTTGCGCGTCTCGAAGTCCTGCAGCTTTTGCGACAGCGCGGCGACGTCGCCGCTGGAGAGCGTGCCGGTCTGATCGACCACGCGGCCGGTGAGTTGGGGTATGGCGACATCGGCTGAGGCGGGAAGCGCAAAGGCGAAGAGCAGCGCGACTGTGATCGCAACACGCCACCACACACTCGCTGTCATCGCCCGGCTTGCCGTCTTCGCTGACGCTTTGCCGGCCCAATATCGAGGAGCCCGGCGAAGCCCTTGGCGAAGTCGGGACCGGGCGATCCAGTATTCCAGAGACGCCGGCGAGATACGGTGAAGCCGCGGCGTACTGGATTCCCCGCTTTCGCGGGGAATGACGGCGGTGGGTGGGGCATGCATCGGGGGCGAACGCACTTACTTCGACGGCGCGGGCGCCGGATTGAAATCGACCTTCGGTGCGGTCGAGATTTCCTTCTCGTTCCCGACCGAGAAGTTCGGCTTCTCCTTGTAGCTGAACATCATCGCGGTGAGGTTGCTCGGGAACGAGCGGATGGTGACGTTATAGTCCTGCACCGCCTTGATATAGCGGTTGCGCGCCACCGTGATGCGGTTCTCGGTGCCCTCGAGCTGCGACATCAAATCCTTGAACAGCGCATCCGACTTGAGCTGCGGGTAGTTTTCGGTGACCACGAGCAGCCGCGACAGCGCGCCGGAGAGCTCACCCTGGGCAGCCTGGAATTTCTGGAATGCGGCAGGATCGTTCAGCACCTCGGGCGTCGCCTGGATACTGCCGACCTTGGCGCGGGCATTGGTGACGCCGAGCAGCACATCCTTCTCCTGCTGCGCAAAACCCTTCACCGAGTTGACGAGGTTGGGCACGAGATCGGCGCGGCGCTGATACTGGTTCACGACCTCGGACCAGTTGGCCTTGATCTGCTCGTCCTCGCTCTGGATCGCGTTGTAGCCGCAATCGGTGAGGCTCAGCGAGGCCAGCGCCGCCAGCACGGTCAGGATCTTGCGCATCAAATTTCTCCCGGTGGAATCTGGCGCAAACTACCAGATTGCGCGCGCGAGATGCCAGACATCTTGGGGGCGCGAAAAGCAGCCGCCTGACGCAAGCCTCTTGCCTATCACTGGCCGACATAGTCAACTTGGCCAAACAACAAGATCAAACCGGAAACGCCAAGGGGAACGCGATGACCTCGTTCGAGACCATCCTCGTGGAGAGGCCGGAGCCGGCGATTACCCGGATCGTGATGAACCGGCCCGACGCGCGCAACGCGCAGAACCTGCAAATGACCTACGATCTCAACGCCGCCTTCGATGAGGCGGTGCAGGACGATACGGTCAAGGTGATCATTCTCGCCGGCAATGGTCCGCACTTCTCCTCAGGCCATGACCTGCGATCCGGCAGCAAGAATGCCGCGGGTGTCGATTTTCCGCCGATCGGAAATTGGGGCGGCTTCGCTGAACCAAACGCCCATGGCCGCTTTGCGCGCGAGCAGGAGATCTATCTCCAGATCACGCGGCGCTGGCGCAACCTCGCCAAGCCGACCATTGCCGAAGTGCACGGCAAGTGCATCGCCGGCGGCCTGATGCTGGCCTGGGCCTGCGATCTCATCGTCGCCAGTGACGATGCGCAGTTCTGCGATCCCGTGGTCACCATGGGCGTCTGCGGCGTCGAATGGTTCGTGCACCCCTGGGAGCTCGGCCCGCGCAAGGCCAAGGAGTTTCTGTTCACCGCCGACACATGGAGCGCGCAGGAGGCGCACCAGCTCGGCATGGTCAACCAGATCGTGCCGCGCGCGGAGCTGTCGGCCGCCGTGCTGGCGCTGGCGCGCCGCATCGCATCAAAACCGTCCTTTGCGCTGAAGCTGACCAAGGAGGCGGTGAATCGTTCGATTGACGTGATGGGCCAGCCGGCCGCAATCGACCAGGCCTTTGCGCTGCATCAGCTCTGTCACGCGCATAATCTTCAGGAATTCGGCATGATCGTCGATCCATCCGGCCTGCACCCCTCCGTGCGCAAGCCGCCGGCCGCGGAGTAGACACAATGGATCTCAATCTCACCGACGAGCAACGGCTGCTGCGCGAGAGCGCGGAGCGCTTCGTGGCCGAGAGCTACGATGCCGATCATCGCCGCAGGATGGCGAACGATCCGCTCGGCTACAGTCCGGCGGTCTGGAAGCAGTTCGCCGAACTCGGCTGGCTGGCGCTGCCGACCGCGGAAGAGTTTGGCGGGCTCGGCGGCAGCGCGGTCGAGATCGGCATTTTGATGGAAACCTTTGGCCGCGGACTGGTGTCGGAGCCGTATATCGCAACGGTCGTGCTTGGCGCAGCCCTGGTCGAGCGATGCGGCAGCACGGCGCAGAAGCAGGCGGCGCTGCCGAAGATCGCGGACGGCACGTTGAAGCTCGCGCTGGCGCATTCCGAGCGCGCAGCGCGGTTCGATCTCGCCAAGGTCGCGACCATCGCCAACAAGACAGCGCAAGGCTGGCGACTCTCCGGCAGCAAGATCGCGGTGCTCGACGGTCATGCCGCCGATGAGATCATCGTCTCCGCGCATATCCACGATCATCGGGGGCCATCGGGGCGGATCGGCCTGTTCCTCGTATCGGCGCAGACGCCGAGCCTCGCGATCAGCGACTATGCGCGTCTCGGCGGCGGGCGCGCCTGCAACATCGAGCTGTCGGACGTATTTCTGCCGGAAGCCGCCTTGCTCGGTGACGGAGACGACGCGCTGCCCGCGATCGAATGGGCGATTGACCGCGCCATGGCCGCGCTCGGCGCGGAGGCCGTCGGCATCATGCAGGTGCTGCTGGACACCACGCTGGAATACACAAAAATTCGAAAGCAATTCGGCCGGCCGCTCTCGGCCAACCAGGTGATCCGCCACCGCCTCGCCGACATGGCGGTGCAGGTCGACGAAGCGCGCTCGATGGCGCTGCGCGCCGCGCTGAAGGTCGACGCGGAGCCTGTCGAGCGCGCGCGGGCCGCGTCGGGCGCGAAGGCGAAGATCGGCAAATGCGCACGCTTCGTCGGCGAGCAGTCGATCCAGCTTCACGGCGGCATGGGCGTCACCGAGGAGCTCGAGGTCGGCGCTTATTTCAAGCGGCTGGTCGCGTTCGATACGCTGTTCGGCGGCAGCGCGCACCATTATGGCCGCCACGCCCGGCTTGGCCACACCACCGTGCCTGCCTGACACACAAGGAGCGCATCATGGACCTGTCGTTCAACACTGAGGAGCGCGCCTTCCAGGACGAGGTGCGCGGCTTCATCGCCAACAATCTCACCGAGGAGATGAAGCGCGCGACGGCGTTGACGCCGTCGGTGTTCTCCGACCCCGATATCGGCATGGCCTGGCAGCGCACGCTGCATGCCCAAGGCTGGGGCGCGCCGGGCTGGCCGGTCGAGCATGGCGGCCCAAATTGGACGCCGGCGCAGCGCTGGATCTTCGAGACCGAAAGTGCGCGGGCCGGCGTGCCCAACGTCAACGTGATGGGCGTGAAGATGGTCGGGCCCGTCATCATCGGCTTCGGCTCGCCTGAGCAGAAGAACTTCTACCTGCCGCGGATTCTCTCCGGCGAGGACTATTGGTGCCAGGGCTATTCCGAGCCGGGCTCCGGCTCCGATCTCTCCTCGCTGAAGACGCGCGCGGTGCGCGACGGCGACGACTACATCATCAACGGCACCAAGATCTGGACCACGCATGCCCACCACGCCAACCGCATGTTCGCGCTGGTGCGCACCAGCGACGGCCCGCGGCAGCAGGACGGCATCAGCTTCATCCTGATCGACATGAAGACGCCGGGCATCACCACGCGTCCCATCCTCACCATCGGCGGCGACCACGAGGTCAATCAGGTATTCTTCGACGACGTGCGGGTGCCCGTGGCGAACCGCGTCGGCGAGGAAGGCAAGGGCTGGACCTACGGCAAGTACCTGCTCGAGTTCGAGCGCGGCTCAGGCATCGCGTCGGCGAAGTTGCGCGAAGGGCTCAAGGCGATCGCGGAGCTCGCGGAGTCGGACCTGACAGGACGCGCAATCGACAGTCCCGACATCGCCACGCGGATTTCCGAGGTCGATGTCGATATCGACGCGCTGGAGATGACGGAGCTGCGCGTGCTCGCAGCGCTGCAGACCGGACAGAATCCTGGCGCGGTGTCGTCGATCCTCAAGCTGCGCAACAGCGAGATCCGGCAGGCCGTGACGCGGCTGGGGGTCGACGTCATCGGCCACGACGCCCTCGCGATCGAGCCGATGCGCCCGCTCTACAAGCTCAATCATGAGCCGGCGATCCCGGAGGAGATGCTGACGATGGTCCCGGAATATCTCAACGGCCGCGCCTACACGATCTTCGGCGGCACCTCGGAGATCCAGCGCGACATCATCGCGAAGATGATGCTGGGGATTTAGCCCGCGTTGGCGCGGCATTCTCCGGCGTCGTCCCGGCGAAGGCCGGGACCCATACGCCGTGACGAAGTTGTAGCGCGAAGCTGGTCACCACCAGCCGTCGCCAAATTAGACTCGGTGGTTATGGATCCCGGCCTTCGCCGGGACGACAGCTGAGATTGCCGTAGCAGCGCGGGCTGCGCCTACCCCACCCTCGCATCCCTGATCGCCTGCCAGATCTTCTGCGGCGTCAGGGGCGTGTTGAGCTGGGTGATGCCGAGCTCGGCGAGCGCGTCCATCACGCCGTTGGTGACGCAAGGCGGGCCGCCGATGGCGCCGGATTCGCCGCAGCCCTTGGCGCCGAGCGGATTGGTACGGCAGGGTGCGGAATCATCCAGCGTCACCACGATCGGCGGAACGTCGTCGGCACGCGGGATGCAGTAATCCTGGTAGCTTGCGGTGAGCAGCTGGCCGTCGGCGTCATAGGACACGCCCTCATACAGCGCCTGACCGATACCCTGCGCGACACCGCCATGGATCTGCCCCGTCACCAGCATCGGGTTCACCGCGACGCCGACGTCGTCGACGGTGGTGTAGCGCACGACCTTGGATACGCCGGTCTCGGGGTCGATCTCGACCTCGCAGATATGCGTGCCGTTCGGCCAGCTGGGACCGTCGACCTCACCTTCGGAATCGACGCTGAGTTTCGCGCCACCTTCTTTCTCGGCAATATCGAACAGGCTGATGCGGCGGTCAGTGCCGACCACGGTGAGCATGCCGCCCTGATATTCGATGTCCTCGACCGAGGTCTCCAGCACGTTCGCCGCCTTCTCGCGTGCCTTCTGGATCAGATCGTTGGAGGAGACCGCGACCGCCGTGCCGCCGACGAACAGCGAGCGCGAACCGACGCTGCCAAAGCCCATCGCCAGATCGGTATCGCCCTGAACGATGTCGATCTTGTCCATGGCAATGCCGAGGCTATCGGAGATCATCTGGGTGTAGGTGGTCTGCAGCCCCTGCCCCATCGCCATGGTGCCGGAATGCAGGATGACGCGGCCTTGCGAAGTCGCATGCAGGCTGACCTTTTCGGTGTGGGCGCGGCCGCCGGTCCATTCGATATAGGAGGTGAGCCCGCGGCCGTAGAGCAGCCCCTTTTTCTTCGCGACCTTCTTGCGCGCGGCAAAGCCGTCCCAATCCGCAAGCTTCACGGCACGGTCAAGCATGTGCGCGAAGGCGCCGGAATCATAGACTTGCCCTGCCGCATTCGTGTAGGGCAGCTGCGCCGGCTTGATGTAGTTGGCTTTCCGGATCGCGCGCGGATCCATACCGATTTTTCGGGCAGCAGCGTCGAACAGGCGCTCGACGATGAACACGGCCTCTGGGCGGCCTGCACCGCGATAGGCACCCACCGGCGCGGTGTGGGTCATCACCGACTTCACCTCGAAATGCACAAGCGGCAGGTCGTAGACGCCGGTCTGGACGAACGGCCCCAGCACCAGCGGAATGATGTTGGCCGCGCCCGAGGAATACGCGCCGGTACAGCCGATCGAGCTGACGCGATAGGCGAGCACCTTGCCCTTCTCGTCGAGCGCAAAGGACGCGGTCGAGGTGAGATCGCGGCCGTGGGTGCCGCCGACGAATTCGTCGGTGCGATCGCCGCGCCAGCGGATCTTCTTGTTCAGCTTGGTTGCGGCATAGGCGACGATGCCGTCCTCGGGATAGAGATTGGTCTTCTGGCCAAAGCCGCCGCCGATATCGCCGACCAGCACGCGGACGCTGTCCTTCGGACGCTTCAGCACGGCCTCGGCCAGCACGTCGCGGGTCGAGGCGGGTGTCTGCGACTGCACATGCAACAGCAGCCGTCCGGACTTCTTGTCGATCTCGGCAATGGTCGAGCGCGGCTCCATCGCCGACGGTACAAGGCGCTGGCTGACGAGATCGAGCTCGACGGTATGCGCGGCGTTGGCAAAAGCCTCGTCCACCTTGGCAGCTTCGCCATAGCTCATCGCGCCGACGATGTTGTCGGGCGCCTCCGGCCACACCACGGGCGCGCCGGGCTTGACCGCCTCGACGGGATCGACCACGGCCGGCCGCACGTCATATTCGACGACGATCGCTTCGGCCGCGCTCTGCGCGTCAGTGCGCGAGGCGGCCACCACGGCGGCCACGGCCTCGCCGGCGTAGCGCACGATTTCGTGGGCAAGCAGGCGGCGCGGCGGCACCGTCATCGGCTTGCCGTCGGGGCGCTTGAAGATGCTCAGCGTCGGGATGACGCCAATGTCGTCCTTGACGAGGTCGGCGCCGGTGTAGACCGCGGTCACGCCCGGCATCGCAGTGGCGGCGCCGGTGTCGATCGAGACGATCTTCGCGTGGGCATGCGGCGAGCGCAGCAGGTACAACCACAGCGCGCCCTCTTCCGGCTTGTCGTCGATGAACTGCCCCTTCCCGGTGAGCAGTCGCTGGTCTTCCAAACGCTTGACGGGCTGCCCCGCTCCGAAACGCAAATTGCCGGGAAGAATGTTCATTCCGTGGGGTCCTCGAGGTCTCTTGAAATGCGGGCTGCCTTTTAGCGGATCGAGACAGGCGAGACCAGCCGCGGTTTTGGGCGGCCGGACCATGGATTCGTCATGTCGGGATGGCGGCTAGCCAAGCTCCCGCAATGCCGCTTCCACGACCTTGCGCGCATCGGCGGTGAGAGCGGCCTGCGGCGGGATGGGATCGCCGACGTCATAGCCCTGGATCGCGAGCCCGGCCTTGATGCAGGCCGCCAGGTTGAAGCGGGCAAAAGCCTCGTTGATGCGCCACAGCCTGCGCTGGAGCGCCATCGCCTCGTCCCAGCGGCCGGCCTTGCAGAGGTCGTAGAGCGCGACGCTCTGGCGCGGGATGATGCAGGCAGGGCCCGCCATCCAGCCGAGCCCGCCGATCAGCATCACGGCGGCCGGGATGTGGGCGGAGGCCGAGAACACCCGCAAGGCATCGCCGCAGCGGTTCATGATCGAGAGCAGCCGGCCGGTGTTGGTCGAGGCATCCTTGATGTAGCCGATGCGCGGATGCTCGGCGAGGCGCGCGATGATGTCGAGGGTGAGATCGGAGCGCTGGAATTGCGGATTGGTGTAGATGACGACGGGGATGTCCACGGCATCCGCGATGGCGCTGAAGTAGGATTCGACCTGGGCATCGGCAAGCGGGAAATACGCTTCCAGGATCGCCAGAATGCCGTCGGCGCCGAGCTTTTGATACGCTTTCGCCTGCGCCACCGCGTCAGCCGTCGAGGTGGAGGCCACGCCCGCGACGACCGGCACACGTCCCCTCGCGGCCCCGATCGTGGTCTGCACGACCGCGGTGCGTTGGGCGGCGTTGAGATAGGCGAACTCGCCGGTCGAGCCGAGCGGCGTCAGACCGTGGACGCCGGCGCCGACCAGATCGTCGCAGAGCCTTGCGAGCACGTTGGTCCGCACCGCGCCGTCGGCATCTACAGGCGAGACGAGATAGGGAAAGACGCCGTGAAAGTCGGACATGGCAGGGAGTGTTCCGAAACGTCAGGCGCCACGCGCACCGCAATCGGTGCTAACACGCGAAAAAATCGCCAGCAAGTTGGGCATTGACGACCTCTCAAGGACGTCGCGCAGCCGGCCATCGTCTCGCGCCGCTCGGACATTCCCGTCCGCATCGGCGCGAGCGCCGGCAGTCTCGTTAGCGCTGGTCATGCGCTGACGTCCCCGCCCACAATCAATAATGCTTGACGCGGGGATATACACTCTTCCGGTGTGAACGGCTTCACACGGGACTTTGCCACGCGGGTCTAGCGTCGCGACGCTGCGAGAGCGAACGCAGCGATCTCTTAGCGAGGAGTCAAGCCATGGAAATTTGCATCAATTACGGTGGCAAGCGGCATTGCTTCTTCCTGCCCGTTTTGCAGATGCCGGTGAGCTGGGGCAGGCCCGGCCCCGGACCGGTCAACTATCCAGCTCTGTTCCAGGACTCCATGATCCTGGCGGCGGTGGCCAATGCGGCGAAACAGATCACCGACGAGCATGTTCGGCAATCGGTGGAGGAAGGCATCACCGCCGGATTCCGCGCCGCGCAGAAGCACGCCGGTCCCGACGTTTCGATCAACCCCACGGCGCGCGGCTAATCGCGCTGATTACGACATGCGCGAGCTGTGAGCCGTTCGTGCGCGAGCGGCTCACACCTTGAGTAGCCGCACCCGCGTGCCCCAGGGATCGATCGCCTCGACGCCATTCGCAGGCGCCGTGACTTTCGCGCCGCCCTTGCGCAGGCGCTCGTCCTGCGCGGCAAGCAGGTCCGGCTTCTCCGTCACCAGCGAAAACCAGGCGAGCCCTGTTGCCTGATCGTCGCGTTGGCCTGCGCCCTGGCTCTGCCAGACGTTCATGCCGAGGTGATGGTGATAGCGGCCGGACGACAGGAACGCGGCGCCGCCGCGGCGACGGGTCGGGTCGAGCCCGACGGTGCCGTGGTAGAAATTCTCCGCCTGCGCGAGATCGCCGACCCGCAGATGCATGTGGCCGATGCGCAAGCCGTCCGGTGCCCTAGCATAGTCGGCAACGCGCGTATTGGTCAGCGACAGCAGGTCGGGAATGTTGAGCTCGTCGGAGGCCATCTTCACGCTGCCCTCGCTCCACTGCCATTGCGAGGGATCGCGGTCGGCATAGACCTCGATGCCGTTACCCTCGGGGTCGTCGAGATAGACCGACTCGCTGACGAGGTGATCGGCAAAGCCCGACATCGGCACACGATGCGAGGCCGCGTGCACCAGCCAGCGCGCGAGATCCTTGCGCGTCGGCATCAGGAAGGCGGTGTGGTAGAGGCCGGCGGCGTTGCGCGGCTCGATTTCGGCATCGGGACGGGCTTCCAGCACCAGCAGCGTGATGCCGGCCGTGCCGAGCTTGGCGGTGCTCGCCGAGCGCTCCATCACCGTGAGCCCGATGACGTCGCGGTAGTAGTCAGCAACCTTGTCGAGATTTTTCACCCGGAGCGTCACCATGCCGACCCGCATCGGCGTGCGGCTGGCATAGGTCGGCCCGCCGCCCTGCGGCGTGCCCTCGGCGCGCGCCGCGCCCGCAGCCGCCATTGCGAGCGAGGTGGCGCCGGCGAGTTGAAGCAGGGTGCGGCGGGTGAGGTCGATGGTCATCAATCAGGGCTCGCTGGAAACGCGTGAGGCCGTGCGGCGCAATGTCGGGCCGATTGCTACACGTTCCCGTGAGCGGTTCCCAATCACATGTTCGTCGGCCGTGGTCTTACGGACCAGCTTTCCTGCACACTTTCCTGGCCATCCGGCCAGTTTCACAATCGGCCGCGACGTCCCAGATTGGGGGGAGCTTACAGGAGCCCGCCATGACCGACCCCACTCCCCTGTCCTCACTATCGTCGGCGCTCGCGGACGTCGTGGCGCGCACCGCGCCGTCCGTCGTCGCCGTACATTCACATCGCTCCCGCGCCACCGGCTTCGTCTGGAAGCCCGGCCTGATCATCACCGCCGACGAGGCGCTGGCCGACGAGGGCGAAGTCGAGATCGGCCTTGCCGACGGCGGCACCGCGGCCGCCACGATCGCCGGCCGCGACCATACGACGGATATCGCCCTGCTGCGCGCCGATACCGCGATGACCCCGGTCAAGCTGGCCACAACGGTCCCGCCCCTCGGCGCGCTGTCGGTCGTCGTCGCCACCAACCGCGATACGCCGAGCGCCGCGCTGGGGCTGGTGTCGTTGTCCGGCAACAGCTGGCGCAGCCTGCGCGGCGGCGACATCGACGCGCGGATCGAGCTCGACGTCCGCCTGCGCTCCAGCCAGCAGGGCGGCCTCGCGCTCGATGCATCGGGCGAAGCCTTCGGCATGGCCGTGCTCGGCCCGCGGCGTGTGCTGGTGATCCCGACGGCGACGATCGAGCGGGTCGCGGCACAGTTAGAGGCGCGCGGGCGCATCGCGCGCGGATATCTCGGCCTCGGGCTCCAGCCGGTCCGGCTCGACGACGGCGTCGGCGCGATGGTGATGAATGTCGACAAGGCCGGCCCTTCGGCCGCGGCCGGCATTCGCCAGGGCGACGTCATCGTCGCGGTCAATGACCAGAAGCTGTCCGGCGTACGTGCCCTGTCGCGGATGCTGGGTCCGGCGAGCGTCGGCGCGGTGGTCGATGTCGCCGCGCGCCGCGGCGGCGAGCCGGTCAGCTTCAAGGTCACGGTCGGCGAGAGGCCGGAGGCGTGAGCGAAGATATCGCGCCCGAGATCGTGCTCGCCCTGGAGATCGACGATCCCGCCCTCGCCGATCGCCTGGCGACGCTGCTCGCCAACATCGCCGGGCTTCGCCTTGCCGGGCCCGGCGAGAAGGCCGCAGCGGCGATTGTCACCCGCGATCCGCGCATCATGCCCGAGGACATCGCGCTGACGCAGCGCGAGCTCGACGTGCTGGCGCTGATGGCGGAAGGTGGCTCCAACAAGATGATCGCGCGTCAGCTCAACATCTCCGTGCACACCGTGAAGTTCCATGTCGGCTCGCTGCTCGACAAGCTCGATGCCACCGGCCGCACCGATGCGGTGGCTCATGCGGCACGCCGCGGCGTGATCGAGCTCTAAAGCATGATCCGGAAAAGTGCGAAGCGGTTTTCCGAAAAGATCATGCTCAAACAACAACCTAAAGCGCGATGATGATTCATCCTCATCTCATCGCGCTCTAGGGCGGGTGCGGCGG
The DNA here is from genome assembly GCF_029846695.2 of Bradyrhizobium nivariense. Lineage (NCBI taxonomy): Bacteria > Pseudomonadati > Pseudomonadota > Alphaproteobacteria > Hyphomicrobiales > Nitrobacteraceae > Bradyrhizobium > Bradyrhizobium nivariense. The sequence continues at coordinate 55,891 of NZ_JARWCR020000025.1, read as the reverse complement.
GAAGCTGAGCTGGACCGTCAGGCCCGACGCGTTGTCGTGCAGGGCAATCTCGGCGCCATGGAGGCGAGCGACCGCGGCGACCAGGCTTAAGCCAAGACCGTTACCCGGGGTATAGCGGCTCTGCTCGAGCCGGTAGAAGCGCTTGAACACGTGATCGCGCTGATCCGCCGGAATGCCCGGACCGTCGTCGGCGATCGCGATCACTGCCCCCTCGTTGGTGCTGCGGCAGGTGACAGTCACCTGCCCGCCCGCGCGGCCATGCTTGATCGCGTTGTCGACGAGATTGGCGATGGCGTCGAACAGGAGGTCGCGATCGCCCGTGATCGCCACCTCACGATCGCCGCCCAGGCTGAGCCGCGTCGCGACCTGTTCGGCGGCGGCATCGTAGAGCTCGACGACCTCGCCGGCGACCTCGGCGAGATTGAGCGTGCGAAACGCGCTGCGGCGGGCGCGGGTCTCGATCTCCGAGATGCGGGTGATGGACGCGAACATGCCGAGCACCGCATCGAGATCGGCGATGGTATCGCCGATCAGCGCCGCGTCTGCCTCGCTGTTGCGCGAGGCATGATAGGCCTTCTCCAGCCGGCCCCGCATGCGCGTCAGCGGCGTGCGCAAATCATGGGCGACGTTGTCGCTGACCAGCTTGACCTCGCCCATCAAAGTCTCGATGCGGTCGAGCATCTGGTTGAGGTTTTCGGCGACGCGGTCCCACTCGTCGTGGCTGCCGCGCAGGGGAATGCGCTGGTCGAGGCCGGACATCATGATGGCGCGGCTGGTGGCGTTGATCTGTTCGATCCTCCCGACCGTGCGCCGCGTCACCAGCACCGCGGCAAGCCCGGCGAGCACCAGCAACAGCACGGCAACCGCGGCCATTGCGAGCTCGATCGTCGCGGTGAAGCCGCTGTGATCGCCGGCATCGCCGACACGGCTTTGCACATAGGCGATCGTGCCGAAATAGACATAGGCCATGATCGCGGCGACGATCAGCCCGAACGCCGCGATCGCGATCAGCGCCAGGCGGAAGGTCGAGGAGCGGAGCGTTTTAGCCAGGAGCACGGAGACAATATCCGATGCCGCGGATGGTGTGGATCAACGGATAGGCCTGGGCGTCGTCGACCTTGCGGCGGACGCGACCGACATAGACGTCGATGATGTTGGTGGAGGGATCGAAATGCAGATCCCAGACATGCTGGAGCAGCATCGCACGCGAAACGACGCGGCCCTCGTTGCGGACGAGATATTCGAGCAGCTGGAATTCCCGCGGCAACAGCGGAATCTTCCGGCCGCGGCGGCTGGCGTTGCGCGCAATCAGGTCGATGGCGAGATCGCCGACCCGCAGGATCGTCTCCTTGGCGACGGTGTCGCTGCGGCGGCCGAGTGCCTCCAGCCGCGCCAGAAGCTCGACGAAAGAGAACGGCTTGACGAGATAGTCGTCGCCGCCGGCGCGCAAGCCGCGCACGCGGTCATCGACCTCGCCGAGCGCGGAGATGATCAGGAACGGCGCGGCGATGCCGTCGTCGCGCAGTTGACGCATCACGGTGATGCCGTCGATATCAGGCAGCATGCGATCGATGGTGATCACGGCATAGTCGCGCGCGGCGCCGTGGCTCAGGGCCTCGCGCCCGTTAGCTGCGAGATCGACGTCGTAGCCAGAGGTCGTCAGCTCTTCGACGAGCTGGCCTGCGGTTTCCGGATCGTCCTCGACGACCAGGATGCGGCGGTGACCTCCGGTCATGACAAACTCCGCGCGACGATCGCCACCAGACTATCCCGTTCCGGGGCTGAACGGAACCGCCCGATGACGATCGCGACAATGGTGCGGTACGGCGATGCTAGTACCAAGAGTCTCCGCACACATTGACCCATTGCCACCCATAGGGCGTCAAGCTCCTGCGCCAGCAGCCATCGCCATAATAATTGGCGTAGTAGAAGGGGGCGCCAACGAAGGCGAACCGGTGGAAGCGATGATGGCGGAAGAAAAACGCGTGACGGCCGATGAAGGGCCTGCCGTGCCAGCCGGTGCCGGCGAAGCGCGGCCCGAAGGCGGCGCGGGTCGCTAGTGGTGCACCGGCAAAGCGTGGCCCAAAGGCAGCGCGGGCGGCCATCGGCGAGCCGGCGAAGCGAGCGCCACCGAAATGGCCACCGCCCATGCCGCCGAAGTGCATGCCACCGCCACCCATACCGCCGGCGCGCATCCCTCCACCGCCAAAATGCCCGCCGCCACCGCCGCCAAAACCGCCACCGCCGTGTCCGCCGCCACCACCGCCGCCCCCGCGGGCGAGAACGGGCGAGGCGACCGCCAGAGTCGCAGCAACTGCCGCTGCGACGATGCCTGTGAGAAGCCTGTTGTTCATCTAAGTATCCTCCTTGTCGCGGCGATGGTCTCGCCACTCCAGGGGATCAGATGAGGAAATCCCGCCCTCACCTTCAACTTACAAATGCGCCAGATTCTGACGCGGGAGTTAGGAAGGCGGACCCGCGCTCTCTCCTCGTCATGGCGAGGAGCCCTTGCGACGATGCAATCCAGACTGTCTCAGCGGAGAGATTTCTGGATCGCAATGACGGCGAGGATAGAGCTCTCCATACGTCGAGCAGCTCAACGTGCGGGAGCGATTCGACATCTCCCCGCTCAAGAGCGGGGAGAGGTTAAGTCCTCACGCCCGCTTGCCGCCGTTCTTCTCGGCTGCGCGGCGCAGCGCTTCGGCGAGGGCGCCGCCGCCGGAGGATTCCTGCTTGCGCGGTGCCGACGAGGTCATGCGGGAGGGGTTGCGTGAGCTGTTGTCCCGCTGCATGCCGGGCGCGTCCTTCTTGGCGCCGACCTCGTCGTCGAGGCGCAATGTCAGCGAGATGCGCTTGCGCGCGACCTCGAAGTCCAGCACCTTCACCTTGACGATGTCGCCGGGCTTCACCACCTCGCGCGGATCCTTGATGTAGGTCTTGGACATCGCCGAGATGTGCACGAGGCCGTCCTGGTGCACGCCGATATCGACGAAGGCGCCGAACGCGGCGACGTTGGTCACGGTACCCTCGAGGATCATGCCCTTCTTGAGATGCTTGATCTCCTCGACGCCGTCCATGAACACCGCGGCCTTGAACGCCGGACGCGGGTCGCGACCGGGCTTCTCGAGCTCGCGCAGGATGTCGGTGACGGTCGGCAGACCGAACGTCTCGTCGACGAAATCCTTCGGCTTCAGCGTACGCACGATGTCGCCGCTGCCGATCAGCGCCTTGATGTCGCTCTTGGTGGCGCTGAGAATCCGGCGCACCACCGGATAGGCTTCCGGATGCACGCCGGAGGCATCGAGCGGATCCTCGCCGCCGAGGATGCGCAGGAAGCCCGCACACTGCTCGAACGCCTTGGGGCCGAGCCGCGGCACGTCCTTGAGCGCCTTGCGCGACTTGAACGGACCGTTGGCGTCGCGGTGCGCCACGATGCTCGAGGCAAGGCCGGAGCCGACGCCCGACACGCGGGCGAGCAGCGGAGCGGAGGCGGTGTTGACGTCGACGCCGACCGCGTTCACGCAGTCTTCGACCACGGCGTCGAGCGATTTGGCGAGCTTGGCCTGGCCGAGGTCGTGCTGATACTGACCGACGCCGATCGCCTTGGGTTCGATCTTGACCAGCTCGGCGAGCGGATCCTGAAGCCGCCGCGCGATCGAGACCGCGCCGCGCAGGGTGACGTCGAGATCAGGCAATTCCTCCGAGGCGAAAGCCGAGGCCGAATAGACCGACGCGCCGGCTTCCGACACCACGATCTTGGTCATCTTCAGCTCGGCCAGGCCCTTGACGAGGTCGGCCGCGAGCTTGTCGGTCTCGCGCGAGGCGGTGCCGTTGCCGATCGCGATCAGCTCGACGCGATGTTTCAGCGCGAGCTTGCCGAGGATCGCAAGCGCCTCGTTCCACTGCCGCTGCGGCTCGTGCGGATAGATCACGGCGGTATCGACGACCTTGCCGGTCGCGTCGGTGACGGCGACCTTGACGCCGGTGCGGAAGCCGGGATCGAGCCCCATGGTGACGCGGGTGCCGGCAGGCGCGGCCAGCAGGAGGTCGCGCAAATTGGAGGCGAACACGCGCACGGCCTCGGTCTCGGCCGCATTCCACAGCCGCATGCGCAGGTCGATGTTGAGATGGACCTGGATCTTGGTGCGCCAGGCCCAGCGCACGGTGTCGATCATCCAGCGGTCGCCGGCGCGCTTGAGGTCGGCGATGCCGAATCGCTTCATAATCTTCAGCTCATAGGCACTCGGCACGCCCGGCGGCGATGCTTCGGCCTCGGCCTGGATCTGGAGATCGAGGATATCTTCCTTCTCGCCGCGGAACATCGCGAGGATGCGGTGCGAGGGCAGCTTCGTCAGCGGCTCGGAGAACTCGAAATAGTCGGCGAACTTTTCGCCCTCGGTTTTCTTGCCGTCGCGCACCTTGGAGGCCATGCGCGCATTGGTCCACACCTCCTCGCGCAGGCTCCCGATCAGGTCGGCGTCCTCGTCGAAGCGCTCAACCAGGATGGCGCGGGCGCCGTCGAGCGCCGCAGCGGCATCGGCAACGCCCTTTTCGGCGTTGACGAAGGCTTCGGCTACGACCTTCGGATCGTGGGTGGGCTCGGCCATGAGCTGATTGGCGAGCGGCTCCAGGCCGGCTTCCTTGGCGATCTCCGCCTTGGTGCGGCGCTTCGGCTTGAACGGCAGATAGATGTCTTCGAGGCGCGCCTTGCTGTCGGCGGCCAGAATGGAGGCTTCCAGCGCGGCATCGAGCTTGCCCTGCTCGCGGACCGATTCGAGGATGGCCTTGCGGCGGTCCTCGAGCTCGCGCAGGTAACCCAGGCGCTCCTCCAGGGTGCGCAATTGCGCGTCGTCGAGCGCACCGGTCGCTTCCTTGCGGTAGCGGGCGATGAAGGGAACCGTGGCGCCGCCGTCGAGCAGCGCCACCGTCGCCTCGACCTGCTCCGCCCGAACCCCAAGCTCCTGCGCAATTTTCTGGTTGATATTTGCCACGCGAGAACCCCTCTATCCAAGCACGCATCGCGGAGGCGAACCACCGGCTGCGGGACGCCGCTTATGGACCAATCGGGGTTGATTCATCAAGGTGCGGCGGACGACCGTCGACAAGGGATTTTTTGTTGAAGCGATGCGATCTCGCCACAATCGTGGGGGCGGCGCAGACGACGCACATACTCCGTCGTCGTCCTGGCGAAAGCCAGGACGACGACGGGGATTGACAGCCGCCCCGGTTCGACGACTGTTTTGTCTGCCGGACCACCGAACTCCCCACGAGGACTATAATGCGGACGACATCGGTCGGCGTCATCAGGATCGCCACCAAGGGCCCCGGCGACGTCTCCGGCCTCCTGGGCATGATCGGCTCCGGCGCGATCGATCCGAAGGCGATTCTGGCCATCCTCGGCAAGACCGAAGGCAATGGCGGCGTCAACGATTTCACCCGGGAATATGCCGTGGCCGCGCTGTGCACGGCGCTGGCGCCCCGGCTAGGCCTGTCGCCGCAGGAGGTCGAGCAGCGCATCGCTTTCGTGATGTCGGGCGGCACCGAGGGCGTGCTCAGCCCGCACATCACGGTGTTCACGCGCCAGGAGGTCGGGGGACGACCGGCAGGCATCTCCGGTAAGCGCCTGAGCATCGGCATGGCGCACACCCGGGATTTCCTGCCTGAAGAGCTCGGCCGTTCCGCACAGATCACGGAGACAGCCAAGGCCGTGAAGGCGGCGATGGAGGATGCCGGCATTGCTGACCCCGCCGACATTCATTTCGTGCAGATCAAGTGCCCGCTGCTCACCAGTGATCGCGTCGAAGCGGCGAACGCGCGCGGCAACAAGACGGTGACAACCAGCGCCTATACCTCGATGGCCTATTCGCGCGGCGCCTCCGCGCTCGGGGTTGCGGTCGCGCTCGGCGAGATCGCCTCCGACATTCGCGACGACGACGTGCTGCGACGCTACGATTTGTTCTCGCAGGTTGCCTCGACCTCGTCCGGGATCGAGCTGATGCACAACGTCGTCATCGTGCTCGGCAACGCGATGTCGTCGACCAGCGAATTCGAGATCGGGCATGCCGTGATGGGCGATGCGATCGATTCCGCCGCGGTCATGTCCGCGCTGAACAGCGTTGGGCTCGGCATCGCGCCGCAGGCCACCGCGGGCCGCGAGCTCCTCAACATCTTCGCCAAGGCGGAGGCCTCGCCTGATGGCAGCGTGCGCGGCTTTCGCCACACCATGCTCGAAGATACCGACATCAGCTCGACACGCCACGCCCGCGCTGCCGTTGGCGGGTTGATTGCCGGCCTCGCCGGCACCGGGGCGGTCTACGTCTCCGGCGGCGCCGAGCATCAGGGGCCGGCGGGCGGCGGGCCGGTTGCGGTCATCGCACGGCTGTCCTAAAGCGCGATGAGATTGGGATAAATCGTCATCGCGCTTTAGGTTGTTGTTTGAGCATGATCTTTTCGGAAAACCGCGGCACACTTTTCCGGATCATGCTCTATGACGCGGCGACCTCTCCGCCCGGCGCAACCCTGCCCTTCGCGCCGGCTCAGTTGATTCATGCGGGCCCTTGCGAAGAAGGTGATGCCGCATCTTAAGGGATTTTGACTTCATGACTTTGCCGATGAGCTGGAATGAATGGGCGCAGCACGACGGCGTCGGACTGGCGGCGCGCGTCCGTAAAGGCGAGCTGACGGCGAAGGAATTGGCGCGCCAGGCCGCTGCGGGCGTGGCCAAGGTCAATCCGGCACTGTCGGGCGTGGTCGAGCTGTTCGACGACGCGATCGCCGATCCGGCCAGGGACGGCGCCAATCTCGCCGGCCCGTTCGCCGGCCTGCCCTTCCTGATGAAAGACCTCGGCCCGACCATGAAGGGCCGGCTCCAGGAGATGGGCTCGCTCCTGATGCGCGGCAATCGCGCCAGCGCCGACACGTTCCTGACCGGCAAACTCCGTCAAGCCGGACTGAACCTGATCGGACGCACCACGACGCCGGAATTCGGCGTATGCAGCTCGGCCGACAATCCGGCCGTCTACGTCACGCGCAATCCCTGGGACACCGACTACACCACCTGCGGCTCGTCCGCGGGAAGCGCCGCGATGGTCGCGGCCGGCGTGGTGCCGATCGCGCATGCGACCGACGGCGGCGGTTCGATCCGCATTCCCGCCGGCGTCAACGGCAATATCGGGCTGAAGGTCTCGCGCGGCGTGTTCTCGCTCGCCCCGCACATGTCCGATCTCACCGGCCTCGTTTCGATCCAGGGCTGCCAGTCGCGCTCGGTGCGCGACACCGCCGCCTTCGTCGATCATGCAAGGGGAGCGGCGCCCGGCGAATTCATGCCGTTCTGGACCACGGCGCAGCCCTATTCCGAGATGATCAAGCGTGATCCGTCAAAGCTTCGCATCGCGCTGTCGCACACCTGGGGGGACTACACCGCGACGCCGCAGATCGCGGCCGAGTTGGAGAAGGCCGGCCGCTTCCTCGAAGGCCTCGGCCATCACGTCGAGTATGCCCTGCCCGAGCTCGACTTCCGCGCCGCGTTCGAGGCGCAGACCACCTGCTACATCTCGAATTTTGCCGTGGTGATCTCCAACATGCTGGCCGCGCGCGGGCTGGAACGGCCGCCGGAAGATCTCATCGAGCCCATGAACATCCGGATCTGGGAAGCCGGCCGGCACACGAGCTTCGCCGAGCGGGCGAGGATGCAAGGCGTGTTCAACACGACCTCACGCGGCTTCGGCGCCTTCTTCGAACAGTGGGACGTGATCCTGACGCCGATCACCGCGTTGCCGACGCCGAAGGTCGGCACCAGGGAATACCTCACCATCTCCGACAATCCGGACGTGCTCGACTGGTTCGGCAATCTCTGGCGCTTCTTCGCCTTCACGCCGCTCGCCAATCTCTGCGGCATGCCCGCGATCTCGATGCCGATGGCCACGCAGGACCACGGCCTGCCGCTCGGCATCCAGGCGATTGCGAAGCAGGCCAATGACGGGCTGCTGCTGCAATTCGCCGCCCAGATCGAGCGCGCGCTCGACGGCAAGTGGAACGACGGCAAGAAGCCGAAGGTGCATGTGGGCTGAGGCGGAGCTGTTCGCGTTGACAAGCGTTCACGTCCCCGCGGCCATCCTTCGAGACGCCCGCTTTGCGGGCTCCTCAGGATGAGGCTGGTTTCGCGGCGAGATGTCAGACCCTCATGGTGAGGAGACCGCGAAGCGGTCGTCTCGAACCATAAGGCCAAGCGCGCGAGCCAACCTCCAAAGCGGATCTTAGTTCTTCACCGCCGGAATCTCTTCCGTCGGCTGCTGCTGGCCCTGCTGATACATCGCCAGCGCCTTCTCGAGCGCTTCGCGCAAGGCTAGCGCCGCGGCCACGCTGCAGCGCAGATGCGCGGTCTGGACCACGTCGACCCTGACGGCGGCGCCGACCGGCATCAGCAAGTTCGCGGCGAGCTCGATCTGGATCGCACCGTTGTGGTGGCCGAAGCAGGATGCGCCGTCGAAATAGATGATCGGCGCGCGCTCCGAGCTCGAGCTCGAAATGATCACGGGCCCCTGGCTGGTGGCGGGCGTTTCGGTGTCGGCCATGGGCACTCCTTGCGGCTAGTCGGACGAACGAGGCGCCCACCATCGTTGCTTCGGCCCGTTCTGTCGAGGCCAAACCCGGCACACCTGCCGTGGGACGCGCACCCGGGGTTTTGCGCCGCGCCCGACACTGGTCTAGAACGTCGTATGTCCAGCTCACCGACCACACTTCCGTTCGAGGAACTCGCCGAGGCGATCAAGGACCGCCGCTCCGATTACGGCCATATCAGCGGGCTCCAGCTCGACCGCTTCGCACCTCGCGAGGCCTGGTCCAGCCTGCCCTACCGGCCCGTCTTCGTCGGCGACACCGAGACCGGCGTGCTGCATGGCGGGGTCGTCACCGCGATGCTGGACGAGAGCTGCGGCATGGCCGTGCAACTCGCGCTCGACGGCACAAGCGCGATCGCGACGCTCGATCTGCGTATCGACTATCAGAAGCCGGCAACGCCGGGCCTCGACATCAAGGCGCATTCGGTCTGCTACCGCACCACGCGCTCGATCGCCTTCGTACGCTCCACCGCCTATCAGGAGTCCGAGGACGATCCGGTGGCGACCGCAACCGCCTGCTTCATGATCGGCGCCAACCGCACCAACATGCTCGCGGACCGCAGGATGGATTCGCCCAGCATCCCGTCGCTGGGGGCCCCGGAAGATCCGGATGGCCCGTTCGCCAACAGTCCGTTCGCGCGCTGGCTCGGCATTCGCGTCAACGACGACGGCACACTGACGATGCCGTTCTCGCCAAAGATCATCGGCAATCCGATCCTGCCTGCGATTCATGGCGGCATGACCGGCGCCTTCCTCGAGACCACCGCGATCTTCGGAGTGGCACGCGAGCTCGGCGCGGCCGCATTGCCCAAGCCGATCGGACTCACAGTCAACTATCTGCGCTCCGGCCGCGCGCTCGACACCGTTGCCAATGTCTCGATCGTGAAACAGGGCCGGCGCATCGTCGCCTTCGAGGCGCGCGCCTGGCAGGACGATGCGGACAAGCCGATCGCCACCGCCTTCGGCCATTTCATGCTGCGGCCGACGCCGGGAAACGACGAGGAATAGGCGTATTTTACTTGACGGCCCGGGCACGGGCCACAACGATAGCACGTTCCCGCGAGAGGTATTGGGTTGCGGCATCCGATCGACATCGTCGCCATGTTCGCCGCGCTCTGGCTGCTGGCGTCGATGGTGCTCGACGCGCTGACGCCGAAGGAGCTGACGGCGGTGATGATCGGCATCGCCATCGGACCGGCCATCGTCATCACCGCCGTGTTCTACTATCTGCGCTGCCCGCGCACCGATTTCGCGGTGATGTTCGCCGCGTTGTGGCTGATCTCCGACATCGCCATTGCGTTCATCTCGCCGACGCAGCTGCCGCACCTCCTGATCGCGCTCGGCTTCGTGCCGGCGCTGCTGATCGGAATCGTGCTGCACTGGCAGCGCTTCCAGCGCCGCCATGAGCGGCTGCCCGTGCCGTCAGCCAAGCGGGGTTAGCGCGGCAGCAGGTTCGTCTTGGCGAGATCGAGCACCTCGTCGCCGCGGCCGTTCATCACGGCCCGCAGCACCCACAGGCTGAAGCCCTTGATCTGCTCCGGCGTGATGGTCGGCGGCATCGACAGCTCCTGCTTGGCGGTGACGACGTCGAGCAGGGCCGGCCCGTTGTGGGCCAGCATCTCCTTCATCGCGCCCGGGAGCTCGCCGGGATCCTCGACGCGCTTGGCGAAGATGCCCATCGCGCGCACCATCGCCGCGAAATCAGGGTTCTCCAGGTCGACATTGGTGTCGACGAAACCGGCCGCCTTCATCTCCAGCGCGACGAAGCCGAGCACGCCGTTGTTGAAGACGACGATTTTCACCGGCAGCTTCATCTGCGTCAGTGTGATCAGATCGCCCATCAGCATGGTGAAACCGCCATCGCCGGAGAGCGAGATCACCTGGCGGCCGGGCTGCGCGGCCTGCGCGCCGATCGCCTGCGGCATCGCGTTGGCCATCGAGCCGTGCACGAACGAGCCGATCAGCCGGCGGCGGCCGTTCATCTCGAGATAGCGCGCGGCCCACACCGTCGGCGTGCCGACATCGGCGGTGAACACGGCAACGTCAGAGGCGTGGTCGCTGATGACTTTCGCCAGATATTGCGGATGGATCGGCTTGCTGCCGGGCGTGCCCTTGGCAAGCGAGTCCAGACCTTCGCGCGCCTTCTTGTAGTGCGCGATCGCATCGTCGAGATGCTTGCGCTGCGTCTTGGCCTTGAGCAGCGGCAGCAGCGCCTCGATGGTGAGCTTGACGTCGCCGACGAGGCCGAGATCGATCCTGCACCGCCGTCCCAGATTTTCCGGACGGATGTCGATCTGCGCGACCTGGCAATCGGTCGGGAAGAATTGCTTGTAGGGAAAATCGGTACCGAGCATCACCAGCGCGTCGCAGGCGTGCATGGCGGCATAGCCCGAGGAGAAGCCGATGAAGCCGGTCATGCCGACGTCGTAGCGATTTTCGTATTCGACGTGCTCCTTGCCGCCGAGCGCATGCACGATCGGGCTCTTCAGGGCTTCCGCGAGCTGCATCAGCGGCGCATGCGCGCCGGCGCAGCCGCGGCCGCAGAACAAGGTGATGCGCTCGGCGCCGTTCAGCAGGTCCGCGAGCGCCTTCAGTTCATCGGCCTGCGGCACGACCTTTGGCGCCGACAGCGTAAGGCCACGCGCCGTCGACAGCGCGCGCTTGGGTGGACTGCGGAAAGCGACGTCGCCGGGCATGGCGACGACGGCAACGCCGCGCAATCCGACCGCCGCGCGGATGGCGTTTTCCAGCACGTAAGGAAGCTGACTCGGATCGGAGACCAGCTCGCAATAATGGCTGCACTCCCGGAACAGGTTTTGCGGATGCGTCTCCTGGAAATAGCCGCCGCCGATCTCGGCGGTCGGGATTTGCGCAGCGATCGCCAGCACGGGAACGCGGCTGCGATGTGCGTCGAACAGGCCGTTGATCAGATGCAGATTGCCGGGACCACAGGAGCCCGCGCACACCGCAAGGCTGCCCGTCATCTCCGCTTCCCCGGCAGCGGCGAAGGCTGCGACCTCCTCGTGCCGGACATGGATCCATTCGATGGTGCCGCGCCGCCGCAGTGCTTCGGTCAGCGCGTTCAGGCTGTCGCCGACGATGCCGTAGATGCGCTTGACGCCGGCCTGTTCGAGCGTTGCCACGAACAGGTCGGCTACATTGTTGATCGCCATGTCGGTCTCCTGATCTCGCTTCTGCAGCAGGATAGGATAACGCGCGACCGTGACGGCATCACGGCTTGTTTATTGCGGGCTCAGTCTTTCGCAATCGCCCGATCGTAGGCCGCGATCGTCAACTTCGCGCGAGCGGCAACGTCCGTTGCCGTCATGCCGGGCTTGTAGAGGCTGGAGCCGAGCCCGAACGCCGTCACGCCGCCCTTGATATACTCCGCGAAATTCTGGTCGGAGACGCCGCCGACGGCGGCGATCACCACGCCGGCCGGCAGCACGGCGCGGATCGCGGCAATGCCGGACGCGCCGAGCACGCTGGCCGGAAAGAATTTGAGGCCCGATGCTCCCGATCGCGCCGCGAGCAGCGCTTCGGTCGGCGAGAACACGCCGGGCATCGTGACCATGCCGTACTGATGCGCGCGCGCCAGCACCTGGGTGTCGACATTCGGCGAGACCATCAGCTTGCCGCCGACATCGTTGAGCCGATCGGCGTCTGCCGCCGTCAGCACCGTGCCGGCACCGATCAGCACGCCGGCGGGCGCTTGCTTCACCGCCGTGGCGATCGAACGAAACGGGTCCGGCGAGTTCAGCGGGATCTCGATTGCGGTCATGCCGGCTTCGATCAGCACGCCGACGATGGCCTGGGTCTCCTCGGGCTTCACGCCGCGCAGGATCGCGACCAGTGGTCGCTTCATTGCCGGAAAGGGAACGCTCATCTCAACAGTCCTCTCATTTCGTCCAGATCGCGGCAGCCGCCATCGACAGGCCGCGGCGGACGGCTTGATCGGCATCGACCGGGTTCACGGTGACCGACAGCGCATCGAAAGCCAGCCTGTACAGCATCGCGAGCCGCCCCGAGGCAATCAGCGTGATTCCGGTTTTCGGCATCGCGCCGGAGAGCCCTGCCGCCAGCTCGACGCCGATCAACGTGCCCGACAGCGTTTCGCGCGCCGCGGCCGGTGTACCCCCGAACAGGAGCTGACGCGACCGCGCGCCGAACAGAAAATTGGCGGCGAAGGCCGGTGCTTCGTACGCCGCCTTCACCGCAGCCTGGAAGCTCGCGACATCCTCGGCGTCTTCGGCGCCTGCGACCGCAAGCGACAAAATCGTCTCGCGCGACACCACGCTGAAGAGCTCGCCGGTCATGAAGGTGGAGAAATGCGCGACCGTGCCGTCCTTCACCCGCACCCATTTCGAATGTGTGCCGGGCATGCAGACCAGTGCTTCGCCCGCGGCATCCAGACCGAGCGCGCCGAGCAGTTGCGTCTCCTCGCCGCGCATCACGTCCGGTGCCTTGGCGTCGCGCTGCGCGATGCCGGGCAGGATGCGGATATCGCGCGTCTCTCCCCGCACAAGCGCGGCCTGCTTCAGAACGGCGGAGAGCGGCGCCGGCGTGTCGACGTAACCGGCCTCGACCCAGCCGGTACGCGCACCGGCCATGCCGCAGACGAGAACCGGCAGATGATCGGGAGCATCGACCGCGGCAAGATGCGATTGCAGCACGGCAGCGAAGCCGGCCTTGGCCGCCGCCAGCATGCCCTCGTCGCTGCGGCGCTCGGCCAGCACCTTGCCGGCGCGGTCGATCAGCCAGAGCCGGAAGCTGCTGGTGCCCCAGTCGACCGCGACACAGGCAGGTTCAGTCATCTCAATTCGTATCCTCGTCTCACCGCCAAGACGCCGTCTCGCGACAATGAGACGAGGCCCCGCAAATCCGCCCCGGGATATCGGCTATTGCCGCTGCAAACCAGCCTTTTCTCGCAGGTCTGAGGTGCCGCTCGCGCTGGTCCACCGCTTGCGAAGCGGTGGCACACCGCTTGCTAAAGCGTTCCCGCTCACGTCCGTGAACCGCGCAACAAGACGCGTCAACATCAGATGAGGAAACCCATGGAGATCGGCTATTTCACGATGCCTTCGCACCCGCCGGAGTGCGGCCTGAAGGAAGGGAACGACTGGGACCTGCAGGTCATGCGCTGGCTCGACGAGCTGGGTTATCAGGAGGCCTGGGTCGGCGAGCACCACACCGCGCCCTGGGAACCCAATCCCACGCCGGATCTGCTGATCGCACAGGCGCTGATGCAGACCAAGAATATTCGCATCGGACCGGGCGGCTTCCTGCTGCCCTATCACCACCCGGCCGAGCTCGCCAACCGCGTCGCCATGCTCGATCATCTCTCCGAGGGCCGGCTCAATTTCGGCGTCGCGGCCAGCGGCCTGCCGAGCGACTGGGCCATGTTCAACGTCGACGGCATGAGTGGACAGAACCGCGACATGACGCGCGAGGCGCTGGAGATCATTCTGAAGATGTGGAGCGATCCCGCGCCCTGGACCTACAAGGGCAAGTTCTGGACGGTGACCAAGCCGGACACGATGTTCGACTTCCTCAAGCCGCACATCAAGCCGTTGCAGACGCCGCATCCGCCGATCGGCGTCGCCGGGCTGTCGAAGAACTCGGACACGCTGAAGCTCGCCGGCGAGCGCGGCTTCATCCCGATGAGCCTCAACCTGAACCCGGCCTATGTCGGCAGTCATTGGGATTCGGTCGTAGCAGGTGCCGCCAAGACCGGGCGCAAACCGAACCGCGCGGATTGGCGGCTGGTGCGCGAGGTGTTCGTCGCCGACACCGACGAGGAGGCCTGGAAGCTCTCGACCGACGACATGATGGGCCGGATGATGGGCGAGTACTTCCTGCCGCTGCTCGGCCATTTCGGCTTCAAGGACTATCTGAAGCATGCGCCCGACGTGCCCGATAGCGACGTCACCGTCGAATATTGCGCCAAGCGGAACTGGATCGTCGGCTCCCCCGCGACCGTCGCCGAGAAAATCGAGAAGATCTACGAGGAGGTCGGCGGCTTCGGCGTGCTGCTGGTGTTCGGCTTCGACTACAAGCACAAGGCTGAAGCCTGGCATCACTCGCTGTCGCTGCTGAGGAACGAGGTGATGCCGCGCCTGAAGCATCTCGGCTCCGCGAAGAAGGCGGCTTGACCCGACGCGGGTGCGGCGCGATCGTGCCGCACCCGCATCCATTTCGGAGATTTCCGCGTGACGGTGGACGCAAAGGATTTCAAGCAGGCGATGCGCCAGTGCGCCGGCGCCGTCGCGCTGGTGACGGTCGGCGCCGAGCACGGCAGGCGCACGGGACTGACGGTGACGTCGGCCTGCTCACTGTCGGACACTCCGCCGTCGCTAATCGTCTGCGTCAACCGCAACGCCAGTGCGCATGCGCGCATCCGCGAGGAAGGCGCCTTCGCGGTCAACTTCCTGCACGAGGATCATGCGCTGCTCGCCCTCACCTTCAGCGGCCAGAAGGGCGTCAACGGCGACGACCGTTTTGCGTTCGGCCAGTGGACGCGCAGGGTGACCGGCGCGCCGGTGCTGACGGATGCGGTCGCCGCGTTCGACTGCGTGCTGGCGCAGGAATTCGAGACGACGACGCATTCGATCTTCATCGGCGAGGTGCGCTGCGCATCGCATTCGGACGGCGCCGCGCCGCTCGTGTATCTGCGTAGCAGTTTCCACGCACCGCGCGAAATCCGCGGCACCGTCACAGTCGGCGACCTCGATTCGCGACATCTGAGCTGGAGTGATTTTTCGTAGTGTCTTCCCTTCTCCCCTTGTGGGAGAAGGTGGCGCGAAGCGCCGGATGAGGGGTCTCCATCCGCGAATTCAGAAGAGATCCACGCGCGGAGAAAGACCCCTCACCCGCCTCGCCGCTACGCGGCGAGCCACCCTCTCCCACAAGGGGAGAGGGGAAGAAAGCGCGCCGCTTTGCAAATTGATTGTCGCTACCGTGTCGTCTCGATCTTCAACTGCTTGATCTTGCGATACAGCGTGGCGCGGCTGAGTTTTAGCGCGCGCGCCGCTTCAGTCACACGACCATCATGCTTGCGTAGCGCCTCTACGATCGTGGCGCGTTCGGCCGCCGCCAGATCCGGCTCCGCCGCCCTTCCACCAAACGGCGGCAAATCGAGGTCGGCGTCGGTGATGACGCCGTCCTCCGCCGTGCAGCCGGCGAGCCGCAGCACATGCCGGAGCTGGCGCATGTTGCCGGGATAGGGATAGGCCGCGAGCTGCGCCCAGGCGTCGTCCGAAACGCGGCAGTTCGGCGCTTCCTCGCTCGCGATCTGGCGGATCACGTCGTCGCGGTCGGCACGCTCGCGCAGGGCCGGCAGCCGCACCTCCATGCCGCGTAGGCGAAAATAGAGATCGGCGCGGAAGGCGCCCTGCTCCGCCAGGCGGCCGAGATCGCGATGGGTGGCGCTGATCAGGCGAATGTCGACCGGCACGGGCTTCAGCGCCCCGAGCGGCCAGACTTCGCGGTTCTCCAGCACGCGCAGCAGGCGCGTCTGCAGCGCGATCGGCATGTCGCCGATCTCGTCGAGGAACAGCGTGCCGCCATCGGCCTGCACGATCAGGCCCTTCGAGCCGTCGCGGCGCGCGCCGGTGAAGGCGCCGGCCTCGTAGCCGAACAGCTCGGCATCGATCAGGCTTTCCGGCATCGCCGCGCAGTTCAGCGCGACATAGTTGTGGCGCGCGCGATTGCCGGCTGCGTGAATGGCACGGGCGAACACATCCTTGCCGACGCCGGTCTCGCCATGCAGCAGCACCGGCAGATTGTGATCGCCGATGCTCTTAAGTCGCTTCACGCTCTTGATCAGGCCGGGGTCGCGGCCGGCAAGCCGCTGCAGCGCATCGAAGCGATCGGCAGGCGTATCGCGGCGCGGCGCGAGCGGACGGGTCGACGACCTCGCCCGCAGCGGCGGCGCGACATGGCCATGCCCCAACGGACTGCCGTCGGCCCGGCGCAGCTCGACGACGCCGTCTGCGTCGCGCGCGGCGGGATGATCGAACTTGACGTAACGCGACAGATCGATGCCGGAGGCGATCAAGCCGTCGGTGAGACCCAGCAATGCGCGCGCCGAACGGCAGGCGCCGACAATGCGGCGATCGTCGTCATAGGCGAGCAGGCCGCTGCCGCCGTCACCCGGCACGGTCGCGATCCAGGCGTTGCGGAAATGACCGCGGAAGATCGCGCCCTCCATGCGCCGCGTCGCCTCCATCGTCACCGCGAGCGCAAGCTGATGCGCGGTGCGTTCGAGATCCTCGCGGCAGGAGGTGATGTTCACGGCGCCTGCGAGCCGTCCGGCC
This sequence comes from Bradyrhizobium nivariense, assembly GCF_029846695.2. NCBI lineage: Bacteria > Pseudomonadati > Pseudomonadota > Alphaproteobacteria > Hyphomicrobiales > Nitrobacteraceae > Bradyrhizobium > Bradyrhizobium nivariense. Next base: position 38,958 of record NZ_JARWCR020000025.1, on the reverse strand, counting down.
TGGTCGAACAGCGGCGTCACGGCGCAGGAAAACATGTGCCACTGCGCGCGAAAATGCTCGTCGCGATGCACCAGGATCGGCTTCTGCTCGGCCAGCGCGGTGCCGAGCCCGTTGGTACCTTCGAAGGCCTCGGAAAAATTCGAGCCGGTGTAGATCTTCCAGTCCATGAATAGTCTTGCGTCGGCTTCGCCGGGGAGGCGGCTGAACAGCATGGTTGCGTTTACGTCTGCCAGGTTGACGCAATAGCCGGCATCGCGCAGCACACGGGCGAGATCGTCGAGCTCCGGTGTTGCGAGCCGGATCGTCTCCTCCATGGGTTCGGCGACGTGACGGATCTCGGCTTCGGTGAGCGTCTGCGGCGGCCCCTGACGGGCGGGATCGAGCTTGTGGCTGATCAGGCAGCGCCGCCAGGAATTGGCAATGCGCGAAGAGGCATCGACGTCGGCCACGTGGTTGGCGACGGACAAGACGCGGGCGACATGGTTCGAGGCCGAAAGGCTGGCCATCGCGGACGTCTCCACCCTGTATTATTGTGGAAAGTCTGGCACCGCAGGCGGGGATGTCAATCGGGAACCGGGAAGGGTCGCGCCGCAATCAGAATTGCTGCATCGCCCTCACCACGTATCGATGCACGGCCGCTTCTTCGCAGTCCGCGCGGGCGGCTTCGGCACCGACCGCACGCCCGCCATGATCCAGCGCCGCGTCTCGGCGGGATCGATGACGTTGTCGATCTCGAACACCGATGCGATCGAGACCGCCTTGCCATTGGCATAGAGCTCGGCGACCTTGTTGCGGTAATAGGTCTCGCGCTCGACGGGATCGGCGATCGCCTCCATCTCCTTGCGGAAGCCGAGGCGGACGTAACCCTCCAGGCCCATGCCGCCGAACTCGCCGGTCGGCCAAGCCGCGGTGAAGAACGAGGCGTGGAAGCCGCCGCCGATCATCGACTGCGCGCCGAGACCATAGCCCTTGCGCAGCACGATCCCGAACAGCGGCACGGTGAGGCTCGCGCCTGTCACGAACATGCGCGAGACGTGGCGCACGATCGCGGTCTTCTCGGCTTCGGGGCCGACCATGAAGCCGGGCGTGTCGCACAGCGAGACGATCGGCAGATCGAAGGCGTCGCAGAGCTGGAGGAAGCGCGCGGCCTTGTCGCCGGCATCGGCATCGATCGCACCGCCGAGATGGCGCGGGTTGTTGGCGATCAGGCCGAACGGCCTGCCCTCGATGCGGATCAGCGCGGTGATCATGCCGACGCCGTAGTCGCGGCGCAGCTCCAGCACCGAGTCCTTGTCAGCGACGAGATCGATCACGCTGCGGATGTCGTAGACGCGCAGGCGGTTCTCGGGGATGGCGCGGCGCAAGAGGCGCTGGTCGGCGGCCTGCCAGGCCGTCACGGCGCCCTGGAAATAGGACAGGTATTTTTGCGCAACGCGCGTCGCCTCCTCCTCGTCCTCGACGAGGATGTCGATGACGCCATTGGGCGACTGGAACGAGACTGGACCGACCTCGGCCGGGTGATAGACGCCGAGCCCGCCGCCCTCGATCATCGCGGGGCCGCCCATGCCGATCGAGGCGTTCTTGGTGGCGATGATGACGTCACAGCAGCCGAGCATCGCTGCGTTGCCGGCGAAGCAATAGCCGGAGACGATTCCGATGACCGGCACCAGACCGGAGAGTCTTGCGAACTGCACGAACGACGGACCATCGAGCCCGGTCATGCCGAGCCGGTCGGTATCGCCGGGCCGGCCGCCGCCGCCTTCGGCGTAAAACACCAGCGGCACGCGCCAGTCTTCCGCGAGCGTCAGCATGCGGTCGATCTTCTTGTGGTTCATGTGGCCCTGCGTGCCCGCGAGCACGGTGTAGTCATAGGCCACGACGATGCAGCGCCCGCCCTCAGGGCCGAACTTCTCGGCGTTGACAGTCGCGACGCCCATGACGAGGCCGTCGGCCGGCGTGTTCTTGACGAGATCGTCGAGCTTGCGCCGGCGCCGCTGCGCCGCGATCGCAAGGCTGCCGTACTCCATGAACGAGCCGTCGTCGACGAGCTGTGCGACATTCTCCCGCGCGGTGCGCTGATTGGTGTTGCGGCGGCGCTCGACCGAGGCAGGGCGATTTTCGTCGAGCGTGTTGGCCTGGCGCGCGACCAGTTCGGCGAGATCGGGACGGATGTGGTCGAGATCGATATCGGTTTCCGTTGCCGAGGCATCAGCCGCAACCTCGAGCGGCTCCAGATACATGATCGGCTCGCCATGCATCAGCGTGACGCCGTCGCCGGCCACGAGTTTCATGACCCGGCCGCCTTGCTCGGCCATCACGAGATGCTCCATTTTCATGGATTCGATCACGGCGAGCTGCTGGCCGGGGCGCACGACCTCGCCTTCCCTCACCTGGATGGTGACGATGGTCCCTTGCAAGGGCGCTGCGACCATCACCGCACCTTCCGGCACGATCTGCGCGGGGTGCCCCTCCGCGCCGTGGCCGCCGCTTCGCTCGGCCGCAGCAAAATACAGCGGCTTTGCAGCGCCATCGGCGGCCTCCACGAGCTTCGCGATGTTGCGGTCGATGAAGTCGGTCGCGATGCGGTTGGCCCTGAAATCGGGATGCGCCAGCACGGCCTGGAGGAAGGCGATGTTGGTGATGACGCCGTCGATCCTGAATTCGCGCAGGGCGCGCGAGGCTTTGGCGACGACGTCGTGCCAGGCTTCACCGGGCGTATGCACGATGACCTTTGCCAGGAGCGAGTCGAAGGCGGCGCTGGTCTTGTAGCCGGCATAACCGAAACTATCGACGCGGACGCCGGGGCCCGACGGCGGCTCGAACACGGCAAGCACGCCGCCGGTCGGGTGCGTCGCCCCTAGCTCGTCCAGCGTCTCCATGTTGACGCGGAGCTGCATGGAATAGCCACGCGGCTTCGGGATCGAGCTTTGCGCCAGGCCGAGCGAGGCAAGCGAGACACCGGCAGCGACCGCGAGCTGGGCGCGGACGAGATCGAGGCCGAGCACCTCCTCGGTGACGGTGTGCTCGACCTGAAGCCGCGGGTTGGCCTCGATGAAGGCAAAACTGTCTTCGGCGGCGCCGTCGACCAGGAACTCGAACGTGCCGAGATTGTCGTAAGACGCGGCCGCAGCGAGTTGCTTCGCCGCCTCGATGATCCGGCCACGCAAGCCGTCGCTGAGCGACGGGCTCGGCGCCACCTCGATCAGCTTCTGGTGCCGGCGCTGAATGGTGCATTCGCGCTCCCAGAGATGAGAGATCGCGCCGCGGCGGTCGCCGATGATCTGCACCTCGATATGGCGCGCCTGCCGGATCAACCGCTCGGCATAGACGCCGTCGAAGCCGAACGCGGCCTTGGCCTCGGACTGGCAGCGCGCGTAGGCCTCCGCGAGATCGGCCGCGCTCTCGACCACGCGCATGCCGCGGCCGCCGCCGCCGGCCATCGCCTTGATCACGATCGCCGCGTTGCTGCCGAGCGAGGCGAAGAACGCCGCGATGTCCTCCAGCGAGGACGGTCCGCTGGTGCCAGCGATGATCGGCACGCCGCAGCGCTTTGCCAGTTGCCGTGCCGCAACCTTGTCGCCGAACAGTTCGAGCGCCGCGGCCTTCGGCCCGACGAAGGCAATGCCTGCATCGGCGCAGGCCTTGGCGAACGCGGCGTTCTCGCTGAGGAAGCCGTAGCCGGGATGCACGGCGTCGCAGCCGGACGCCATTGCCGCCTTCACCACGGCCTCGATGTCGAGATAGGCCCGCGCGCCGCGGCCGGGGATTTCCATCGCCTCATCGGCAACACGCGCGTGCAGCGACAGCGCGTCGTCCGCAGGGTGGATCGCGACCGTCGCGATGCCAGCATCGGCCGCGGCACGCGCGATGCGGATGGCGATCTCGCCGCGATTGGCGATCAGGAGCTTTTTGAACGACATGCAGCGTCTCCATGCCCGCGTGCCCAAGCGCGGGTCGGCGGGTCCGAAGGTTCTGCTTCGTCACTTTGACCGGGGCCGTCAAGGGCGAGGACGCCGGTCGCGATGACCGTTCCCGCGGGCCGGAATATCAGTCGGTCGCGCGCGCTGTGATGAGGCGAATAATCCGTGCCACGGCAGACGGGATCGGCGCGATGACCGGCACGGCGAACATCGCCTGAAGCTCGCGCGCGGCTTCGCCCAGCGGCCCGCCGCCGATGATGACGGCCTCGGCGCCATCCCGCGCGATGCAGGCCTCGACCGCGCCGGCGAGCGCTGTGCGCAGCCGCACTGGATCTCGCATCAGCTCCTGCGGATCGCCCTGCGCGAAGCGGGTGCCGGTGTAGCGCGATCGCAATCCCAGCGCGTCCGGCAAGGCATCGATCTTCGCCTCTAACAGCGGGGTCGTGGTCGCCACGCCGAAGCGGCGGCCATTCTCGGCGGCTGCCAGCATCGAGGACTCACCGATGCCGACCGCGGGCAGCTTTATCGCGCCCTTGATTCCGGCCAATCCAGGATCGCCGAACGCCGCGACGATGATGCCGTCGCATGCATGCCGATGTGCTTGCGCAATCTCCAAAACTTCGGCGGAGGCTGCATCCAGCGCATCCGGCGTCACGATCATTTGTGGCGCGCGCGTGGCGGTCGCGCCGTCGATATCGACGCCGCCCACGGCGGCAGATTTCGCGATGGCGACCATCATCGCTGTGGTCGCCACAGAACTGTTCGGATTGATCAGGAGGATGCGCGCACGACGATCGGAATTTTGATCCATCCCCCTGCTATACTAGGCCGCCCGCACCCCCGCAACGAAAGCGCTGACCTCGTCCTCGAGCGATTGCAGCTTCTGCGACAGCCGACCGCTCGATTGCAGCACGAGGCCGGCGGCCTGGCCGGTCTCCACTGTGGCGTCGGTGACGCCCGAGATGTTCTGCGAAACCTGGTCGGTGCCGGAGGCGGCCTCCCGTACGCTGTGCGCGATCGCCGCGGTCGCGGCGCCCTGCTCCTCGACGGCTGCGGCGATCGACGAGGAAATCTCGTTGACCTCCATGATGGTGCTGCGGATGCTCTCGATGTTGCCGACGACCTGGTTGGTCTCGGCCTGGATCGCCGAGATCTGCGCGCCGATCTCGTCGGTCGCCTTCGCGGTCTGGCTCGCCAGCGACTTCACTTCGCTTGCCACCACCGCAAAGCCCTTGCCGGCCTCGCCGGCGCGCGCCGCCTCGATGGTGGCGTTGAGCGCGAGCAGATTGGTCTGCGAGGCGATCTGGTTGATGAGGTCGATGACCTCGCCGATCTTGTGCGCGGCCGCCGCCAGCCCCTGCACGGTGTCGTTGGTGCGCTGACCGTCGGCGGCGGCCTTGTCGGCCACGCTTGCGGCCTGCGCGACGCGCTGGCTGATCTCGGTGATCGAGGACGACAGCTGGCCGGCGGCGGAGGCCACTGTCTGCACGTTGCTCGAGGCCTGCTGGCAGGCGGTGGCGACGAAGCTCGCGCGGTCGGTCGCCTTGTTCGCGGTCTCCGACATGCCTTGCGCGGCCTGCTGCATCGCGCGCGCCTCGTTGAAGACGTCGCGGACGACGGCCTGAACGTTCGCCTCGAACTTGCCGGCGAGATCGGTCATCGTCTTGCGCTTCTCCTCGTCGGCCTTCTGCTTTGTCTCCTGCTGTTCGGCGTGCATCCGGCCGACCGCCGACGCGTTGTCCTTGAACACGGCGAGCGCCCTGGCGAGCCCGCCGACCTCGTTGCTGCGGTCGGTATAGGGCACCTCGAACGCGCTGTCGCCGGCGGCGAGGCGCTCGGTCAGCGCGGTGATCTTCGCCAGCGGCCGGGTCACGCTGCGGCCGATCACGAACGAGGCGCCGAGCACGAGCACGAACACGACGAGGCACACCAGGGCGAAGGTCATCGCATCCTGGCGGAAGACGGCGTCGACGTCGTCGAGATAGATACCGGTGCCGATGATCCAGCCCCAGGGCGCAAAGCCCTTCACATAGGAGATTTTCCCGACCGGCTGGTCGAAGCCGGGCTTCGGCCAGAGGTAGCTGTAGAAGCCCGCGCCCTGCTTGTTGACGACGTCAACGAAGCCCGAGAACAGCCGGTTGCCGGTGGGGTCCTTCATCTCGGAGAGATCCTTGCCGTCAAGCTCGGGCTTGATCGGATGCATGATCATCTTCGCGGCCATGTCGTTGAGCCAGAAATACTCGACCTTGTCGTAGCGAAGGCTCTTGATCTCCGCGATCGCGCCGGCCTGCGCCTGCTCGCGGGGCAGCTTTCCGTCGCTCTCGAGCTTCTGGTAGTGCGCCAGGATGCCGTAGCCGACATCGACCATGTGCTGCGTCTTGGCCTGGCGGTCCGCGATCATCTGCGCGCGCAGGGTCGAGAGGGCGATCGGCGCCAGCGCGATCATGCCGAGGAGGCTGATGCCGATAATCAGGACCAGCTTGAAACTGATGCGGGAGAAAAACATCGGTGCTCGCAAGAATTGGAAGGGCTGATATGCCAGTTTATCCTGCGCCCCTTAGCAAAGCTTTAAGCATTCGGGTTCTCCAAATCCCCTCAAGCCTGCGTGGAATCCGCCCGAGGACGTGTTCATCAACCTGCTCGATGCTCCCGCGGAGAACTGGTCCGTCGGCCACGGCATCGCGCAATTCGCGTGAGTTCGCCGGAGCCACCGACACCCTCTTGAGAATTGCCGGCCGGAAGGGTCTGATAGGCTGCGGAGGAGACCTCCGCCGAGCCGAATCCGGGACCTGAACGGCATGACCATGTCGGTCGAGCAATTGTGGAGCCTGCCGGAGACCGCGTTGGTCGGCGCCTATGCGGCGGCGCGGCGTCGCTATGCGGAGAAGAAGTTCGAGCGCGACACCCAGCGGGCGCGGCTCGAATGGATGCGCGCCAAGTTGTTCGTGAACACGCAAGGCAATGTGACCGAGCGCAGGATGGCGGTCGACGTCTCCGAGGAACTGGCGCGCAAGGGCCAGGAGGTGCGCGAGATGACGCGCGATCTCGACATGCTGAAGATCGAGATCGACGTGATCGACACCATGATCCGGCTCCGCGGCGGGCACGGCGCTCCGCCGGTCCACGCCGAGGAGACGGCCGAGCAGCCGGCCGAGCCGGAGGGGGAGTGAGATGACAGCATTCCGGGGAAGCTGCCTGTGCGGCGAGGTCGCGTTCGAGGCCGAGGGCCCGTTCGATCGCTTCCTCAACTGCCATTGCTCGCGCTGTCGCAAGGCGACCGGGACCGCGCATGCCCGCGGGGTGATCGCGAAGGCAGGCGCGCTGCGCTGGCTGCGCGGTGAAGCATCCGTCGCGCGCTTCGACTTGCCCAATGCACGAAGCTTTGCGACCGCGTTCTGCAAGATTTGCGGCAGCCCGATGCCACATCTCACACGCAGCGGACGCGAAGCGATCATCCATGCCGGCGCTTTCGACGAGCCGCTGGGCGCGACACCCGACCGGCATGTGCATTGGACGTCGCGCGCGGACTGGTATGTGCACGGCGATGCGCTGCCGGTGGAGGATTGAAACTCAGCTTTCCGCATGTCTGCCGTGGCGGCGATGATACTCACTCGGCGACGGCCAGGTCCAGTCCTTCAGCGTCGTTCGATCCGGCTCGAAGATTTCGATCTTGAGCGCATGGCACGCCGCAGCATCGCTGGAATGGGTCGCGCTACAGTCTCCACCTGGACAGGCCGACAGCGCGCCGAGCAGATCGATCTCCGCAAGAAACTCGATGAAGTCGCCGGGGCGGACGGGACTTGCCTTCATGAAATATTGGTGCGTGTCCTTCGTGAATCCGGTGCACATGAAGACGTTGAGCACGTCATGGACGTGATGCTCGACCGCACGTGGCTCCATCTTCAGCTCGGCGGCAAGCGCGCGGGACAGGTTGGAATGGCAGCAGAAATCATAGCTGCCGCCGCTCAGCATCAGATTCGTGTAGGGATCGCAGCGCGTGCCGATGACGTCGTGAATTCCGGCGCCGTCCTCGTCAAAACCGTACCAGCCGAGTGTGTCGTGACTGATCGTTGCCATCGGCCGAAGATAGGGCATGTTGCTCCAGAGCCGGTCGCCAACGCCGACATGCGTGCCATGGAGTGCCCGCGTCTTGCCGCTGAAGAAGCGTTCGGAGAGATCGTCCGCGTTCCAGAGATTGAGATCGCCGACCTGAGGACCCTCGATGCTGACGATGCGGAAGAACTGGCCGCGCGCCACGCGAAATGTTCTGGCGTCGCGCGGCGGCACGATGAGCTCGTGCGTTTTGACCATCGTGCGGCGAGCTTGCTCGAGCGCGGCCAGGTCGGGCCCGGGCATCGTCCCGGCCGGATAGACGATGGCCGGTTTGGCGGCACGGCGCGAAGCGGCGTCTGCGGGTGCGATTTTGGGCGACATGCCGGGCTCATCCTTGCGACTGCAATCCATTTTACCGCCTCACCTCACCCACTCGCAACGCACGCCTCCATGATCCCGTCGAGCTCCGCCTTCGAGAGCACACCAAGTTCGGCGATGAAGACGATGCGCGCGCGAGGCACGCCCGGAGCGGGCGCATCGCCAGAGGCGAGCGCGGCATCGCCGGGGGCGAGCGTGGCGCGGCCGGCGGCGAATTGAAACACCATCTGGCGCCCGGGCTGCTCGACGGTCTCAAACAGGCCTTTTGCCCGCGCGAGTTTTGGCGCAAGCCGACCGATCGCGTGCTGCAAGCGGGGCAGCGAGATCGGCTGCTCCGAGGTCCAGCTCAGCGTTTCGAAGCGTTGCTCTGCCGGCCGTCGCGGTCCGGGCTCGCGTAGCGCGGGTGGGCGATCGACGGTCGCGGGGAACAGCAGCGCGGACGGAATCTCGCCGTGCGGCGCATCGACCACCACGGCCGGAACGCGCTGCGCGCGGATGGCCTCGCGCATCCGCGCGCCCGCGCCCTCGCCCGCCAGATCCAGCTTGCTCAGCGCCACGATGTCGGCAACGCGCAGCTGCGAACGGTGCAGCGCGTCCTCAAAGGCGGCCGGCGGTGTCGCCGCATCCATCACGCAGAGCACCATTTCCAGCGGCGCCTCGCGCAGGATCACGGGATCCATCAAATTGCGGACGATGTCGGCGGGATCGGCAACGCCGCTGGTCTCGATGACGATGTATTCCGGCTTCGGATCACGCCGCAGCAGCGTCGAGAGCGTGCGCAGCAGGTCGCCTTCGAGCGAGCAGCAGATGCAGCCATTGGCGAGGCTGACCACGCCGTCGCTCGCGCCCGCGATCAGCTCGGCATCGATGTTGATCGCGCCGAAATCGTTGACGATTGCGGCGATCCGCCGCCCCTCCGCGTGCGCCAGCAGATGGTTCACGACAGTGGTCTTGCCGGCCCCCAGAAAGCCCGTCACCAGGAGAATGGGGACCGGCATGTCTCAGCCCCCGACGACGGGGCGGCGCACCGGACGGCCGGGCCGCGCCGCCACGTCCAGCACGCCGTCGCTGATCAACGGTTGGCCGCTGACGATCAGATGCCGCACGCCTTCAGAGGGACGGTTCATCGCCGTGAAGGTCGCGCGGTCGCTGAGCTTCTCGTAGTCGAACACGACGATGTCGGCGTCGGCGTCCTTCGCCAGCCTGCCCTTGGCGCGCATCGCGGGCGTGCTCTGCGACAGGATTTCCGCGGGGATCAGCGCGCATTTGCGCACGCCTTCGAGCAGCGACACGGTCTTGCGCTCGCGCACCCATTCGCGGATGAATTTTGTGAAGCAGCCCGCCGAGCGCGGATGCGAGGTGGCGTCATCCGGCAGCGGCCAGGCATCGCCGGTGTAGGTCTTGCCGTCCGACGTCGTCCACGGCATCGCGTCGGACGCGATCGCGCCGCCGGGATAGAGCACCGACATGTCGAGCAGGTCGCGGTGATGCGCATTGTTCTCGGTGTCGAGGATGTGCCACAGCACCAGCGACGACGGTTCTTCGGCCTGCGCCTTGAGCAGCTCCTCGCGGTCGCTGAAGCGATGGCCGTCGGTGACCCGCTGCACGGAATCGTAGCCGGTGCCGTTGCGCTCGACGAATTCGGGGTCGCTGAAGAAGGCAGCCGCCAGCACGGTCGAGCCGGTGCCGTAAGGATAGGCCTCGACCGTGATCGGCAGGCCCTGCGCCTGTGCTTTCGCGATCAGCACGCGGCAGCGCTCGACGTCGGTCTTGCTCGACGAGTTGAAATGGCAGATGTGCATGTGCGCGCCGGTGGCGCCGGCATAGCCGATCAGGCGGATATAGGCTTCCGCCGCGCTCTCAGGGTCGACGCGCGACATGTAGGCGACATGGGTGAAGGTCGGCACGTCCTGCGCGGCCGCGAGCTGGCAGACCGCTGTCAGCTCCTGCACGCCGGCGCCCGGCGCATAGGCGTTCAAGATGCCGATGCCGATGCCGCCCTCGTTCAGGCCGCGCGAAAGGCGCTCGAGAATGCCGGCGACCTCCGCATCGCTCGCGACGTTGTCCATCCAGCGGCGATCGCGCATGGCATTGCCGAACGCTTCCAGCGAGCTCTCCGCATTGGAGCCCGTCATCGCGCCGATGCGCGCAAAGGCCCAGTTGGTGGCCGCGCCGTAGTTCAGCACGCGCCCCTTCCGCGCCTGGCGCTCATACCAGGACCCGACCGGCAGCACGCCGGCTTCGAGATCGAGCGTCGTCGTGACGCCGTCGAACGCCTGCATCCGATCCGCGGGGAGCGACTGGCCATGCGCATGAAGGTCGATGAAGCCGGGCGCGACCACGAGCCCGGTGGCGTCAATCACCCGCTCGGCGCCGCCGAGCGAAGCGCCGACCGCGGCGACCTTGCCGTCCACCACCGCCACATCGCCAACCGCGTCCATTCCGCTGGCGGGATCCACCACCCGGCCGCCAGAGATCACCAAGCCGCTCATCATCGAAACTCCTCCGCGCTGAATTCGCATCAAGGCAGATTCCGGGAGGTACGACCACCTCCACCGAAGCCGACGCATCATGCTCGCACGGAAGGTCATGTCGCTGGCAAATTGTGGACAGCCGCGCGCAGTCTCGCGGCAAGTTTTGCCCGAGCTATGCTTCTCGCTTCACCCCTTCGCAAAGAAAGGGCGCAGGGAAGACCGGGCGCCGGCTGGCACCCATAAAAACCCCCATGCGAACTGATTGCACACGCAATGCACAGGGGAGACACAGGGCAGCCGAGACCAGGCCTTCCCTGCGCGATGGTTTGACGGCCTATGCCGCGCTCTCCCCGGAGACGAGTTCCTTCTTGCCTCCGTCACCTCTGCGAAATGCACGGCAACGCGCCGGTTGACGCGATGACGCCTTCATAGAGGCTTGACCGTAGCAACGACGGCCAGGACCACACGGTTTCGCCGTACGCGGGCTTCCGGCTTCGCCAAAAGGGCTTCGCCGGACATGGTCCCGCTCCGCCTAAAAGCTCAGCAAGTTTGAGCGCCGTCCGTCGATGCGGTTCGTGCCATGCTCACGAGGTTCATCTCGCCCTGCACGCACAATCCCGCCTTTAACGCCGCCCGCGTCCACCGCAACTCCCAGCCCGCGTTCGTGACGACGTACGACCGCCCCTTTTGTGGGCTGGGATAGGCGACACATACGACAAATCCGAATTTCGGTAAAGTGGAATATTTTTGCGGGAGGAGGTTGACGGCGATTTGGGCTGTTTTGCCCGACGGCAATGGGCCGCGCCGGTTCCACCCTCTTGCAACATTTACGTATTTGCTGTATTTTACAGCATTAACGGAGACTGCCATGGCCAATTTTTCGACCAGCGACCTTTCCCGCAAGTCGGGAGATATCATCGCCGAGGCCTTGCGCAGGCCCGTGACGATCACACAGCGAAACAAGCCTCGCCTGGTGCTGCTGAGCATCGAGGATTACCGCAAGCTCATCTCGAGCGCCGATACGCGCAAAGCCAGCCGGCTGGAGGCAATGCCTGACGACCTGTTCACTGAGGTCAAGAGCGCAATCGACAACTACGAGCAGGAGCGCGACGAGACGTGAGCCTCGACGCGCTTCGCACCGGCGATGTGATCCGATTCCCTTAGCTCTGGGTCCGTGAAGCAGAGCGCGGCGAAACCGAAGGTCGCAAGCCGCGACCGGTCGCAGTGGGTGTGAGGATCGCACGGCCGGGAGGCGAAGATGTGCTGGTGCTGTTTCCGATCACCAGCCAACCACCTTCTCCGGACCGCTTCGCTGCGGAAATTCCCGAAATGGAAAAACGCCGGGCCGGGCTCGACGTCGGCTTGCGGCTCTGGATCATTCTCGACGAATACAATCAGGACACGATCGGACGTTCATTCTATCTTGAGCCGGAGCCGCCGCTTGGTCGCTTCAGCAAGGCGTTCTTCCTGCCTTGATGAAGAAGTTCATTGCGCGGCGAGCCAGCGTGCGCGGCGTAAACCGGCAGCGCTGAGATGGACGAGCCAGGTCGAGGCCAACGGAAAGGAGCTCGCAAATGGCCAGGAAACTTCCGCCGATTCATCCCGGCGAAATCCTGCGTGAAGAATTTCTCGTTCCGCTGAAACTGTCGCCCTACGCGGTCGCGGCCGCCCTGAACGTGCCGCGCACCCGGATCGAGCGCATTGCGCGCGAAGAAAAGCCGATCACGGCCGACACTGCGCTGCGGCTCGGCAAGTTCTTCAAGACCGGCGCCGCATTCTGGATGAACATGCAGGCGCGCTTCGACCTCGAAACGGCCGAAGACGTGCTCGCACCACAGATCAAGAAGATCGCGGCTTACAAGGCGGCATAGTTCCGTGCACTGTCACCGTAACTGCGGAGACGACGGACGCCACGACCATGCAATGGACCGCGAAGCTGCTCCGCCGTCTTCTCGCCCCCATTGTCATTCAGGGAGTTGGGCGGGGTGGCGCTACGGTGGGCCAAGTTCCAAAGGTTCCGTGTGATCGTCCGACGACTTCTGCAACGCGACTCTCGTCATTCTGTTTCGCGCCGCGCTCTCCTCGGCGGATTTGTCTCGGCAGGAAGTGCCCTCGCGCTCGCCGGATGCGCCGGCTTGGGTGCGACCGGGGCGCGTTTCGACGCGTCATCGCTCTCCGTTGACCCCACATTGCTCGTCGCGACCACGCGCAAGCCCGTGAACGGCGGTCGCACGAAACCCTGGTTCGGACCGGAGCGCGCGACCAACATGACGGTCGCGCGGGCGAAGCTGGTGGCGCCGGACGAGAGCCGACTTTCTCTCGCCTCGGTTGGATTTGGCGATTGGCGCCTTGATCGGCTCGAACCGGTGTCGGCAGACGTTGGCGATCTCGTTGCGCAGGCCGGCGGAGGAGACGTGCTGATCTATGTGCACGGCTTCAAACAGACATTCGAGACGGCGATGCTGGATGCCGCCCATCTCTCGGATGGAATCAAGTTCCGCGGCCGGACCATGGTGTTCTCCTGGCCCTCCAAGGCAGGACTGTTCGACTATGCCTATGACCGCGACAGCGCGATGTGGTCCCGCGACGATTTCGAACGCGTGCTCTCTGCGCTCGTGTCCGCTCCAGGCGGCGGCCGCGTGCACATCGTTGCGCACAGCATGGGAACCATGCTGACGCTCGAAAGCCTGCGTCAGCTCTATGCGCGATACGGCGACACAGTTACGAGCAAGGTCGGTGCGGTCGTGTTTGCTGCGCCAGATATCGACATGGACGTGTTCTCGTCGGCGATCCACCGCATCGGTCCGCTTGCCGGCAAGATCGTCGTGATCGCCGCGACGAACGATCGCGCACTTGCGCTCTCGGGACAAATCGCAGGTGGAATGACCAGGGTCGGGGCCGCCGAAAAGGCCGCCATCACGCAGCTGGGTGTGCGCGTGGTCGATGCTTCGCAGGAGGGCTGGGGCATCATCAACCACGATCTGTTTCTGTCGAATGCAGAAGTACAGCGGGTGATCCGCCGCTCGATCGACGGCACGATCGCCTAAGAGAGCGCCTGCGCCGAGCCTCGCGAAAAGCTTGCTCCTGCGCACGCTCGTTGCGGCTTCAGGCGGAAAAACGGCCGGGTTTGGACTGCCCAGCCTGGTACGTGAATGGCGCTCCCTAGGGATAGGGCAGAAGTCAGTAATTCCATGGGCTAAAAGAAAAGTTTGGGCGGTGACTGCCTTATTGCTTTCCAAAGCGTTTCAGAACGGCTGCCCAAACCTGCCCCTATAGGCGACGAAAGCCGAGGCTCGCCGCCAATACTGCAAACACACCGGCGACGGCACATACAACTGCCGATTTGGCGCGATCTATCCTCCCCGCGCCTCTCATGGATTCCAGGTGCGGTCGCTACGACTGCAAATCACTTCGAGCGCAAGACTTCACTCATCCAATTTCTTGGCCAGTTCAGGATCGAGCTTGGCCCGGTCGACAGACTGATAGAACGTGATGGGCCTGCATTTTCCCTCGAAATCCGCAAGGACGATGGCGGTCCACGGATTCGTGGTGTCGCCCGAACCCTCGCGGAGCTCCGGCATGACCTTGCGAGCAGCGATCACATACCACGTGCGACCGGCCGCTGCGGCCTTCGCAGCCGCAGCGAATTCATCCAATATTGCGCGCAGATTTTTGCGCATTTCTTCCTCAGTGTCCCCGCGGAGGTATTTTCGAGACGACTTTCCCGCCTCTCCGTACTCATGATGAATGTTCAACTGAAGTCTCGCATCGTCCACTTCGATCTTGGTCACCCGTATCGCCGCTCCGCCTTCGCGAAGATAGTCTCGCACCCGGACGTCGCAGGCCAAAAATCTGTCCGCGGGGGGCTGGGTGACGCTAGCTGCAGGGGGCACCGCGGCAAGAGCCCGGGTATTTCGCTTTCGAGGAGCCGCATCCGCAGGCATCGTGGCGACGGCGGCGCTGAGGAGCGCCGCGGCAAGCACGACTGGAAAAGGGGCGTTCATGGGTGCGCTGCCAATACCGTATTTCCAGAACGCACTGGCCGCAGCGTTGGTTCCAAAGCCCGGCCAGGTCGGAGGAACTTTTTCCTCGAAACGGCCTTGTTGAATACTGTTCTACAAGAGGGAACCCTTACGGGGCGGTTTTTGACCGGCGGCAGGCCATGGACTCGATTCTCATCAAGATCTTCGCTACGGCGCTTGCCTTCAGCCAGGTCACCACCCGACCGGATGGGGTCAAGACCGAGTTTGATGAGGTGCGTGACCGCTCCGAGGTGGCGGAGCTTTTGGGTGCCGGCTGCGCCCACATGCGCAAGGCTTTCGACATTGAGGACATCAACCTGGACGATCTGATTGCCACTGCCATGGATGACAAGGAGGCATTGAGCAGCGAGATCAAGGCACTCAAAGGACTGAAGCTGGCCGACCTCCACGTGGCCTACAGGCAGTTCTGCAAGGTCGACAAAATGGAAGAATCTCCGGTCGATCTTGGTCAGGTCATCACTTTCTACAACAGCGCGGTCAAGGATCTGCCCGACGCCGTGCAGCTTAAGCACCTCAAGCTTCCCGGCACCAGCGTAGTCCTCGACAGCAAGAGCGAGCGCCTTGCTGAGGTCTACGTGCCGAACAATCGCCGCATCTGGGTCAAGCTTGCCGATATCCCGGAAGCGGTGCGCAACGCATTTGTCGCCGCCGAGGACAAGCGCTTCTTCCAACACACCGGCATTGACGAGCGCGGACTGGTCCGCGCCTTCATCGGCAACTTCACGCACCCGGGACGACCGCAGGGCGGCTCGACCATTACACAGCAGGTCGCCAAGAACCTGCTGGTGGGCAACGACATTACCTACGAGAGAAAACTGCGCGAAATGATCGTTGCCTCGCGGATGGAGCGCGCCCTGACCAAGGCGGAAATCCTCGAGCTCTATCTCAACTCGATTTATCTCGGTCGTGGGGCCTGGGGCATCGAGATGGCGGCGCGCAGCTATTTCGGCAAACCAGCCAAGGCGCTCTCCGCAGTCGAGGGCGCGCTGCTCGCCGGGCTCGCCAAGGGACCGAACTACTTCAATCCCGACCACCACCCCGAGCGCGCGCGCGAGCGCCTTGCCTACGTGCTGGGCCGCATGCAGGGCGACGCCATGATCGACGCCGCCGCGGCGGAACCGGTATTGCCGCAGCTCGTCGAGTACCGGCCGACGCGCCGGGACTTCGGCTTTCACTTCGTCGATCACATCGCCCGCGAGGCAAAGGTGGTCGCGGGCCTCGATACTCTCACCAGTTCCTCCTACGCGGTGCACTCGACCGTCAACTCGGCCTTGCAGCGCGCAGTCGAGGCAACATTGCAGGAAGGCCTCGCGCGGTACGAGCTGAACAGCGGTCGTTACAAATTTGAGGGACCCGAGGCGAACATTTCCGATGCTGTCCGTCAGATTGCGGCAGACCTGAGGGCCACGGAACCGGCCTGGCTCATGGCGTTGAAGACGACGCGGCTACCTCTCTATGACGTCCACTGGGAAGCGGCGGTCGTCCTGGAGAACACACGTGGCAAGCGCGGCGATGCGATCAACGTCGGTCTGACCGACGGACGCATCCTGCCGCTGAACACCTGGAGCGCCGCGATCCGGCGCGGTCTCAAGCCCTACAACGTGGTCTACGTTCAGGTGAGCGAAGCCAAGGGCAAGCAAGCGGCGCGTGCCGATCTGCGCATTCGACCGACCGTGCAGGGCGCGGCGCTCGTACTCGAGAACGAAACCGGCCGCATTCTTGCGATGGCGGGCGGCTTTTCGTATTCGGCAAGCCAGCTCAACCGCGTCGTCCAGAGCCTGCGGCAACCCGGCTCCACCTTGAAGCCGCTGACCTACCTCGCCGCCCTTCGCAAGGGATTGCAGCCCAACACGCTGGTGATGGACGAACCCATTACGCTGGCACCGATCGGCGCGACGAGCTCCGCGCGTCAGCGCGGTTTCTGGTCGCCGAGGAACTACGACGGCGGCGCTTCGGGCGCCATTACGCTGCGGCGCGCGCTGGAAAACTCGCGGAATCTCGCCACCGCGCAATTGCTCGCGACCGGCCTCGACGACAGCGCCGAGCACGGCCTCGACCGGGTCTGCGAGCTCGCGATGGAAGCGCAGCTCTACAAAGAATGCATGCGCTACTACCCGTTCGTGCTCGGCGCCCAAACTGTGCGCCTAATCGACCTTGCGGCGTTTTATGCAGCGATCGCCAACGAAGGAGCACGGCCCCAGCCTCATGCGATCGAGACGATCGAACAGGACGGCCGCGCAATCTACCGGCACGATCCACGTGCAGTGGACTGGATCGGCCTCGCCGACCGCGCATCGTTTTACCAGTTGAAATCAATGCTGCAGGGCGTGCTCGCGCGCGGAACAGCGCAAGCGGCGAAGCATCTCTCGCCCTATGCCGGCGGCAAGACCGGCACCACTGATAATTGGGCCGATGCCTGGTTCGTCGGTTTCACAAATGACGTCACCGTCGCCATCTGGGTCGGCTACGACAACGGCGATGGCGAACGCCGCACCCTTGGGCGCGGCCAGACCGGAGCGAAAGTGGCGCTGCCGATGTTCGAGCCGATCGTGCAGGCAGCCTGGGAGCTGCACGCTCCCAAGACGGCGTTGAACGGCCCTTCGCGCGAAGCCATGCATCAGCTCGTTGCTCTGTCGATCGATCCCTATACCGGCGATCCTGCACCGGCCGGCTCCGGGCGCGCATTCACCGAGTATTTCAAGCGAGATCCGTCGGGCAGAACCAATGATACGCAATTTCGGATCGTCTCGCGTGCAGAAAGCTACGCCGGGCCGTTCCAGCAGTGGTCCTACGATAACCACCCTTACGGCGATAACCGGCCGCCCTTTCCATTCCCGGCCTGGCGTCTTGGTCCGCGCGAATATCCCTCCTGGCGCGGATATCCCGATGACGAGGATCGCCTTCCGCAACCGCCGCGCCGAGTCGATCCCGATTATTTCTGGCGGCGGCTGAATTGAGGATTGACGCCCATGAGACTCCACCGTGCCGCTGTCCTCCTCGTCGCCTCTGTGGCCGCTTGCACGGGCGCGGCCGCGCAGGAATTCCAGCTGGAGGACGTGCCCGCAGTCGCCAGCGTTCCGACCACACAGATCAAACCGCGCACCGTCATCTTCGCCGACCAACGCAACGACAAGCTTGCCGATTCCTCGACCGGGCTTATTCCTTACGAAGATTGGGCCCGCTCACGTCCGGTTCAGCGGCGCTTCCTCTCGCTCTTCCCGAGCTTCGCTGAGCCCACGCTCAACCAACAAACGAAGCTGAAGCTCTCGGTCTACCAGGCGGAGGCGCGGTTTCGACTTTCAAGATCGGCAGCGGCATTGGATCTGTCGCGGTATGCGAATATTGCGCTCCTCGAGCAGATCGATTCCGCAGTCAAGCACCGGCCGATCACGGCTGCCGATGCGATTCCCAACAAGGACGCGGGCGCCGCGCACAACTGTCCGCCGGATCGCCGCTGGTGCGAGGACGCGAAGGCGATCTGCGCGCAGTCCCGTTACATGTTCGAAGGGAAAATTCCGCAGGGCATCCAGCTTGCCAACAAGCTGCGCGAGGAGAGCAAGAAACCGATTCCGGATTTCATCGAGTTCCAGAGTGAGATCATGCTGGTCACGCAGCCGCACCTTGCCGAGCTGCCGATGCTGACAGGGCTCGACTCCACAGTCACCGGCGCGCTCGAGCAGAACATTTTTTGGGTCAACCAAGTTATCCAGTTCGGCAAGCTGCTTGCGGTTCTGCAACAGCATCCGACCGAGCGGGAAGCCGCCATCGCCACGGTCTACATCCTCGTTGCGGTCAGGAACGACGTGCTGAACAAGCAAAGGGAATATAGCAATACACCCATGCTGCGGAATCTCGTGCCCGCGCAACTGCTGATGGGCAAGAGCTCCTTCAACCGCGGCGATTCACTGAGCGCGGGCCTGCCGAAATACGCCAGAAGCCGCATCAAGGCGATCGCCGACATGATGGAGCGGGACTGAGCAAGATCAGTCGATCGAGGGGCTGGCACTCCCGATCGGGACTGCCATCGCAAAATATCGTAAAATATCGTGGATTTGGCGCTCCCTAGGGGACTTTGCCAAATCAATAGAACCAATGGCTTACCGAAAAGTGGGACACCAGATCGTTCTCCAGGATCATTATGCTTTTTGTCGGGAATGTCCCACTGGATCGCCGATCGGACGTGGCTTGTCTGGTGCTATCCAGCCCGGTGGAAGCGGTTCGCCAAAGCCGTCGGGTTTAGGGTAGGCAGAGCCAAAAGCGAAGAGCCCAGTCGGACCTTCAAAGCCAAGGATGTACCAGATCTCCAGCAAATAGCCTTGAGTCCGATCGCGATCCTCCGTGGCAAGTGTCGCCACTTCCCGCAGCGCCTTTTCAATAAGGGCGATAGGCACTTCGGCACGGAGAGACTCGTTGGCTTGAGCCAGGATCGCGTCGATAACCTGGTTCACCGCGGCCGTTGCTCGCGCTTCATCTTCGCGTGTTTCCGCGCCGGTGTAGCCCAAGGGGGGATAATCATTTGGTTGAAACTTGGTCTCTGCTCTGAGACGCCGCAGCAATAGGCGCTTTTCCGGCGTGAGTTGAACAACCTCAGCAGACGGCTTGGGCCAAAGCCGGGAGTACTGCTAGAAGCGCACGCCCAGAAACGCGAAAGCCGCCAAGCCCAGGACAGAGATCGCGATAACTAGAAGACGCATTCGCGCAAACTACGCGACCGCAGTTCGACAGCCTAGGAGCTTGATTTGCGGAGAAGGATTTCGCGTTGGTGGGACCAATTGCCGGAGAAACCAAGCGATATCAATGGCCAGCGCAATTTTTGGCGCGCCATTCAGAATAAAACCACGAACTCTTATGTAATTGAAATCGCTACATAACCTCGACGCAAACCCCGCATGGGATGCTCGCATGTGCTCAAAGGACAGCAGCCAGAGCCCGTCGACGAATTGCGGCTTGCCGATGAAAGACCTATGTTGGATCCATAGTCAGGCAGCCGCCCATCGCGTGGTGAGAGTCTGCTGGGATGACCCTCACGGTGGATGGTTTGCATTCCGCATCGGAGGTGATGTCATGACCATTGCTCCCACGCTCCAGAAATACCTAGCCGCTGAAAACATCCAATACGAGGTGATACCGCACGAACTCAGCATGACGTCCGCTCGGACGGCCGAGGCATGCCATATCTCGGGCGACCGCCTCGCCAAGGGCATCGTATTGCGGCGCGACGGCGGATACATGCTGGCCATCTTGCCCGCATCGCATCATCTCCGCCTGTCGGACTTGAGGACAAGTCTCGGCGACAATCTCCAAATGGCCGATGAAACCGAGATCAACCGGCTGTTCAGCGACTGTGCACACGGTGCGGTTCCTGCCGTCGGCAAATGCTACGGATTGGATATCATCGTGGACGACAGCATCGAGGCACAGCCGGACATCTATATCGAAGCCGGCGATCACGAGACGCTGCTTCATATGGGTCATGCGCAGTTTGCGCGCCTGACGGCCAATGCGCCGCACGGGCAGTTCAGCGCGCACGATTGAGAATTTCGCACACCGCCCGTTACCTTTGGGCGGGGACTGCGGCCGCGAGGTCGTCGTCAAATTGTTCAGGAGAGTGACGGCGACAATGTCTGCGCCTGTCTGGTTGGATCGCTGCGATCTCGCACCCGATCGGTCGCACAATTCGGAAAATGGGGGGGCGCCTGAAACCCACGAACGGAGGCTCGCCATGAAAGTCAAGGACGTGATGCACAAGGGTGTCGACTGGGTTAGCCCCAACACCCCTATTACCGAGCTCGCCAAGTTGATGCGGACGCATGACATCGGCTGCATTCCGATTGGCGAGGACGACAAGCTGGTCGGGATGGTGACCGACCGCGATATCGTCTGCAAAGGGCTCGCGAGCCACAGCTTCGACGCCGGCCGCACGACGGCGCGCGACGTGATGACCGAGGGCATCCATTGCTGCCGGGAGGACGATGACCTCGCAAAGGCGATGCATCATATGGAGAAGCTACAGGTCCGCAGGCTGCCGGTGATCAACAAGAGCAAGCGGATGGTCGGCATCATCAGTCTGGGTGACGTCGGCCATTCCGCATCAGGTGATTTGCTGACCGAGACCGTCAGGAGCGTTTCGGCGCACCACTGAAATACGGCCGGGGGCTCCGCTCGCGATCGCCGCTCGGCCAGGCGCTGAGCGGGGCCGCAGCATGCCTTCAAGGAGTTATGCCTTCAACATGCAACCATCGCACCAGCGAAGGCCGCGGCCCGAAGCGCTTTCCATTGCGCCGGCTTGAACGCAAGGCGATGCGGGTGGACGTCGATTTGGAATATCGCGGATTTGGCGCTCCCTAGGGGAATCGAACCCCTGTTTCAGCCTTGAGAGGGCCGCGTCCTAACCGCTAGACGAAGGGAGCGTGAGGGAGAGGACATAGCCTCGAATTTTGCCGGCGGCAAGCGGGGATCGAGGGGTTTCAAACGTCCACTGGCCGTCGTCCTGGCGAAAGCCAGGACCCATTACCCCGAATGGGGATGGGTAAGGCAAGTCGGAACGACCATCTCGTTCACGCAACCGGATTCGGTGGTTATGGGTCCTGGCCTTCGCCAGGACGACGGCCGAGGCGAGTTCCGGAGCCGCATTACGGCTCATTGGCGAATTTCAGCTTTCCGGCCGGTCTCAACGTATGGGCATCGAAGGTGCGGATCTCGGTGACCCCGCCGATGTCGAGCGTGACCACGAGCCGGTCGCCGGCGACCCCGGTCGAGACGATCCTGGCGCCCTTCGGCAGGGTGGCGATGACGTCGCCCGCGGGCTCGGGCGCCCTTCCCTCCGACTTGAAAAGGCGGTAGCCCACCGCGATCAGGACGGCGCAGATTGCCAGCGCCGTGGTCAACCCCGCGATCAGCATCATCCGCCGCACCCGCGCGAACAGCGCGGCTTGCTCGGGGCTCGGTTCGGGAACAACGGTATCAGACGTCGTCATGGAAAATTTAAGCTCTGCGCAAAGGTTGGAGGTTGTCGTCGCCGGCGACGAAGGCTCGACCCGGCTCGACCGCGTGCTGGCGGTGCACCTTGCCGAGCTGTCGCGATCAAGGCTGAAAGCCCTGATTCTGGCGGGCGCGGTGAGCCTCAGGGACGCCGCGCTCCGGGACCCCGCTTATCACGTCGCATCCGGCGATACGATCACAATCGACGTGCCGGAAGCGGCTCCGCCGGAGCCGAAAGGCGAGGATATCGCCCTCGATATCGTGTTCGAGGACGACGACATCGTCGTCCTCAACAAGCCGAAGGGTCTGGTGGTGCATCCCGCGGCCGGCCACGAGACCGGCACGCTGGTGAATGCGCTGATCGCCCATTGCGGCTCCTCGCTGTCCGGCATCGGCGGGGTGCGGCGGCCCGGCATCGTGCACCGGCTGGACAAGGACACGACGGGGCTGATGGTGGTCGCCAAGAACGACCTCGCGCATGCCTCGCTGACCGCGCAATTCGCCGATCACGGCCGCACCGGGCCGATGCGCCGCGGCTACATGGCGTTCGCGTGGGGGCTGCCCGGCCGCCATCGCGGCACCGTGGACGCGCCGATCGACCGCCACCCGCATGCGCGCGAGAAGATGGCGGTGCGCCAGAGCGGCCGGGAGGCCGTGACGCATTGGGAGCTTCTGGAGAGCTTTGCCGGACGCGACGGCAAGCCGATCGCGACGCTGCTCGCCTGCGAGCTCGAGACCGGGCGCACCCACCAGATCCGCGTCCACCTCGCCCATATCGGCCACCCCCTGCTGGGCGATGGCGTCTACGGCCCGCATTTCAAGACCAAGGCGAACCAGCTGGGTCCTGAGTCGCAAGGAGCCCTGGCCGCCCTCGGACGGCAGGCCCTGCACGCTTATCTGCTGGTATTGGAGCACCCGAGGACTGGAGAATTACTCCACTGGGAGACGCCTCTGCCGGAGGATTTGCTTCTCCTTCAGGGTGCCCTGAAAGCGGCGCTATGACGCAGGCCTCTTCAGAAAAGCTTTACATTACAAAAAGTTATAGCTGCCACACGGGGACGTGACGTCAACAATCCTTCCCTTTTTGCCCCCCGCTGGGTTATATTGCGCCTGCGTTGGAAATGACCAACGCGGAACATCGCAGCACCGACCGGCTTTAACCAAGCGGTCGTCTGCCTGGCCCGCCGCTATCGGGGGCCTGAACCTGTTTGGAGGGCGCACTATGGCCCGTACCGCTGCACTGCCGGTCCTTAATGGCGAATCCGGCCTTTCCCGTTACCTCGGCGAAATCCGCAAATTCCCGATGCTGGAACCCCAGCAGGAATACATGCTCGCCAAGCGCTGGCGCGAGCATGACGATCGCGACGCCGCACATCAACTCGTCACCAGCCATCTCCGGCTCGTGGCCAAGATCGCCATGGGCTATCGCGGCTACGGCTTGCCGATCTCCGAGGTTGTCTCGGAAGGCAACGTCGGCCTGATGCAGGCGGTGAAGCGGTTCGAGCCCGAAAAGGGCTTCCGCCTCGCTACCTACGCCATGTGGTGGATCAAGGCATCGATTCAAGAGTACATCCTGCGTTCCTGGTCGCTCGTGAAGATGGGCACTACCGCGAACCAGAAGAAGCTGTTCTTCAACCTGCGCAAGGCGAAGAGCAAGATTTCCGCGCTGGACGAAGGCGATCTCCGCCCCGACCAGGTGGCAATCATTGCCAAGCGTCTCGGCGTCACGGCTCAGGACGTGGTCGACATGAACCGCCGCCTCGGTGGCGACGCGTCGCTCAACGCACCGATCCGCGACGACGGCGAAGCCGGCGAATGGCAGGACTGGCTGGTCGACAATTCGCCCAACCAGGAAGCCATGCTGGCCGAGCACGAGGAGTATGATCACCGCCGCGACGCCCTCAACGGCGCCATGGGCGTGCTCAACCCGCGCGAACGTCGCATCTTCGAGGCTCGCCGCCTCGCCGATGAGCCGATGACGCTGGAAGACCTTGCCGCCGAGTTCGGCGTGTCGCGCGAGCGCGTCCGCCAGATCGAGGTCCGCGCCTTCGAGAAGGTGCAGTCCGCGGTCAAGGGCACGATCGCAAAGGCGGAACAGGCCGCGCTGGAAGCCGCGCTCTAAGCGCGGTTACTCCGGCGCCAGAAATTGGCGGATCGACAAGAGACAGAAAGCCGGCGGCAACGCCGGCTTTTTTGTTGGACGCAACTCTCGCCGTCATATGCCCCGCCACCGGGTCTCGCCTTCGGCGAGCCCGATGACAGGCTCTGGCGCGGCATCCAGTACGCCGCGGCGCCAATTGCAAGAGCGAGGTCGCCAATGCAGGTCTCTGGAATACTGGATCGCCCGGTTAAACCGGGCGATGACGGCCGTACTGCCGGGTGAGACGGCCATCACATCCCCCTCCCCCCGCCCGACGTAGAACCGGGCTTGCGTTGAACCCGCGCTGCCGGTCGACCGACCCAAAGACATCGGACCGACAGCCAATTGGACGGACACAGACCGTGTCGATCATCCTGCAATCCACCGTGGGCGGCTTCTCCGCCCAGTTCATGCGCAAGCTGCCGCTGGTCGAGCAGGCGATGCGCGACCACGGCCTCGAGCCGTCGGAGTTCGTGATCTCGAAGGACTATGCCTCGACCGCGACGATCCCGCTCATGGGACCGTTCTTCTTCAATTACAGCGTCTTCTTCGGCGAGGAAAAATTCACCGTCACCGAGCCGAACGACATGGTGTTCCTGGATTACTTCTTCAAGCGCGTGCTGGCGGCGGATGGGCCGCCGGAAGTGCCGCGGCGAGCGGGACTGATGCGGCGGTTCTTTGGGTGGATGTCCGAGCCGGTGTGACTCGTCATTCCTCCCAAGTCCTTGCCCCCCAAGTCCGCGCCCCCCAAGTCCGTGCCAGCGTCGCGAGCCAGCAGCCTTCGCAATAGCGGGCATCTTTGTAGTCGATCCAGTTGTGCGCATAGACGTGGTCGAGCGGGATGCCGTAGCGCACCCGCAGGACCTGGACGAGGATCTTCCACGCCGCGACCTGCGCCGCGGTCGGGCCCGTCGTGACGTCGGGATAGTTGCCGGCGAACTCGACGCCGATCGAATTGTCGCGCACCACCTGGCGATAGGTCGATCTGTTGTCGATGTACTTGTTGTCGTTGCGGTTGGCGCCGTCGCCATGGGTCGGCACCAGGTTTTCCGCGACTGCCCAATAGACGGTGCCGTCGGTCTCGACCCAGACCGTGACGCCGCGCCGCGTGGGATTCTTCGATTGCGCCTCGGCGCCGCCGCGCGCCGAGCCTGCCGGTCCCTCGGTCTGGTGCACGATGATGTTGCGCCAGGGTTTTGCGTTGCCGACATCGCCCCATGGCGCCAGCCACACCATCTTCAGGCCGGGAATGTCGGGCGTGCCGGAGGCGCGCGCGAGCTTTGCCAGCTCGGCGTCGGCTGCGGCGGCGGGTGCGATCAGAATGAGAGCGGCGAGAATGGCCGCGAGCAGGCGGGAGATCATCATGCGGGTCCAATGTGGACATGAGCCTAGCCCATGATCCGGAAGAATGTGCAGCGGTTTTCCGAAGGAGATCAGGCGCAAACAAAGAGCCTTTACGCGAATTTGCGTGTGACCTCGCCCGGACGGACCGGCTCCGGCGAAAGCGGCGGCGCCGGATCGTAGACGGCAAAGTCGTTCTTGCCGTTCTTCTTGGCCGCATAGAGCGCGTGGTCGGCATGCGCGATCAGGCGGTCCGGGAATCGGCCGATGCCGCGATCCCACTGCGCCACCCCGATCGAGATCGCGATCGGGATGTCGACGCCGGTGCAGTTGACGGCATCCTGGCGGCAGACCTCGAGCACGCGGCGGGCGATCGCAGCCGCCTCGCGCAAGGTCGACGACGGCAGCACGACGCAAAATTCGTCGCCGCCGGTGCGGGCGAGCATGTCGCCGGGCCTTAAGCGCGTCTGCGCCATCAGGGTGAAGTGCTGGAGGCAGGCATCGCCCGCGGCATGGCCGTTGGTGTCGTTGATGGTCTTGAAGCCGTCGAGGTCGATCACCAGCAGCGAGAACGGCTCGCCGCTGCGCTCCGAGCGGGCGCATTCTTCGCCCAGCCGCTGCAACAGATGCCGCCGGTTGGCGACGCCGGTGAGATCGTCGAGCAGCGCGAGAGCGGCAACCTCGTTGCGCAGACGGTCCATCGCCATCAGCAGGAAGCCGAAATTGAGCGTCATCGACAGGAACAGGAGCCCCAGCACCATGACCGCATGGGCCTGGCCGCCGGCGCTCGCCGAGAAATCGCCGCCGAGCAGATTGCCCACCGTGCGGACCACGAGGATCGCGATAATGGCGAGGATGACGATGCCGGACAATCGGGCGCCCGGACTGACGCGGCCTTCCGGCGGCGACAGCAACAGACGCAGCGACAGCACCAGCGGCAGGGCCTGACCGAATGTGTAGCTGAGCATGCGCAGCTGCATGTGCTCGAAGCCGACCATGAAGAACACGACCCCGGCGAGGCTTAAGCCTCCCGTTGCGGTCATGAGGCGCCATGAGACCGGCCGGTGGTAGAAGCGTTGAATGCCCATGGCGGCAAGGCAGCTCGCCGCGATGACGCCGGCCGCGCCAAGCAGGAGCGGCAGCGGAGACGCGATGAACAGGCGGATCAGGGCCGTCATCGCGCCGGTCGCGCCGATGAAGGACGATGCCATCCAGAACCGCGCGGCTGCAAATTTCGGATAGGAGCGGGTCACGTAGGCCCAGATCAGGCCGAGCGCCAGGAAGTTGACGACGAATACCGTCCAGAGTGTCGGCACGTTCAGCATGGCGCGCGCAGCGTCGCGCCCTCCGTCCCAGGCAGCTGTCCGTCCATGACCCCATCCCCGTTTTCTTGCAGGGGACAATGCGGCCGTCGCGCTTAACGGAGTCTCACCGCGAACTTCGAAAAGCGTGCCTTTGGTTTTGGATTCATGAACAGCTGGCGCGGTTGTCGGATCGTTAGGCATGTCGCCGGTGTCCGGTGCGGTCGCATCGCCGTCCGGCGGCGATACGGATTCGCGAACCAAAATCACCCGAAAATGCATCTGAGCTGTGGATAACGCGATGACACGGATGTGACAGCACGGGGCAGAAGGGCGCGAATCTGCTGAGCTTGTCGTCGAGGATGTTGCGAGGCTGGCCCTCCGCCGAGCATCCCTCGTGTCGCGTTTCACCATTAACCCTTAAGAGGATCCTATGGCTAAGAAAGCGAAGAAGGCGACGAAGAAGAAGGCGAAGAAGGCCAAGAAGGCGAAGAAGAAGTAACGTAGCTTCTTTTTCTTTGCCCGGGTGGAGCCTCGCTCCGCCCGGGCTTCGGGTAGGATTGAGAGATTGAAGGTGGCGGGCGCAAGGCCCGCTTTTTTATTGGGCGGAGAAGCTATCGCTCCGCGAACGCCAGCTTGGCGCCGAGCGCGGCAAACCCCGCCGCAAAGCTCCGCCGCAGCCAGGCCATGACGCGCGGGCGGGAGATGACGCGCTCGCGCACCGAGGCTGCGCAGAGGCCGTAGACCACGAACACCGCAAACGTCATCGCCATGAAGGCGCCGCTCAATTCCAGCATCCGCGCCAGGACATGGGCCTCGTCCGCGGCGATGAACTGCGGCAGGAAGGCGAGGAAGAAGATCGACAGCTTTGGATTGAGGATGTTGATCAGGAAGCCGGTCACGATCACGCGGCCGACCGAACGCTCGCGGATCTCGCCGTCCACCGCCAGCGCGCCGGTCTCGCGCAGCGCCTGCCAGGACATGTAGAGCAGATAGGCGACGCCGCACCATTTCAGCGCGGCGAAGGCGAGCGCGCTGGTGTGGAGCACGGCGGCGAGCCCCAGCATCGCGGCCGTCATGTGCGGCACGATCCCGAGGGTGCAGCCGAAGGCAGCCGCGATGCTCGCGCGCGAGCCGCGTGTCAGCGCGGCGGCCAGCGTGTAGAGCACGCCGGTGCCGGGCGAGGCGACGACGATGAGCGAGGTGAGCAGAAAGGACAAGGTCATGGACAGACCTTATCACCGCGCCCCGGACCACGAAAGCCGGCCTGCCGGATCGACCGTCAGGACAGCTGCGCGATCTCGGCCTCGCGGAGCACGTCGAGCGGCGCCCATGGCTTGGCCCAGAATTTTGCGCCGCTCGGCAAGGGCTGCATCAAGGGGCGGCCGGAGGTGACGACGACGTCGAGCTTCGGGTTGCGGTGCTTGGCGACGTGCGCGAGCTCGACCCCGTTCATGCGGCCGGCGAGTTGCACGTCGGTCAGCATCAGGCAGAGCCCGCCGACGTTCCTGTCGAGCACCCGCTCGGCAGCCTCGGCACTTTCGCACTGGATGACCTGGTAGCCGCTCTCCTCCAGCAGAAGACTGAGCATCTCCCGCTGCATGGCATCGTCTTCAACGATCAGCGCGGTTGCGCGACGTGGTTCAGCCTGTCTCATGGGCGGGCTCCCAATGCTTGCTTGCGTAACCTATGTTAAGGAGCCAACTCGCCTGCGGTTCAGTTCCAATATGAAAAAATGTAAATCATTGTTCCGCTCGAGCGGCCTGACGGGGGGATGTCATGACTGCAATCCGCGGCGCCGCCGCCATCACCGGAGCGGCAAGCGGCATCGGCCGCGCGCTGGCGATCGAGCTTGCGCGGCGCGGCTGTGACCTCGCGCTCGCCGATCGCGACGAGGCCGGGCTGAAGGCGCTCGCGACGGAGATCGGCCAAGGACCAGACAAGGCGCGCAAGGTCAGCCTGCACCGCGTCGACGTCAGCGAGCCCGGCGACATTGCGCAGTTCGCGCGTGAGGCGACCGCCGCGCATCCCGCGCTCGGCATCGTCGTCCACAATGCCGGCGTGGCGCTGATGGGGACGTTCGAGGAGATCGACCAGGCGCAGATGGACTGGCTGTTCGACATCAACTTCTGGGGCGTGGTGCACGGCACGCGCGCCTTCCTGCCGCATCTGAAGACGATGAGCGAGGCGCACATCGTCAACCTCTCCTCGATCTTCGGCATCATCGCCCCGCCGGGACAGTCGGCTTATGCCGCGGCGAAATTCGCGGTGCGCGGCTTTTCCGAGAGCGTGCGGCACGAACTTGCGGCGGCGGGAAGCACATGAGGCTGTCGGTCGTGCATCCCGGCGGCGTCGCCACCGCCATCGCGCGCAATTCGCGCACCGGGGTCGGCGTCACCGACAACGCCCGCCGGTCGCAATCGATCGAGCGGTTCGAGAACGCGGCAAAGACCACGCCGAGAGATGCCGCGCTACGCATCATCAAGGGCATCGAGAGAAACGAGCCGCGTATCCTGATCGGCAACGACGCCCGCTTCATGGACCTCCTGCAGCGCTTCCGCCCGGGAACGTACTGGGCGCCGCTGCAGCGCAAGCTGGAGAAGATGGCGAAGGGGAGCTAGGTATCTCACGCAGCAGCGTTGGATTTCCCGCCGGCACGACACTCTCCGCTGTCATTCCCCGCGGAGGCGGGGAATCCAGTACGCCGCCGCCTCTCCGTATTCTCGTGCTGCCTCTGGAATACTGGATCGCCCGCCTTCGCGGGCGATGACACCGAGCATGTGGGCGCGAGTGCTCCGTCGCTTTAGCGAATCCTCACTGCCCCGCCAGCCGATCGGCGAAATACCCGATCGTCTTCCTGTAGATCACCGCCCTGTTCCACTCGCGCATCGCCTCGAAATTGGCGGTGCCCTCGCCGTAGGGCTGGCCCATCTTGAAGCCGCTGGTGTGGAGCAGGTTCGCGGTCGAGGCGAGCACGTCGGGGACGCTGTGGCGGAGGTCGACATGACCGTCGCCGTCGAAATCGACGCCGTATTTGATGTAGGACGACGGCAGGAACTGGGTCTGGCCGATCTCGCCGGCATAGGCCCCGATCAGGTCGCGCAGCGGCAGGTCGCCGCGCTGCACGATCTTCAGCGCCGCGAGCAGCTCACCCTGGAATAGCTCCGTCCGGCGGCAGTCATGCGCGAGCGTCGCCAGCGTGCGGATCACCGGCAGCTTGCCGATGTCGCCCTTGCCGAAATCGCTCTCCAGCCCCCAGATCGCGACCAGGATATAGCGGGGCACGCCGAACTGCTGCTCGATGCGCGAGAGCAGCGCGGCATGGCGCTGCAGCAGCGCGCGCCCGCCATTGATGCGGCCGGGGCCAACGCGGGTCGAGACATACTGCTCAAAACTCTTGTTGAAGGTGTAGCGCTGGCGCCGGTCGAAGGCGAGCACGGCGCCGTCCTGGGTAATGCCGTTGAAGGCCGCGCTGGTCACGCCCGCCGAGACGCCGGCTCCTTGCGCTTCCGAGGTCATGCCGGCGACAAAGCTGTTGAAGTCGCCGCCGCAGCGCGCGGCCTGCGCCGTTCCGCTGGCCAGACAGGCAATGAAGGCGATGGCCAGGGCGTGTCTCGACATGCGGAAAAATCCTCTGAAGAATGAGTGGGAAAGCACCGCGCGATCATGCCCGGGAACCGGATTCGCGTCAAAGCGGCAAATCCTCGCCAGAACCGATCGCCAGAACCGATCGCATCTTGGCTGCGACAAATGAAATGCGCTCGCCCCCTCCCCAACCGATCGAGATGATCATGCCCATGTCGTGCCGGATGCTCGCTGTCCTCGCCTTGCTCTCCTTCACCGCCACTGCCGCCTCCGCGCAGACGCGCGATGTCGCCGGCGGCCGCGACTATCCCGGCATCGGCCGGTTCGCCGGCAGCGTCATCACCGGCTATGTGATGCAGGATTTTGACGCGGCGCGGATGCAGGCGGCGGCCTTCAGGGACGGCCAGCCGGCCGACGCGCGGCGGCTCGAGGGACGCGTCTTCCGCATCGCCTATCGCACCGACCCCGGCCCCTCGATCCTGGAAGTGTCGCGCAATTTCGAGACGCAGCTGGCGAAAGCCGGCTTCGAGACCCTGCTCGCCTGCGACACCGATGCCTGCGGCGCCATTCCGTTCACGGAAAGCATCGACACGCTGCCGGTCCCGCAGATGTGGGTCGATGGTTTCAACTACCGTTACTACGCCGGCCGCAAGACTGAGGGCGGGCGCGAGACCTTTGCCAGCGTCATCGTCAGCCAGAACAACCAGGACATCACCGCGCAAGTCACCGTCGCCGAACTCGGCGCCATCGCGAACAAGATGGTCGACGCCGCCGCAATGGCGAAGGGCCTTGGCGAGACCGGCCACATCGCGCTCTACGGCATCTATTTCGACACCGACAAGGCCGTGCTCAAACCCGAAAGCCGCCCGACGCTGGAGCAGATCGCAAAGCTCTTGACCAGCCAGCCGCAGCTCAACGTCTTCATCGTCGGCCACACCGACAGCCAGGGCGCCTACGAATACAATCTCGACCTGTCGAAGCGCCGCGCCGAAGCAGTCGCAGCCGAGCTGGTGAAGGGCTTTCGCATCGCGCAGCCGCGATTGCGCACCGCCGGCGTCGGCTTGCTGGCGCCGGTCGGCTCCAATGGGACGGACGCTGGCCGCGCGCTGAACCGGCGCGTGGAGCTGGTGGCGCCGTAAACCTCGCTTCGCCGCGCCAGCGCGTGCACGCACTGAGATGTGCGCCACGTTGAGGGAACTCGCTTCCGCACTTCGGATCATTCTGCACGCATGCGGGAAGACATGCACATGCAGACCAACGCGCTTTCCTACAAGGCGCACAACGCTCGCTGCGTTGCGGCGGCGCGAAAGATGAACAAAGTAATTCGCTCGTCCAAGCATATCGTTTGGAACTTTCCTCGCATCGACGCATATCTGATCCGCCGACTCCGACATCGACGCCGCAGTGATTTGCCTTGCAACCGCATGGCGCGGCCTATAGCATTCTATTTTAGGTTGTCGCCCCGCCAGCCCCGGGCGACGCTGAAGACCAAGATAAACGGCGGGCTTTCGCGGCCCGCCGTTTATCGAGCGAAGGGCCGCACCGGACCCGACGCAGCGCTCGACGCTTCCATCCTGCAAGCGGACCATCGTCGATCGATCCGGCCGCGGCAGGGCACGACGGGCCCCCCCGGCAGGTGCGCAAAGTCATTTGACTATAGCCCCCTGATCGACGACAAGCCGCCATGGCCAAAAAACCTGGAACCAATCCCAAGGGCGAATTCGCCTTTTTTAACGTCTTCTATGAAGACGGCTCCCAACGCTCCAACCGGCGCGTGCCCGCCGAATTGCTCGGCGGCCTCGACGGCGACGAGCCCGCGCGCGCCTTTATCATGGAGCAGGACCGCGAGATCGCCGAAAAATCCGGCCGCCCGGCGCTGGAGATCAAGAACCTCGAGCGGGTCGGGGCGAAGAAGAAATAGGTTGACCCAGTCAGGCGCTCACCAGCGCCCGCTCCGCCTGTTCCAGGCAAACAGCAGATCGGCAAACCGGTCATAGAAGAACCGGGTGAACGGCAGCGCCACGCGATTGCCGAACAGCCCCGCAAGCCACCCCTCCCCCGGCGTCAGCCTCCACAGCGCAATCGCGACATCCGCGCCGACGATGAGCAGGCCGGCCTCATCGGTCGCATGCAGGCGGCGCCTGATGTCGTCGAGCGTGGCGCCAAAGTGCGCCAGCGCGTCGGGCTGCTCGTTGATATCCCTGAATTCGATCGTGCCCGCGCGCACCAACGCCAACAGCTTGTTGCGCTGCCAGTCGATGCCGGCATCGCAGACGGGGCAACGGGTGTTGTACCAGACGGTGAGGTGAGCCGGCATCATCGAAGCATAGATGTCGATCTGTGCCACGTCGAGGCTGGAGCCATCCACCCGGAATTCCAGGATCGATGCGCCTTTCTCGTCGGAAGTATATTCCGATAGAAAAGCTGATGAGCCTCTTTGGCTGAACGCTGCCGACAAGTCGGCACGAACGAAAACGGCGGGCTTTCGCCCGCCGTTCTTGCCTCAACAGACCGCCACCAAGTGGTGGCGCTTGAACTAGTTGTCCAAAAAGCTCCGCAGCTTCCGCGACCGCGACGGATGCTTCAGTTTCCGCAGTGCCTTGGCCTCGATCTGACGAATACGTTCGCGCGTCACCGAGAACTGCTGGCCGACTTCTTCCAGCGTGTGGTCGGTGTTCATGCCGATGCCGAAGCGCATGCGCAGCACGCGCTCTTCACGCGGGGTGAGCGAGGCCAGCACGCGCGTGGTGGTCTCGCGCAGGTTCGACTGGATCGCGGCGTCGATCGGGAGGATCGCGTTCTTGTCCTCGATGAAATCGCCGAGGTGCGAATCCTCTTCGTCACCGACGGGGGTTTCGAGCGACAGCGGCTCCTTGGCGATCTTGAGGACCTTACGGACCTTCTCCAAGGGCATGCCGAGCTTCTCGGCGAGCTCTTCCGGGGTCGGCTCGCGGCCGATCTCGTTGAGCATCTGGCGCGAGGTGCGCACGATCTTGTTGATCGTCTCGATCATGTGCACGGGGATGCGGATGGTGCGTGCCTGGTCGGCGATCGAGCGGGTGATCGCCTGCCGGATCCACCACGTGGCGTAGGTCGAGAACTTGTAGCCGCGGCGGT
Organism: Bradyrhizobium nivariense; assembly: GCF_029846695.2. Lineage (NCBI taxonomy): Bacteria > Pseudomonadati > Pseudomonadota > Alphaproteobacteria > Hyphomicrobiales > Nitrobacteraceae > Bradyrhizobium > Bradyrhizobium nivariense. The sequence continues at coordinate 5,625 of NZ_JARWCR020000025.1, read as the reverse complement.
ACTCGAACTTGTCGACCGCCTTCATCAGGCCGATGTTGCCTTCCTGGATCAGGTCGAGGAACTGCAGGCCGCGGTTGGTGTATTTCTTGGCGATCGAGATCACGAGACGGAGGTTGGCTTCCACCATCTCCTTCTTGGCCTGGCGTGCTTCGCGCTCGCCCTTCTGCACCGAGTGCACGATCTTGCGGAACTCGATGATCTCGAGGCCGGTCAGCGCAGCTAACTGATGCACCTCGTGGCGGAGGTCCTTGATGCGGTCCTTCTCGTGATGGACGAAGTTCTTCCAGCCCTTGGCCGAAAGCTTCGAGACACGGTTGAGCCAGCGCGGATCGAGCTCCGAGCCGGTGTAGTTGCGCAAGAAGTCCTCGCGCGCGACGCCGTGGCTGTCGGCAAGGCGCATCAGGCGGCCCTCATGCGAGACGAGGCGCTTGTTGATGTCGTAGAGCTGCTCGACCAGGCTGTCGATACGCGCCTGGTTCAGGCGCAGCGACTTCACCTCGACGATGATCTCGTCCTTGAGCTTGCGGTATTTGCGCTCCTGGTGCGGCGAGAGCGAGGGCCCGTGCGAGGTGCTCTCGAGCTGGTTCTGGATGTCCTGTTCCTGAAGCTTGCGCAGCTTCTTGTAGCTGTCGGCGATCTTGTCGAAGATCTCGACGACCTTCGGCTTGAGCTCGGCCTCGATCGCCGCGAGCGACATCTGGTTCTCGAACTCGTCGTCCTCGTCCATGTCGGCTTCGGCGGCGGACTCCGCAGGATCCTTCGCGGCTTCGCCCGCATTGCCGGGCGCAGGCGCGGCGCGGAACGGGGTCGGCGACGGTGGTGCGGCGGGCGGCGCCACATGCGCGGGTGCGACGCCGGTGGCCTGGCCGCCTTCGGCCGGCGCTTCACCGCTCTCACCATTGGGACCGGCGATCATCGCATTGTTCATGCCGGCCTTGGCGTCGGGGCCGGCATAGGTGGCTTCGAGATCGATGATGTCGCGAAGGAAAATCTTGCCCTCGTTGAGCTCGTCGCGCCAGATGATGATGGCCTGGAAGGTCAGCGGGCTTTCGCAGAGGCCCGCGATCATCGCCTCGCGGCCAGCCTCGATGCGCTTCGCAATCGCGATTTCACCTTCGCGCGACAGCAGCTCGACGGTGCCCATCTCGCGCAGATACATGCGCACGGGATCGTCGGTGCGTTCGCCCGGCTCGCTCTTCTTGACCTCGGTGACGGCCTTCTGGGTGACTTCGACGAGCTCGTTGTCGGTCTCGTCCTCGCCGGCCTCGTCCTTGTCCTCCTCGCCTTCGCTATCGTCGGCTTCGGTGACGTTGATGCCCATGTCCGAGAGCATCGACATGATGTCCTCGATCTGCTCGGGCGAGGTCTGGTCGGACGGCAAAACTTCGTTGAGCTGATCGAAGGTCACGAAGCCGCGCTTCTTGGCCTGCTTGATCATCTTCTTCACGGCCGCGTCGGACAGATCGAGCAACGGCGAGGGCGCGTCCTGGGAGTCCTTCTCCGGCGCGTCCGCTGCCTTGTCGTCTTTTTCCTTGTCCTTCGCCTGCAGCGTCTTTGCCTTGGTGGCCATCCATTGCTCCTAAACGCGTTTCACACAGACGTTCGCCGCGCCCGCGTGAAATCACTTGAACCTGTTGCTCGACGCTCTCGCTTCGTCAGATCGCGACACGGAAAGGGCGGCGCGAACATCTTGTCGCCACCCCGACCTTTCTCTCGCCGGATTTGCCTAACGCTTCGTGAGCCTCTTTGTCGCGGCGGATGCAGGTGTAGTGCCAACAGCGATTGCGCGGATTCATTCCTGACGCGTCTGTTCTGCCTGCGGCCGCCTGGTGGCCAAAGTGCTACAATACCGTTAAGCCTCGATTAACCCTGTTTTTGCCGCCAAACCTCGGATTTGGCGAGTCTTTTAGCGGTTGCGGCCCCGGCCGTCCGCATGATTCTTTCATCACACGCTCTTCTGGAACCGGCCCGACAGCTCGCCAAAACCCTCGATCAGGGCCTCGGTGCCGTCGACTTCGCCTATCCGAGCCTTGACGTCGCGCAGCCACGCCATATTGGCCTCGCTGGGATCCTCCCCCAAGGCCAGCTCGGCGTCTTTCAGCTCTCTAAGTAGTGAATGGTACTGGCGATGCAAGGCAACCAGCTGATGCCAGGTGGAGAGAACGTCGTCCCGTGCCGCGCCCTCACGGGCGCCCCACACCGCCGCAGTCGTGATCCCGCCCTCAACCCTTTGAAGAGCCTGCAAAAATCCGCCCTTCTCGAGGTCGCCGCGCATCTTCTCGGCCTGCTCGCCGGGGTCCGGCGAGTGGTGATGGTCGTTGGCGAAGGCGGCGATGATGCCGGCCCGGAGCTTATGGACCTCGGGATGGGCGAGCTCCAGGGCGGCGACCTCCTCGAGGTGATCGTGCAGCAGCCAGGGATGGTTGATCAGGATTTGCAGGATCAGGGCCTCCCGGCGCGAGATGGCGCTGCGCTGGCCGCGCATGATCGGGCTTGCCGCGAGCTGGGCGCTCGCCGCCTGGTAGGGCCCGGAGGGCAGCTGGATGGGACCGGGCGGGCCGCGGCGGCCGCCACCAAATCCCTGGCCGCCAAATCCCTGGCCGCCGAATCGATTCGCGCCTCCGGCAGCCCGGGGCTGAAACTGGCGGCCGGCGGAGCCGGGGCGGAAATTGCCACGGCCACCAAAGCCGCCGCGTCCGCCTTCGGGGGCAAAGGCGCGCTGGAGCCGCTCGGCAAGATCCTGCCGATAATAGCGCCGCACCACCTCGTCGCGGATGCCGCCCGCGAGCTCCTTGATGCGCGCCTCCAGCGCGGCGCGGCGCTCGGGCGTGGCGAAATTGCCGCCCTCGAGCTCGCGCGACCAGATCATCTCGGCAAGCGGACGCGCCGCCGCGATCACCTCCTCGATCGCGCCACGACCGCCGGAGCGCACGAGATCGTCGGGGTCCTGCCCTTCCGGCAGCAGCGCGAAGCGCAGGCTCTTGCCGGGCGCGAGGAAGGGCAAGGCAAGGTCCGCGGCACGATAAGCCGCCTTCTGGCCGGCGCGGTCGCCGTCGAAGCAGAGGATCGGCTCGTCCGCCATCTTCCAGAGCAGCGCGAGCTGGTTTTCGGTGAGCGCGGTGCCGAGCGGCGCGACGCTGCCGGCAAAGCCCGCGGTGACCATGGCGATGACGTCGACATAGCCTTCGACCACGACCAGGGCGCCGCCGTCATGGGTGGCCTTCCGCGCGGTCTGGTGGTTGTAGAGATTGTCGCCCTTGTGGAAGAGCGGCGTCTCCGGCGAGTTCAGGTATTTGGCCGGAACGTCCTTCTCCAGCGCGCGCCCGCCGAAGGCGATGACGCGGCCGCGCAGATCCGTGATCGGAAACATCACGCGGTCGCGGAAGCGGTCATAGGGCACCGGGATGTCGTTGCCGGCCACCAGCATGCCGGTCTCGACCATGTCGTCGACGGAGACGCCGAGCTTGCCGAGATGCTCCTTCAGCGCAAAGCGATCGGGTGAGGCATAGCCCAGCCGAAACTGCAATTGCGTCGCCGGCGAGATCGCGCGGTCGGCGAGATAGCCGCGCGCCTTGGCGCCGACACGCGAGGCCAGCGTCTCCGCGAAAAACTTCGCCGCGAGATCCATGACGTCATGCAGCGAGCGGCGCCGCTGCTCCTGACGCGCCGCATCCGGCGTCACCGCCGGCAGCGGCAGGCCCGCCATATTGGCGAGCCGCTCCACGGCCTCCGCGAACGGCAGGCCGTCGGTCTCCATCATGAAGCTGATGATGTCGCCGTGCTTGCCGGAGGAGAAGTCGTGGTAAAAGCCCTTCTGGTCGTTGACGTAGAAGGATGGCGTCTTCTCCTGCTGGAACGGCGACAGCCCCTTCCACTCCCGCCCCGCCTTCTTCAGCTTGACGCGCTTGCCCACGACTTCGGAGACCGAAAGCCGGGCACGCAGCTCGTCGAGGAATTGGGGCGTGAAGCGCATGGGCTCTGAGTCTAGCGCGAATCAGCATGAGTCGGGCGAAGGGTTACGGATATAGGTGCGGGGTGGGCAAAAGTCAGGTTTAGACGGGTTATCCGGGTTATTCGACCTATGCACAGGGCAGGAAATCTCCTGCGAAACAGACCCCCCGGACTTCCTAGACTGCCCGTCGATGGAGCAAACAGTTTCGACCTTTCCCAGCGGGACTGAGATCGTTGACATACAACGATTACGTTTGTATATACACGCGTACGATGAAGTCGCGGCTACGGCCTCAGACGTCATAGCAAACCTCATGCGCGGCAAAATGCAGTGTCATTTGGATGATTTGCCATGACGGAGGACTTGCAGTTGCTATTCGCAGGCATTCACGACTTCGGATGGGATCCGAAAAAGCGTGCGACCAACCTGCGAATTCACGGAATCGACTTCGAGGATGCGCGCGGAATTCTCGACGGCTACACCTTCATCCGCCGGTCGGATCGCAATGACGAAGTCAGGTACCAAATCTTCGGTTAGATCGACGGGCGGGAAGTCGCGGTCGCCTGCGCGATCCGCGGGACTATCTGCCGGTTCATCTCGGTCCGGCGCGCGCGGGAAGACGAACGACAGAAATATTACAATCGTTTCAAGGGACTTCCCGAGGAAGGGAAAGACTGACTGGGCTCGCGTTGACGCATTGACCGATGAAGATATCGCCGAGGCCGTCGCCAACGATCCGGATGCGGTGCCGATCGATATTGACTGGTCAGACGCCGTGCTGGTGATGCCGCCGAAGAAAAAAGCAATCTCCATCCGAGTCGACGAGGATGTGCTGGATTTCTTCAAGCGCGATGGCGAGGGTTATCAGCGGCGCATGAATGCTGTGCTGCGCTCCTACATGGAACAGAAGTCGAAGCCGAAGAAGCGGGCCTGATCCGGGCAAATCCCGTAGAGCTAATGACAGAGGCCTTGAACCCGACCCGGTTCCACGCTTCCATAGGCCATGTTCAGGACCTTCCGAGGCGGCCAGACCGGGGGTTGGCGCATCATCTCGATTTCGCCCGTGACGGGCGAGCCCCTGCCCTTCATGCCGGCGCTGTCGGTCACCGACAGCGAGGCCATCTCGTTGCCGCTGGTGCCCTCGCGCAATGCCTGGCGGCTGGTCGGCGTCGCGAGCACGCTGCGCTACACCGAGCGCACCGAGAAGCAGCAGCTCACTTCCGTGCAGGCCGGCCTCGGCCGGCTGGAAGCAACCAGCGCGGCGCTGATCCCGATCCGCAAGTCGCAAGCCTGGTGGGAGCTGACCCAGGAAGAGCGCCGCAGGATCTTTGAAGACAAATCGCACCACATCGCGAGCAGCCTGCGCTTCCTGCCTGCGATTGCGCGGCAGCTCTATCATTGCCGCGACCTCGGCGGGCCCTTCGATTTCCTGACCTGGTTCGAGTTCGCGCCGGCGCACGCCTCGCTGTTCGAGGAGCTGGTCGAGATGCTCAGGCGAACCGAGGAATGGACCTATGTCGAGCACGAGGTCGACGTGCGCGTCGTCAAGGAAGTGCTGTCGGCCTAGTGATCGCGCTGCCGGCGACGACGAAGCTGCGCTCCCTCGCCCCGTTCTTACGGGGCCGCGACGAGCTTCGCTCGCGCTGGGAGGGTTGGGGTGAGGGGCCTCTCTC